>DASYNR010000280.1:0-5115 GCA_036008485.1 Candidatus Acidiferrales bacterium | reverse complement strand
TAATAAACCGCTTCGGACCATTTTTCTTCGGGCCGGTGATTTTTTTCTTCGATGAAGCGGCTCTTGTCCGCGCCGTAACGGAAAACCATGTCCTGCAATTCGCACTCGCCGCCTTTATCGCAGACGGGACAATCCAGCGGATGATTCGCCAGCAAAAACTCCAGCATTCCTTTTCGCGCGGCATGAACTTGCGGCGTATCGGTGCGGACGATCATTCCTTCGGCGACGGTGAGCGTGCAGGCCGTTTGCAACTTCGGCGCTTTCTCCACTTCCACCAAACACATGCGGCACGCGGCTTGCAATGAAAGTCCGGGGTAATAGCAGAACGACGGCACTTCAATGCCCAGCCGGCGGGACGCTTCAATCACCAGCGTTCCGGGCGCGCACTGAATCTCGCGTTCGTTAATTTTCAGCGTGACGAGTTTCTGTTCAGCCATTCGTTTCCCAATTTCCTGGTACAAATAAACGTATGCTAACTTTTTATCTCGCGGCCAGAACTTCGGCCGGCTTGAATGGACATTTATTTCCGTTCAAATGCATTTCAAATTCATTGCGCCACTTTTTCACGATACTGATTGTCGGCAGCGCGGCGGCGTCGCCCAGCGGACAGAAAGTTTTGCCGAGCATATTTTTTGCAAGTTGATCGACCATGTCGATATCTTCCTCGCGGCCCATGCCTTCGTGAAAGCGGTCGAGCATTTTGCGCAGCCAGGAAGTTCCTTCGCGGCAGGGGATGCACCATCCGCAGGATTCATGCGCGTAAAAATGCATAATACGGCGCGCCAAATCCACCATGCAGGTGTCTTCGTCAATCGCAACGGTTCCGCCGGAGCCGAGCATTGAGCCGGCTTTCGCGACGGAATCGAAATCCATGTTGATATCAATTTCATCGGCGGTCAGCACAGGGCAGGAACTTCCGCCGGGAATCACGGCCTTTAATTTTTTCCCACCGAGCACGCCGCCCGCAACGTCCTCAATCATGCGTTTCAAATTAAATCCCATCGGCAATTCATAGATGCCGGGACGATTCACATGTCCAGATATCGCAAATAATCTTGTTCCGCCATTTTTTACCGAGCCGAGGCCCGCATACCATTCTCCGCCGCGCAAAATAATGCTGGGCACAGAGCTGAGTGTTTCCGCGTTGTTAATGACCGTGGGGCAGCCGTAGAGTCCGACGACGGCAGGAAAGGGCGGGCGAATTCGCGGATAGCCACGCTTGCCTTCGAGCGATTCCATTAGCGCGGATTCTTCACCGCATTCGTAAGCGCCCGCGCCGGTGTGCGCGACTAAGTCGAAATCGAATCCGCTACCGCGAATATTTTTGCCGAGATAACCATTCGCGTAGGCTTCCGCAATCGCGCGATCAATAATATCCAGCACGTCGCGATATTCGCCGCGCACATAGATGTAGCCCTGATGCGAATCGACGGCTTTTCCGGCGATAATCATGCCTTCGATCAGCTGGTGCGGATCCATTTCCAGTAGCGGACGATCCTTGCAAGTGCCCGGCTCACTCTCATCTGCGTTGCAGATTACGTATTTCGGCTTGGGAATATCCTTGGGAACGAAACTCCACTTCATGCCAGTGGGAAATCCAGCGCCACCGCGCCCGCGCAATCCCGATTTCTTCACTTCATCAATCACTTGTTCAGCGGTCATTTGCTTTAAAGCTTTTTCGAGCGCCTGATAGCCTTCGTTCTTCAAATATCCATCGAGCTTATTCGAGTTCGGAATTCCGAATCGCCGGCTGATTACCGGCACTTCTCCTGCGTGGCGCGGATGTACGGAGCCTGAAGTTCGCGCAACAGGCGCCGGTTTCTGTCCGTGATCCAGCCCGTCAATGATTTGATCCAAAGTTTCCGGCGTTAAATTTTCATAGAAATCGTAATTCACTTGCATCGCCGGAGCGCCAGTACATGCGCCGATGCATTCCACTTCTTCCAGCGAAAATATTCCGTCCTTGGTAACTTCTTTGTGCCCAATTTCCAATTTGCGTTCGACGTGTTCTAAAATTTTATTTCCGCCGCGCAGCATGCAGGAAACATTCGTGCACACCTGCACGTGATACTTCCCGGCGGGCTTATGCCGCAGCATGGAGTAATATTCCATCGTCTCGGTGACTTGCAGCGTGTTCAAGTCCAGCCGGCCGGCGATTTCTGCAACCAGCTCATCGCTCACAAATCCGAAAACGTCCTGTCCGTAAAGCAGCATGGGAATCAGCGCGGAACGTTTGATCGGATAGCGATTTGCCAGCGTTTGAAATTTCGCTTCGAGTTGTTCGGGCAGCTTCATTAGCGATCCACTTCTCCAAGCACAATATCAATTGTTCCGATGCACGCTACCACATCGGCCAGCATGCGGCCTTCGCAGAGCTTGGCGAGTCCCTGCAAATTTGCGAACGAAGGCGCGCGAACTTTCACGCGATACGGCTTCGGCGAGCCGTCGCTGGCCACAAAAAATCCTAATTCGCCGCGCGGCGATTCGATGCGTTGATACACTTCGCCCGGCGGCGGCGAAAATCCCTCGGTGAAAATTTTGAAGTGGTAGATCAGCGATTCCATTTCCGTTTTCATGCGCTCGCGAGCCGGCGGCACAATTCCGGGTGCGTCCGTGCGAATCGGCCCCGAGGGCGTAATCTTCGGAATGGCCTGCTTCACAATTTTCAGGCTCTCGCGGATTTCCGCCACGCGCAGCAAATATCGCGCGTAGCAATCGCCTTCGGTGCGCGTCGGAACGTCGAAATCAAATTCGTCGTAACTTGAATACGGAAAATATTTGCGGACGTCATAGTCCACGCCGGTCGAGCGCAGAGTCGGCCCGCTCAAGCCCATTTCGATCGCGTCCGCCGAGCCGATTTCGCCGATGCCGCGCAAACGCCCAATCCAAATGCGATTCTTGGTCAGCAAACTTTCGTATTCATCGAGCCGCGAAGGCATTTTGCCGATGAATCGCTGCACGCGATCGATCCAGCCAGTGGGAGGTTCCAGCGCCAGTCCGCCAATGCGGAAATAACTGGTCATCATTCGCTGGCCGCTGACCATCTCGAAAATCTTCAGTACATCTTCGCGTTCGCGGAAGCAGTACAAAAATACGGACATCGCGCCCATATCAATCGCGTGCGTGCCCACCCAAACCAGATGCGAAGCGATGCGCGTCAATTCCGTAAGCAGCACGCGGATGTATTGGGCGCGCTTGGGAACTTCCAATCCCAAAAGTTTTTCGACGGCCAGGCAATATCCAAGATTGTTTGAAAGTGGCGCGAGATAATCCAGCCGGTCGGTGAGCGTGATGGCCTGCGAATAAGTTTTTGCCTCGCAGGATTTTTCAATTCCCGTGTGCAGATAACCAATTTCAGGAAAAGCTTTCACAACTTTTTCGCCGTCGAGTTCAAGCACCACGCGAAGCACGCCGTGCGTCGACGGGTGCTGCGGCCCCATATTCAGGACCATTGTTTTCGCTGTGCCGGTCGGCGTATTAATTGTGGTGGTGGACATTAGCGCGGGCCCTCCACCGGATAATCCTTGCGCAGCGGATAGCCTTCCCAATCGTCGGGCATCAAAATTCGGCTCAAATTGGGATGTCCCTCGAAACGCACGCCGAACAAATCGAAAATTTCGCGTTCGTGCCAGTTGGCCGTGCACCAAATTGTTGTGACGCTGGGAACGACGGGATCATGTCCGTGCGCGCGCACGCGCAAACGCAGGACTTGACGATTGAGAATGGAAACCAGGTGATAGTTCAGCTCGAAGCGCGGTTCGACAGGGAAGCGGTCAACGCCGGTTACATCGGAAAGAAAATCGAAGCCGAGGTCTGGCTCGCCTTTCAGAAATGCCGCCACTCGAAGCAGATGCGAGCGCGGCACAACCAGCGTGCGTTCGCCGCGAAACTCCAGCACTTCTGCAACTGACTGCGCATCCCACGCGCGCAGACGCTGGGTGATGAAATCTGTTTGTAACTCCTCCGGCTCGTCCATTTTTAGAATTGCGAGGGCGCTAATCTTTCGGTTCAGAAGTCCAGTCCAGCGCGCCTTTCTTCCAGAGATAAATGTATCCCGCCAATAAAATTACGATGTACATCAGCATTTCGACAAATCCAAACCAGTGCAACTCGCGAAAAATGTAAGCCCACGGGTACAAAAATATCGCTTCTACGTCGAACAAAATAAAAACCATCGCCACCAGATAAAATTTCACGGAAACAGGTTCGCGCGCGTCCCCTGTCGGAGTGATTCCGCATTCGTATGGCTGAGATTTAACGCGTGACGGCCGGCGGTATCCAAATAACGATGAAATTGCCACCAGTGCGCCCGATAGCAGCAGGGCCGCGAGGAGGTGTATCAATAACGGCGCGTAACTTTGTAGAGGATTTCCACCCATTAGTCGAAACGCTATAATAACGGTCGGCAGGCGCACGGTCAAATGAAGTCGTGTGACTCGGGCCAGCCGGTGCGCATCTGATTTGTGAGGAAAAAATAATTTGGGAATCGGAACTCATTCCGCGGTTCAAGTTGAAGAACAAAAATTTCACGTTGAAACCGAAGCGCGCGGCGGCGAACGTCCTGTGATTGATACCACCGTCTATTCCAGCGGACGCGTGATCTACCGGCGCGTGAAAAGTTACGACGATTTGCTGGCGCTGCCGGGTGCGAATGACGAAGCGCTGCAAGAGCGCGTGGATTCACAGCATCGAGATGTGATCGGCGATTTGCGAAGTGGCGTGCTGAAATTTGGCGAGACAGGACCTGCGCCGAAGTTGCTGGTGCCTCCAGCGCCGATTGAGTTTCCGAAGGGAATTGAAGTGCGATTGTTGAACGCAGGTTCTTGGCTAGCTAGCGGGACCGCTTCGTTGAACATTGAAGTGCGCGGACGCGCGACGCACAAGCCGGCGGCAGGCGTGACCGTGGAAATTGTGCTGGAAGGCGCGCGGCCGGAATTTCGTTTGCAAGCGGGAACGGATCCGCGCGGACGAGTGTCGCTCGTGTTTCCAATGCCGAAACTTTCCGCTGATGGTGGCGAGCTTGTAATTCGCGCCGGCGGAGCTGCGGGGCGCGACGAGCTGCGCTATAAGCTGAAGCCGAAAGTTGTCGTGGCGAAAAAAGCGCAGATGCCGTAG
>DASYNR010000279.1:0-5280 GCA_036008485.1 Candidatus Acidiferrales bacterium | reverse complement strand
CCTCCTGCAGAAATTGTTCCAGCGAGTTCGCGTCGTGTGCAATCATGAGCCACACCCCGGCGCGGTGGATTTTTGTTGAGAGCCGGCGGCAAACGGCTTGAAATAGTATTGGCAATCGCCGTGAACGGCGCTCGAGAAATTTACGGAGGCGCCTTTAATCGATTCCGAGTGGCCGAGGAAGAAAAATCCGCCTGGATTTAGCGTGTCATAGAAACGTTGCAGCAATGCGTTTCGCCGTTCTTCAGAGAAGTACATCAAGACATTCATGCAGAAAATGCAGTCCATACGGCCGATGTAGGGCGCCTGCGCCAAATTCATCGGCACGAACGAAATTAATCGCCGAAGGCGCGGCTTCACTTGATAAGAATTTCCAGTGCGTGTGAAATGTGTTTGCAATTGTTGCGGCGAAACGTTCGCAAGTCCCCGGCCGGTGTAGACGCCGCGCTCGGCAATGAGCAGCGCTTCACGGCTAATGTCCGTCGCAAGAATCTCAATTTCCCATGCGTCGGGAAACGGCAGCGTGTCCAGCGCGGTTATGCCGACTGAATATGCTTCTTCGCCCGTTGCGCAACCCGCATTCCAAACGCGCAGCGTGCGTGGATTATTCCAAAGTTTGCGGGCCTGAATATCCGGCAGAACAACTTGCTCGAGCGAACGGAACACGTCAGGGTAGCGGAAGAAAGAAGTTTCCTGCGTGAGTAGCACCGCGAGGAAGCGATCGTATTCGATGTTTGATTTCCGGATGCGTTGAATTAGCGCGGCGCCATCGCGTTCTCCGCATTCGTGGAGATACAAATTCACTCGTGACGAAAAAAATCGCTCGCGCGATGCGTCCAGATAGATGGCCGAGCGCGCTTCGATGAGCGTACGAATCTCATCCAGTTCGGACGCTGCAACCATCGCCGGTGATGTGGATGACTTGTTCATGCCAATTCCAGTTTGTTGCAATGTGGCCCGGTGATTTCGGCCGAATTGCGTTCTGGGTTAGCGCCGCGCCTCCGCGAGAACCGGTTCACGTTTTTCCGCGGCCGCTGGGCCATCCGAACGGAATTGAGATAACGCGTCGATCAGCTGTTCTGAAAGTTTCACGAGATCGCCCACGGTGCCTGCCGCCTGGCGCGCGCTCTGCGAAGTTTGGCGAGTGATTCCGGAAATAATCTGCATCGCGTTTGCGACGCCTTCCGTTCCGCGTACCTGCTGTTTGGAGGCGAGTGAAATTTCTTGAACCAGTTCCGCCGATTGCCGGACGACGCTCGAAATTGCTTCCAGCGCTTTTCCGGCTTGATCGGCCAGGCCTGCTCCAACTTCCACTTCTTTCGTTCCTTCTTCCATGACGACGACCGCTTCGTTTGTCTCGGCCTGAATCGCCTTGATAAGCGCGGCAATATCTTTCGTCGCGCTGCGTGAGTGTTCCGCCAGTTTGCGAACTTCGTCGGCAACGACGGCGAAACCGCGTCCGGCATCTCCGGCGCGCGCGGCTTCAATGGCGGCGTTCAACGCCAGCAAGTTGGTTTGTTCCGTGATGTCGTTAATTACGTTAATAATTTCCGAAATTTCCAGCGAACGATCGCCGAGCGATTTAATTTTTCTCGCCGTCGCTTGCACGGACGAACGAATGCGCTGCATTCCCTCGAGCGTGTCACGCACCGCGCGGTTACCTTGTTCCGCTGCGTCAAGAGCGCGGCGAGCGGCTTCCGCGCTCGCTTCGGCATTGTTGGAAACTTGTTTCATGGAAACCGTCAGCTCTTCCACGGCCGAAGACGTGTTCGTGATTTCCTGATCCTGTTGCGTTGTGCCGGAATTCATCTCATCAGTGGCCACAAGAATTCGCGTGGAATTTGTGGAAACATCCATCGCCGCGCGGCGCACGCGTTCAAGAACGGTGGTGAAATTATCGAGCATCGAGTTCATGGACTCAGCTACGTTGCCGAGCGCGTCGTCAGTAACCTTCCCGCGAAGGGTCAAATTGCCGCGCCCAACCTGATTAATCAGATTGAGCAGGTCCGTGATGCTGCGTTGCAGCGACTCCTGCGCCGCCTGATTTCCGTAAGCTTTGGAAACCTTCGTCAGCGAACGATTCAAGTTTCCGGCGATGAATCCAAATTCATCCTGCGAGGAATCATCCGCCTTCGCGTGCGAATCGCCGGCCGCGAATCTTTCCGAAAAACTTGCGAGCGCGCCAATCGGCCGCAATACGCGCTTGGGTAGCATGATCAGCAGCGTCATCGCCATCACGATTGCGATTCCGAACGCGGCCATCAGCGCGATTCCGGCATTGCCCGGAGGCAGGCCTTGCGATAGCGGCACGCCGCCGGAATGTGCGCCGGCCTCAAATGCCAGCCCGAGGACTGCGAAGAAGGCGATGCCTGCCGATATGACAAGCAGCCAGATTGTTGTACTCAATCGAGATTTCATGACCGTAATTCCTCCATCATTCCGCTCTTGCGGGACTTCATTCGTTCTTTGCGGCCGTACTTGAATCCGAATCGTTCCCATAATTAAATTGCAGGCACAGGAAAAGCTTGAACCATTCGCGCCAGATCCATCACCAGCGCCAGGCGATCATCGTGCTTCAACATTCCGCGGCAGTGCGGCATGTCATCCGGTATCTGATCGATTAGCGATTCCGGTAGCGCTGGATATGTTCCAACGACTTCGTCAGCGGCGATGCCGACACGAAGATCTTCGCTGCGTTCATTTCCAGAAAGCACCGCTACAACAACGCTTCGTGGAGAAAGTCCGGGGCGGCGGCCTTCGGTTACGGCGATATCCACAACCGGGATGATCGAGCCGCGTAAATTAAAAACTCCCATCAGAAATGGCGGACCGAGCGGCACGCGAGTAACCAGTGGCCAATCGACAACTTCTTCAACTTCCAGGACGGGGAGACAAAATCTCTCGCGTCCCGCGCGGAAGACGCAGTACTGGCGGCCGGGCGGAACCTGCGCCGCCGACTCGCTACTTTCCAAAAGCTCGGCAGCGGAGGACTCCGGTGGTGTTGGTTCGAGTTGGAAATCTTCCGCCACTATTAATTTCGCCTCACACTTCGCACTATTCATTAATAAGAATGCACGTCTCGCGCCACTGCTCGCTGGTCACTTCAAAATCTGTCTCAGCGTCTAACTTATTGCAGCCACGGACTTTAGATCTGCTTAGTCCGACGTTACGCCGCGCATCAACGGCACGCCGTGTGTCTCGCTCGTCTCACGCTGAGATTCGCATTCACTTAATTCCATCTCATTCGCGAGCGATGAGAGACGTTGAAGGATTTCGTTCAGCCGCAGCGCCATTTTGTGCATGGTGCGAATCTGCTCCAGCCCACCAACGGATAATGATTCGTCGGAAAGGAGCAGCAAGTCTGCATTTCCCAGCAGGGAAGTGAGCGCGTTGACCATGCCGGGTCGGGCAGTCAAAAGCGATTGGCCGACAGTTGCGAGGCGTTGCTGCGCCGAACATATAAGCTCCGCGTCTCGCGCCTGTTTCTCGGCGGAGACTCGGCGGAGAACTTCTTTCGCAAAGGAGAGCAGAGTGTCCGGCCAGCCGGGTTGCTCAGAAAAAGTTAGCCATTCGGGATGCGCGCTGCGAATGGAAGAAAGTTTTTCAGGCTCACCGACTACGCAGACTGTTGTGTCGCAATGAAAGTTCGTCGCGAGCGTCGACGGTGAATTCCGCCGCAGAAAACCAACGATGATCAGTGCGTAGCCAATCAGGCTGGCCTGTTTCCACATTTCAGTTGAGACGACTGTGATCGGCGGCGCGTCCTGTTCCATTTCCCAACGAGACACAAATTCGCGGATGAATTCCACATCGTCGGAGACTACCAATACAGGCGAGGAGTTCATCGCTTTTCTTCCGGGGCCGCGCTGCCGGATTGCAACTGTTCGGCTTCTTCAGCCAGCGAGAGCAGTCGTTTCAGGCTGATGCTTAGATTTACCGCCGCGTCGATTTTCTTTCCACGCTTCAGTTGATCAACGCTCTCCTGGAAATGTCGAATCCCGGATCGAGCATGTGCCAACGCCTGATGCAGAATTTTTACGTCCACGAATTGCTTCCTGCGCTCGATAGCCATTCCAAGCATTGCTCTAGCGACGATTGCTTTACGCACGTCCTCGGAAGTTGGTCCGCTATCGCTGACGAAGGCGGCAACCTCCCACGCAGATAGCAAAATTCGCGTTCCTTCCACCGTTACGGTGGTCATCGAACGTCCTCGCACCGGCGGAGTTGCGATTAATTGTTCCCAAATTTTTTCTTCGCAACTTTCCAAATCTGCATCGGAAACACCGGGCGTACGGGCTCGGGGATTCTGCGCGGCATTGGGGGGATCTTTCTTCGTTGCGAGTGGCCTTTGCTCGGCGTTCGGAGCGGCCGCGGTTGTTTGTTTTGGAACGTGGGCGGAAAAAGGTGACGGGCTGTCTGGATTCAAGTGAATTTGGTCGTGACTTGTCTGCTCCGCAGCTTCACTTGCGTGACTCTGATTTTCTCCCGCACTCGGTTCGTGCGGCATCGCAGGCGCGGGATTCAGCGCGTCTTCCAAATCCGCGCGCAGGGACATTAATTGTTCGTAAGGATGGCTCGCTCCGCCTTGCGAATAGTCACGATGAAATGGAGCCTTCCAGCGATTGTGGAATTCACGGAGTTTGGCGATTGGTTCCGTCGCGGAAAATCCGGCTCGGCGGCAATCGACCTGTTTGATTCCTTTCTTCTCAATCTCAAGCAGCATCTGACCAAGAGTGCGCAGATCGGCGTGCAGCAATTGGATGAAAATTCTTCGCAGCAGAAAGTTGAATCGGCAGAAGGTTACGAGCGCGGCCGGATCGTAAAACATTCCACCCGCATTTTCTTTGGCGATGCGACCCTTCTCAACCAGGCCTTGGTCCATAAAATCGCTGAGAGTACGGCATTGCTGAGCGGTTTCCAGAATTACGTCCAACGGTTCGCAACATTCGAGCTCAGCAATTTCCACTTCGCCGAGGACGGGTTGAAGCACGCGCGCCACATCAGTCAGATCAATTAGCGCAGCCATCAGTTCGCGCGGCGCGCAGAGAGCGAAATATTGCACGACGAGTAGGTCAATTTTGTCGCGATCTTCTGATGTTTTATCCGGCTTGAATAAGTGGCGGCGCAGAAGCGCGCGAAGTCCTTCTTCGCGAGCCGCCGAAGGCGTGGAAAGGAATTGGCGAATGTGAACGGCCTGGAGTTTGCGATCAACTTGATCCAGCCACGCGAAATCACTCGCCGCGCGCTTTTCGTCCGGCCATGGAGAAGGATTTATTTCCGAAG
>DASYNR010000278.1:0-3840 GCA_036008485.1 Candidatus Acidiferrales bacterium | reverse complement strand
AACTGATCTCTACTTCGTCGACGTCTCAAAACAATAACGTCCGGCCGCTATTCGCGGCCACCCTCACCGTCCCAAAAACTGTTCCAACGTCTCCGCATTTGCGGTCGCCAATTCCGCGTATTTTTTCGCCTTCACCGGATCGTTGTGCTCCATGGAACTCTGCGCCTTCTGCAAATTCAATTTCATGCTGGATTGCGCGGCCACCATATCTCCGCGCAATCCGTAGCCCGATGCCGCCTGCTGCTTCTGCATGCGGTCCAGACTGTTATTGATCGCGGCCGCCCGCGCGGAAAGTTGATCGATGCGATGTTCCAACTCTTCGACTTCCTGCTGGCTCATCGCAGGCATTACCGGCGGCGCATCCTGCGCCGGCACGGAGACACTTACGCCGGGCGCGTTCACTTGCACGGCTCCATTCGGTGACACATTCACTTTTGCCCCCGGCGCGCTAACTGCCACTGAGGGGACTGCCGCGCCCGGTTTCGTCGAGCCGGCCGCAGGCTTCATCGGCGCATTCGGCGCGGCGCTTCCGCCCGCCGCAGGACTGGTCGTGGACGGATCCGACGCCGACGCGGCTTTCATCAAATCATCCGGCACGCTCGCAGCAGGCGCGGGCGTTGCAACTTGTGGCGCTCCCAATGGTGAGCCTTGTGCGCTTGATGCCGAAGGCGCGTTCACCTGCGCCACCGTCTGTACCGATCCCTTTTTTCCAAATGACACGACCGCCAAAATGATTGCGGCAGCCGCCACCGCACACACCGCAAACGTGTGCCCCGAGTTCCATCCGCCCTTCTTCGCTGTGACTGGCGCTTGTGCGGAAGCCGGGCTTCCAGCAGAACTCGCCATCACAGTCGGAGCCACTCCAGGTTGCATCACGGTTTTCGCAATCGCGGGCGTACTCGCAGCCGCCGCAGCAGAACCTTCAATCACTGTCCGTCCGATTGCTGGCGCAGCAACTCCCGGCGCGACAACCGTCCGCACAACACCAACGGGCACAACCGTCGCCGCCGACCCCGGCTCCGGCACGCTTTCCGGATTGTCCAGCGCCGCGCTAAATTCCTCCACCGTTTGAAAACGATAGTTCGGATCCTTCTCCAGAGCTTTCATCACCACGTTTTGATATTGAATCGGCGCGTAAGCAAACATCTGCTTCATCGGCGGAGGTGTGGCCGCCACGTGCGAGTTCATCGTTTCAAAATCGCTTTCATGTTGGAAGGGAAGTTGCCCGCTCAACATTTGATACAACGTAATTCCCAGCGCGTAAATATCCGTGCGCGTATCGATTGGCTTATTTTGGATTTGTTCCGGCGCCATGTATGCCGGTGTGCCAAGTTGCATTCCGGTGCGCGTCATTCCGCGCGTGCCCACCACTTTCGCGATTCCAAAATCCATCACCTTCACCACGCCCGCCGCATTCAGCATAATGTTGCTGGGCTTAATATCGCGATGCACGATCCCCATGCGATGCGCGGCGCCCACGCCTTGCAGCGCCTGCTTAAATAAAGGCAGCGCCGTTTCGACGGGAATCGGCCCACGCGCGCGAATCATTTGCTCAAAAGTTTGCCCTTCCACAAATTCCATCACCATGAACGCTGTGCCGTCCTCCACCAAAAACGCATACAGGACAGCAAGATTCGCGTGACTCAAATTCGCCTGCGCGCGCGCCTCGGCCCGGAACCGCTCCACAATTTCCGGGTCGTGCGCTAGCTGCGCTGAAAGCATTTTTATCGCCACGGGACGCCCCAAATTGGAATCCATCCCTTTGTAAACGACGCCCATTCCGCCTTCGCCCAATTTTTCCGTGATCTGATAATTCGCAATTTTCTTACCAATCATCGCGCTCGGTTCCATTTGTACGCCTCCTCGATCTCCGGATTCTGTTCTGCGATCCCCAATCAATTCACAGAAAAAGTAGCCACCGGCCCTTTTCTTCCAATGAAAATCCGATCGCCATCTCTCAATTCCGCTTTGCTCACTCGCTCCGAATCCGCCGAATTCACATACGTCCCGTTGCTCGATCCTTTATCAACCACGAATACGCCGCCGTCCATCGGCACAATCCACGCGTGCTCGCCAGAAACAGTTTCGTCCGCCAGCACCACCGCGCATCGCGGATCGCGCCCAATCCAAATTCCATCTCTGCCAACTCTGAAAGTCTGTCCGGCCAGCGCGCCCGTGCCAAATTGAATGCTGCCGTAATTCACTCTGCCAATCGTCGGCATTCCGCCGCCGCCGCTGGCAACCACCACAGTTTTTGGCACGGCAACTGGCCGCTGTTGTTGTTGTGCCGATGCAGGCTTCGCAGCGGACTTCTTCCCGCGCATCGCGATCACCAGTATCGCGCCCAGTAGCAACGCTCCGACAATCGCATAAATTCCCGTCGTACCCACCGTCTCGACCGTTTTCTGCACGACGTTCAAATGATCTTCGCCATCCACTGCTGCCGCGCGAAATTTCCTTGCGTCGGGCAAATCCGGCATGAATTGCAGCACGTTGTCAAATTCCGCAATCGCTGCCTTGAATTGACCCGCATCATACAGATCGAGGGCCCGATCCCAATGCTCGTCGAAAGTGCTTCGGCCCGGACTCACTCCCGTCTGCCGCACAAATTCCATCGCTGTGTTGATCGCCACCAAAAAATTAAATCCCTGCACGCTATCGTTTCCAAACGTCGCAATTCCAATCACCTTGCCGTCATCGCTGAACGCCGGCCCGCCACTATTTCCGTGCGTGATCGCCGTGTCCGTTTGCAACACCGGCATTCCCAGCGGTCCGGTTTTCACCGCGGAAATATGTCCGTTCGTTGCCGACGCTTCATAGTTCGAGTCCGCGCTGATCAGCGGATTATCTCCCCATTGCGAAGCGACGCCCGGATAGCCCATCACCATGATCGCGTCCTGCAAGCGCACTTGATCGGAATTCCCCAGCGGCACCGTTGGATAATTCCCGCCCGGCACTTTCAATATGGCCACATCTTTTCCGTTCTCATCAATCGGCGCGCTGTATTGCAAAATATCCGCGTTCACCGTTTTCCGATTCTCCAGCACCACCGTAATCGTGGGTGTGCCAACTTGCGAAATGCTGGCGTTCTTCCACAGCGCGCCTATCTGCGCCTCTGTCACAGTTTTTCCCGTCTGCTTTTGATAGGCCGCAATCACTTCCTTCAATTGACTTACGTTATCCGCCTTCAATTCTTCCTGCCGCGATTTCTCCGCTTGCAGATCTTTCATGTTCGCGTACTGCACCACATGCCCGTTCGTAATTAAATATCCGTCGGGATGAAAGAAAAATCCCGTGCCAATTTCGCGGTGCGTCAGTGTGACGGCCGAATCTCCCAGCGTCCATTTCGCTTTGAATTCCACGACGATCAGCACCACCGCCGGTTTTGCTTCCAGCGCGCGCTTCTCGTCCGGTTTCAACTGTTGCGCAATCGCCGGCGAAGTGAACGCCGCAGTGATAGCAATCAACATCAGCACGCCAATTAGAAAACGTCGGGCCACAAACACTCCTCCACGCGGGATTCTTTCATGAATTGCCACACGAAAATCTACTGCATCGCGCGCATCATACGCCGCAAATCCGCGCGAAACAATGAATTCGTAGGGGCGGGTCTGTGACCCGCCCGCCTCCCACTTCGCAATCTCCCCTGCCTCAATGCCCCGCACTCACCGCTATCGGCGGTAAATGCTCTTCAAAATATCCCAATATATTTGTATACACGTCCTGACTCGTCCCGCGCCCCTCGAAAATCCCGTGCGTTCGCTGCGGATAAACCCGCATATCAAATTGTTTTCCCAGCGAAATTAATTTATTCACCAGCAACTCGAATCCCTGGAAATG
>DASYNR010000277.1:0-9427 GCA_036008485.1 Candidatus Acidiferrales bacterium | reverse complement strand
GCGGCGCGCGCGAGTGGCGCGTCCTTTTCGGGCGTTACTTTTTCAACCACAGTGGAGTCAACGATGGCGCCGGCGGCTGCGGCGGCTTGTGCGACGAGAATTGTCGGATCGCTTGTGGTGCCGCGAACTTTTTGCGCGGGCTTCCATGGGCTGGTGCTTGGTGGGAATGGACTTGCGGCGGTTTGAGCCGCAGGTGTGGTTGTTGTAGGCGCGCTGAAAATTCCGGCGGCCGATGCGGGCGAACTTGACCCGTGTGACGGAGTTGCAGTTGCCGAATGCGACGTGGATGCGCGCGGCGATCCTTCACGGTTTAACTCCGATAAAACTTTTTCCAGTGGCGCGAGACGAGAGGCGTTCACCATGCGCAGAAGACCCATTTCCAAATGGATGCGCGGATCGGGCTTACGGCGAAGATCGTCGTCGGTGTCGAGCAGAATTTGAAAGTAGCGCGTCAAATCCTCTTCACTAAATAGCGCCGCAGCGCGCGCGAGCTCCGGACGTTGCTCGGGGGTCGCGGCGATTAATTCGGAATCTGCGCCGCAAACTTTTGCGACGAGCAAATTACGGAAATGACGAATTGTTTCGCGGCAAAAGTGTTGCAGGTTGCGGCCTTCTTTTTGAAAACGGTGGACAAGTTCCAGAACTTTATCTGCGGAGTGATGCTCGATTGCGCTGACGAGTTCGCCGAGAGCTTCTTCGGGAACGACGCCGAGAAGTTCGCGTACCGACGCGTCCGTAATTTCTGCGCCGCTATAGGCGCGGGCTTGCTCAAGAAGTGAGAGCGCATCGCGCAGGCTGCCTTCCGCTGCGCGGGCCATTACGCCCAGCGCTTCCGGTTCGGCTTTCAGTCCTTCTTTTTGCGCAATTTCGGAAAGCGCGCCATTTATTTCCGCGAACGAAAGTGCGCGGAAATGAAAGTGCTGCGAGCGCGAACGAATTGTGTCGGCAAGTTTATCCGGCTCGGTTGTAGCCATCACAAAAATCACGCGATCGGGTGGTTCTTCCAAAGTTTTCAGGAGCGCGTTGGAGGCTTCGTCGGTGAGCATGTGCGCTTCGTCAAGGATGATGACTTTGTGATGCCCGCCTGTTGCGGCATAGCGGACCATATCGCGCAGCTCGCGGATTTGATCTATGCCGCGATTTGAGGCGGCGTCAATTTCAATTACGTCCATGGAATTTCCTGCGGTAATTTCGCGGCAGGAATCGCATTCGTTGCAGGGAGTTGCAGTGGGGCCTTTTACGCAGTTCAAAGCCTTCGCGAGAATTCGCGCGGTAGTAGTTTTTCCAACTCCGCGCGCGCCGGAAAAAATGTAAGCGTGCGCGATGCGATTGGTACGAATCGCATTTTCGAGCGTGGTCATTACATGGCTCTGACCGACGACGTCCTGAAAAGTTTGCGGACGCCATTTTCGCGCAATGACCTGATAGTTTGTTTTTGTGTCGGTCTTTGTGTCAGCCATGAATTCGCCAGCGATTCAAAATAAAAAAGCGATGAGAGGAACTTCGGTACTCCGCGGCACACGGCGTGATCCCGGTACCGTTGCTCCCTTCCGGGCCTGGCGGGGTTCGCGGGGCGGCGTTGCACAGAGCCCGAAGTTCCACGCATCGGCAGTCTCGTGTTTAGATTAAGAAACGCAAAACTGCTTCGCGAAGTCTAGCACACGCGCTCGATACTCGTCAGCCGACGAAAAGATTTGCGGGATTTCGTGTGAAATTTAGGCGATTCTTTTTCCGCGGCGAAGATGAATTATGCAAGGCCGAGATTGTTTTGTGAAATGGCACTCGACTGCTTCGCGGATCATCGTCTTCAATTCCTTTAGCGAATCTGCCTCCGTGAAAATAGCGTGGCCGACGGCTCGCGCCTCGTAACCGCCTTGCGGAGATTCGATGATTGAGAACGTGATTTCGCTAATGGGCATCAGATTCCACCGACAACATTATAGGTTGTTAGTGGTTGATCGTGCGAAATGAGTTGCGATGAAATAAATTTAGTGATCCGATGCAGGAGGCGTGTCCGGCTGCTTGGTGAAATCGAAAGTGCAATTGCGGCCCAGGATTCCGGCGCCTTCATCGCGCGTGCCGCTGCCTTTGGCGTCTGAAAATTGCGCTTTGATTTTGTAGCTGTAGTTGTTGCCCTTCATCGCGAAGACGCCGTGCGCATTATTTTGCGAGACGGTGCCTTTGGCTTCGAGCTTTGAAGTGCCGTCGTCGTTGATCTTGCCTTCGATTACGAGATAGCCGGGGCCATCTTTTTCGCCGTGCTGTCCAGTGAACATGCCGTCTTTAATCGTGCTGGGGAAATCCCATTTGTAGGCGGGCGTCTGTCCGTGCGCTTCGCAGGCGAGGTGGGTGATCCAATTGCCATCATATTTTCCACCGGCGACCACAGCGCCGGGTAAGAGTGTCACCGCGCAAATAATTAGAATTCGGCCCGCATTTCGCATTTTCATGGAACCCCTCCTTTAACCGGAGAAATCTAATTCAAGGAAGTGCGAGATTCAAGCAGGAATTATTTCGCTGAGCAATCTTTCAGTCAAAAAGCAATACTGCCAGACGGTAAGTACTGAAATTAGATTTGTCATATGCGGCGCAGGCGCCGACCGCGGCGGAATGAAATTCACTTTTGCGGAGTTGGAGGGAGAGTGATTCGGGAAGGTGAGACAGATCGGAAGTTGTGTAGCGCACCACAAAAGAGTTGCGGCGAACGCCGACATATTTTCCATTTTGAGCGCAGGCGTTGCGCGCTTCATTGACCATGGTCCGAGCGTCGGTGCTGTCTTTGCCACGCACGTCGTTCATTACATGGAGATTTTTATCGATGAGAATCGCGGCTACCTCGAGTTCCTGCTCTTCGAGCGTGAGATCGGCGACGGCTAGTGAGAAATCTTCAACGGCGAACATTTCCCCGCCACGTTCGGCCACGGCGATTCCGATGGAATCAAGTTTAGGATCGAGAAGATTTTCGCGGTGGGGCGGAGAATTCATCCATTGCATGTGAATGCCGGGCGCGTCTGGGCCTTCGGCGATATTTTCGGCCAGTGCACTGAAGCGCGCGCCGGCGCGAAGTGCGCGAGCTTTGAAATCTTCTTCGCCGGGAAGCTGATGCGAAAGAATATTCTGCTGCGCCATGCGCTGAGCGTGTTGGCGCGCTCCCGCGGCGAGAGAATTATCCCAACGCAGCGGACGTAATCTTTGAGCAGCGCGTTCGCGATTCGCGGAGTCGAATAATATTTGTTCCACGCTTCCGTGTGGAACTTGCGCGCGAACGGGTGCGGACATGATTGTGCACAGAATTAGCAGGGATGAGGCCAGAGTTGATCGGATTTGTGAAGACATTTGCGTATAACCTGTCCTACTGTTTATTAGGCCTGAGAGATCTGCCACTCTAATTAAACCCTGCGGCGCGGATCTCCACTCGCAAAAAAGTTGGGAAGGTTCTGGTTAGCTACTGTCTCAGATCGGGCGTGCCGAAATTTTCGAGGCGCACCGACAAGAATGTCGGCGCCACTTGGGGCTGCGCGGACAGTTTTTGAGTCCGAACTAAACCTTTGTCGCTGGTTTTTCCGGGAAAGTTATGCCCCAAGGGGCTTCGAGTTTGACCATCTCGGCGCCGGCTACCCAGAGATTTTCCTCCTGAACGACCCAGGCCATGCGAAATGGCAGAACCTCGGTGCTTTCCTGGTCGCCCGCGCTATTGCGGCGGATCACTTTGAGCAGGAGTTTTTCGCCCCGGACGATACATCGTGGCACTTCAAAGCAGCAACCGTGGTGGCTGACGTTGCGTGTGCGTCCCTGAACGTGGAACGGCGCACCTGCGGCATCTGTGCCGGAAACTTCCAGTACAAATCGAAGGCTGACGCGTTTGCCCTCGCGGCGATCCTCGAGAGTTTCGCTGGAAAGGCTGGCCCAATTGATTTGCACGCTCATGAGAATTTTCCTGTTTCGCGGCTTAAAGCAAGGACGATCTATTTGGTGCACGCGGGAGGCCAATTTTGTCCTGTGGCTCGTTGAAATTAGCGGCCCGTTCGGGCCGGCGAAAGATATTCAGTTTCAGACTGGAAGACATGTTCGCGTTTGAAACACTTCTTGAGATTTGTGCAGTTACGAAAAATGTGTAAATTCGCGGGCGAATTTCTATTTTCTTATGATGCGGCGGCGTTGCTTTTCGACGAGCGATTTGCGCGCTTCAGATAGCGATACAAACTGGTTCTGCCGATGCCGAGCAACTGTGCGGCGCGGACACGATTGCCGTGGCTCATTTCGAGAACGCGGTGGATGTGAATTCTCCGGATTTCTTCGAGCGGCAGCGGACGCCAGCTTTCGCTTTGCGATTCGGCGCGAGCAGTGGGTGTTCGCAATTGCTCTGGGAGATCGGCAACGTCAATAAATTCGCCGATGGATTGGATGGCGGCGCCGGAAATTACATTTTCCAGCTCGCGAACGTTGCCGGGCCAAGCGTGCTGAAGCAGAACAGTTTGCGCACGGCGGGTGAGCCCCTGGATTTGTTTGCCGTAGGCGCGATTGTATTTTTTCAAGAAGAATTGAACAAGCAACGGAATATCTTCGAGGCGCTCGACGAGAGACGGCACGCGAATTTGAATGGTGCTCAGGCGGTAGTAAAGATCTTCGCGGAATCTTCCGGCCAAAACTTCCGCGCGCAGATCGCGGTTGGTGGCGGCAATCAGGCGCACGTCCACGTGACGAATTTCGGGCGAGCCGACACGCTGAATTTCGCGATTTTGAATTACGCGCAGGAGTTTGGATTGCATGGCGAGAGAGGTTTCGCCGACTTCATCGAGAAAAACGGTTCCGCCATTTGCATATTCAAACAGGCCGGGGCGCGTATCGGTGGCGCCGGTGAAAGAGCCGCGAATGTGGCCGAACAGTTGACTCTCCAACAAAGTATCCACGAGCGCGGAGCAGTTGCAGATGGCGAAGCGCTGCTGAGAGACGGGACTCATCTGATGAAGCGCCTGCGCCACGAGTTCTTTGCCGGTGCCGGTTTGGCCAGAAATCAAAACGTTGGTGTAGTGCTTTGCTACTTTGCGTACGACGTCGAAGACTTCCAGCATCACCGGACTTTTGCCGATAATTCCGTGGAAATTCAGATCCTGCAACATCTGGGATTCGAGATCGCGGACGCGCTGGCGGCGGTTGAAGAGGTCGCCTATTTCATCGAGCGTTTTTTTCAGACGGCCGCGATCGACGGGCTTTGAAAGATAATCAGCTGCGCCGCGGCGGATGGCATCCACGGCCGAATCCAGAGAGTAGTAGCCGGTCATGAGGATGACGTTCACGCCGGGATCAATTTTCAAAGCTTGATCGAGCAAATCGCGCCCATCCATCCTGGGCATTTTGATATCTGAAATTACAACGCGGCATCTGCCGGACTTAACATGAGCGAGCGCTTCGAGAGGATCGCTGGTTCCGACGGCGTCATAGCCGAGCGCGTGAAGCGCGGAGAGAAGCATATCGACCATCGCGGATTCGTCATCGACGACGCACACCATGAAAGTGCTGCGCATATTCGGTGCTGCAGATTCAATTGGTTTGGTTAGTGTTGAACTCATGCCTCTACTAGAGGCAATAGCTGTACCAAAGGCGAAGGGAACTGTTCCGGTTCGATGTTTTACGAGCTGGATGAAAGACAGTTGGCGTACTCGATCACCGGTAAGCCTAGTCAATGGGCGTGATTGCGGCGGAAATATTTCAGAATGAGCACACGAAATATTTTCTGTCGACGATATTCATTGCTGATTTTTCCGAGGAGAAACACGGAATCCAGTTCCGTTTTGGGATGAATTCAATTTTTCCATTCCCGAAACGGAACCGCTTCAATCAGTGTTGATGCGTGGAGCGTTGATTAATTTAGCGGACGGGCCGGTGTTTGACCGAGCCACATTGCAACGTCTTCGAGTTCCAGTTCCTGAGTGGGGCTCAGTTCCTGGAAAAATGTGGCGTCAATTTCAGCGTCAGGGCGCAGCCAATGCAATTCGCGAAGTTGCTCGGCGCTGCAACCACTCTGGCGGCAAATATTGTCCCAAGCATTTAGCAATTTTAGTTGTTTGACGTCAGAGCCGTAAGAGTTCATATCCATCCTCCTGTTTGAGCGCAGATTGTGCCGGTCATCCGGCATGCATGCGCGGTAACATTTGCAGGAGCGAAACGTCGTAACACCGCTCGTGCGTTCGGTACGTCACCGCTGATGCTTGATACGCGACTGGGAATGTGTTTTCCTGCGCATCCATTCCCATGAGTCGCACGAACACCACCGATCCTTTTCGGACCGGATGCTGCAGGTGAATCGACTTTTCTTCCGCGGTCCATTCCAAATCCGTTTTCTCGACGAAGAAGTTTTCGTCTATATCCCAGCCCGAGGTTTCCACTCGGTAGCTGGTTGACGCGATTACTTGTGTGGTCATTGGCCTGATGCTCCTGCCTTTTATAAGTGCAGACAGGTGGCCGTTCTTCCGCGTCGCTCCGCGTTGAAAATGAAGTGCTACCTCGCCGGTTCACGGCCGCTGCGTCCGATCGATGCAGGCGATTCTGGACAAATGTGCCGGCTTGAACCACGACGCCCTTTTTATGCCACACGTATATTGATGCCGATTTGACGAAATGTGATGCAAGGAAGCGCGAAGGATGTGCCGTATTCATAAAAATGAGCGTTGGTGGGATATTGCCGGAAGCGGACGCTGAAATCCCCGGCTCGCCAGTCATGCGCCGGGGATTTTATTGGCAAGGAGTGCGATAGGAATAATTCTTAGGCGAGTTCTTGAAGGGTAAGCAGGTTATATTTTTCCGCGAACTTCGGTTTAAAGGGTTTCAGGATGCTCATCACTTGCTCTGTTTCCTTGTCTTTTGGAGCATAGATGACCAAGAATCCGCAGCCGCGCTTTGCCAGTTCGTCGTAGCGCTTGACTTTTTCTTCTTCCTGCCCGAGCTGGAAGAGCTTGTTGTCTGTCTTCCGGCTATTTTCGATCTGAGAAAGAACCTCGTCACCGCGGTACAACGTGATCTTGTCGGACGCGATGCCACTGGCGATCAGCGCCTGACGCGCGTTTTTCGCGACGGCCTCATTTTCAAACGCTACTACAACATGTCCGGTGGGACTGAAGACACCGAACGAAGTGGGCAGGTTTGCTTTTGACATTTCTTCCATTTCAATCCTCCAACTCTGTGTTCAGAGTATCGGGGACATAGTGTAGCAATCTGTTCAAAAAAGAAAGTTTTTTAACGAAGAAAAATTTTGGATTTCTGTGCGTGGAATTCTAACGAAGAAGGCCGAAATAGAGCGTGCGAACGGAGAATGCGAGTAGCGGCGAAAAAATATAGCCGAATCCGTACCATGCGGCTACCAATCCGAGTAATGCGAATTGTCCTTGGCGCGACCAATTGATGAAGCGAAGCGCGGTGCTGGGTCCCATGAACACGGTGATTCCGGTGTTGCCGTCCATCGGCGGTACGGGGAGAAGATTGAATGTTCCGAGGAGCAGATTCAACACGAACATGATGCTGATGAAGGTGGTAGCGAGATTTGTTGTGCCGTTTGCGAGCTCGGTGATGCGCGAAAATCCGAAATTTTCCGGAACTTGCAGCCATCCGGTGGCCAATCCGATGCGGATTCCGATTGCCGCGAAAAACATCAGAATAAAATTGGTGGCGGGACCCGCGAGCGCCATCCATGCGGCGCGGCGCGGATACCGTTGCTGCCATTGCGGATCGTAAGGCGCGCTGGCCCAACCAATCATCCAGCCGCCCCATGCGTAGGATATTAGCGGCACGACCACCAGCCCGAATGGCGAGCGGCGAATGTGCGGAATCGGATTGAGCGATGCCTGGCCGCCGTGGAACGCCGTTAAATCGCCGCCCCACTTTGCTACGAGCGCGTGGGCGCCTTCGTGGCAGACGGTGGAAAACAGGAACGCGACATACCAGACAATTCCGAGAGTTATGATTTCTGGATTCATAGTTGTTTTATGAGCAGTCGTACTTCCAATGGTGATGACGATGATGAGCGTATCGTTTTCCGGTCCACGGGGCAATCCCCTTCGTGGTGATTATTTCTGGTGCGTTGAAGATGGAAGTGCAGGATGAAAAAGTTTGGCTCCGGGGCTTGGACTCGAACCAAGATTCCAGGCTCCAAAGGCCCGTGTGCTGCCAATTGCACCACCCCGGAGCGGGGAACAGAAGTGCGGCCCGAGAAGTGTAGCAAACTCGAGGCTTCGGCGCAGCTTTGGCGCGGCGTTAATTTTTCGAAGCGAAAACGCGCAATGGGTCAGTGCGTAGTTTCCGGGTTGAACGCAATCGCTAAGCCCGGATGAATCTGCCAGCTTGTGGCGCGATGCGTGCCTTGTTTATCCGGCGCGGGCGCGTCACCGACATGATTGTCGCTGAAATAAAGCTGGCCGGTGAGTTGGATGTAAGCCGGCGCGTCTATATTCGTGCCCTGGCGTGACGGATCTTTTCCTTGCAGCATTTGCGATTTGATGAAGTTGCGTGCGGCGATGACCATTGGACGCAGAGTTTTGTCGGAAATATCGTCGTCATCAGGAATTTCGCTGACAATATAATTATCAGAGGAATCGGGAGTGGCAGTGAGGCGGATGTTGTAGTCTCCATCGCCCATGAGAGTGACGACGTGGATGTAGCCTTTTACACTAACGACGTCGCCTTCTTTCACGCCCTGCGGATTTGAGAATGCGGGGATGCGCTGCTTGTCATAGCGCGGATCATTCTTTACAACGCCGGGCGGCTCAGGGATGGAAATGAAATCCGCGAAGGTGAGTAGTTTTGAGTTATTCGGATCTGTCCCGGATGGAAGACCGGTCTTCACCGCGACGCGCGTTTCTACGTTGGCGCCGCTGCTTTCATTTTTGTTGCCGCATCCATTGGAGCTAACTCCCAGAAGAATTGCTAGAGACAACGCGAAATATATTTGTGCGCGAACTGTTTTCATGAAGTGGCTCCTGAGAGTGCACAATTCCAATTCAAAATGTGCAGCCGGAATAATATTTTCTCAACCAGCGGCGAAGTGATTTGTACACTGACGGGCGACTGTATGCAATTGCTTACGCGAGAATAATCTCCTACAGGGGATAGTAGTCAAATTCTTGCGCAACGTAGGGCAACATTGATTCGCGGAGCGGTTTCTGCCTCGCACGGACATCTGTTACATTGGTTGGACTGAAACGGAGAGGTGTCCGAGCGGTTTAAGGAGCACGCTTGGAAAGCGTGTGTAGGGGAAACTCTACCGTGGGTTCGAATCCCACCCTCTCCGCCAGAATTCTTATCAGTTGATTGATGAAATTCTGGACCCACGAAAAATTTCAACAAAATATTTCTTTCGTCACTTTGTCTTGACACTCAGAAATAAAATCCGTATCCTCGATCTGTAAAACTCAAGCCGCAAGGTCCTGAGTTTTCA
>DASYNR010000276.1:0-3543 GCA_036008485.1 Candidatus Acidiferrales bacterium | reverse complement strand
CCGCGCACGGTGACTCTTGCCGAGCCGCCGAACGCCGAACTTATTTCCATGACGGGCCGTTTTTGGGCAAGCGTCGCGTTGACCACGCCGATTTTTCTGATGGCCATGTCGGACTTAATTCCCGGCAAACCTCTGCAAAATCTCCTTTCCATGCGGGAAATCACATGGATCGAGTTTGCACTCTCCACTCCTGTGGTGCTGTGGGGCGGTTGGCCATTTTTTGAACGCGGCGCCGCTTCGATCGTCCGGCTAAAACTAAACATGTTTACGTTGGTCGCGATCGGCACAAGTGCGGCGTATGGATTCAGCGTTGTTGCCGCACTGGCGCCCGGAATATTTCCGGCGTCATTTCGCGAAGCCAATGGAAGCATCGCAACCTACTTTGAGGCCGCTGCGGTAATCACAACTCTGGTGCTTCTCGGGCAAGTTCTTGAACTTCGCGCACGCAGCCAAACCAGCGGAGCGATTCGCGCGCTTCTCGGATTGCAACCTTCCACCGCTCGCCGCGTTTTGCCCGACGGACATGATGAAGACGTTGCGCTGCAAGAAGTACATCCCGGTGACAAACTCCGCGTGCGGCCCGGCGAAAAAATTCCCGTGGACGGAATTGTTCTCGAAGGCCGCAGTAATGTGGACGAGTCCATGATCACCGGCGAAGCAATTCCGGTGGAGAAAATGGAAGGCGCGCGCGTAACCGGCGGCACGATTAATTCCACCGGCAGCTTCGTGATGCGTGCGAGAAAAGTTGGACGCGATACGGTGCTCGCGCAAATCGTGAAAATGGTCAGCGAAGCGCAGCGAACCCGCGCGCCGATTCAGCGGCTCGCCGACGTCGTCGCATCCTATTTTGTTCCGGCCGTTTTAGTTTGTGCGGCAATCACTTTCGCTGTGTGGGCAATCGCCGGACCGCAGCCGCGCCTCGCCCATGCAATTGTAAACGCCGTCGCCGTTCTGATCATCGCGTGTCCGTGCGCGCTCGGTCTCGCGACGCCGATGTCCATCATGGTCGGCACTGGACGCGGCGCGCACGCCGGAGTCCTCATCAAAAACGCCGAAGCGCTGGAAATTTTGGAAAAAGTTGACACGCTGGTGTTGGACAAGACGGGCACGTTAACCGATGGCAAGCCCCGCGTAACCGCAATTATTCCGGCCGGTGCGCACAGCGAAGAAGAGTTGCTGCAATTCGCGGCCAGCGTGGAACGCGCGAGCGAACATCCGCTGGCAGCGGCAATCTTGGCCACCGCTAAAGAGCGGAACGTGCAAGCCTCGACAGTTTCCAATTTCGCTGCATTCGCCGGCGGCGGAATAACCGCCGAAATCACGGCTGACGGAAGCTTCCCTCGGCGGCGCATCATTCTCGGAAGCTCGAGATTTCTCGACGAGCAGGGAATCGCAACGCATTCGCTGGTGCCGCAAGCCCAAAAGTTGCGCGCGGGCGGAGACACTGTCATGTTCGTTGCGGCCGGCGATAAATTAATAGGAATGATCGGCGTGGCAGATCCAATAAAGAAAACAACGGCAGAGGCCCTGCGACAATTGCGCGCCGATGGGTTGAAGATTGTGATGCTCACCGGTGACAACAAAACTACAGCCGAAGCGGTGGCGCGAAATCTGAACATCGATGAAGTGCACTCCGAAGTTCGCCCCGAAGGAAAGAGCGTAATCATTCGCGCGCTAATCGCGCAGGGCCGCAAAGTTGCCATGGCCGGCGATGGCATCAACGACGCCCCCGCGCTCGCTGCCGCAGATGTCGGAATCGCGATGGGCAGCGGCACGGATGTAGCGATGGAAAGCGCGGGCATCACTCTGGTCGGAGGCGATCTTCGCGGTATCGTTCGTGCGCGCCGTTTGAGCCGCGCTACGATGCGGAATATTCGTCAGAATTTATTTTTCGCGTTCATCTATAACGTGCTGGGCGTTCCGCTCGCTGCGGGAGTTTTATTCCCCGTTTTCGGATTGCTGCTCAGTCCGATGATCGCCAGTGCCGCGATGAGCTTCAGCTCCGTCTCCGTGATCACCAACGCACTGCGCTTAAGAAAAGTTGCGCTGTAACGCAACCCCTTCTCTGCGGAAAAGTTTCGGGCCTGCCAATAAATAAATCTGAATAAAAGCCATCGCATTCGCGAACTTTCCATGCGCGATCGTGTTTGATGGAATGGGTCGAGAGAGAAGTAAGCAGTTAAATTTAAAGCGAGCGAGGTCTGGTTATGAAACGCGAGTGGATCAAATCGATTTCAATGGTTGTCGCAGCAGCAGTGGCCGGGGCATTTTCCGCCGGCATCGCCTCAGCGCAGCAAGCTCCGCCTCCGAGCCAATCTTCTTCGACCGCGCAGAGCTCTGGCGCTGTTCCGCCCCCAGGGACGATTGGCGATCGCAAAGAAAATCAGCAGGATCGTATTGCGAACGGTGTGAAGGACGGCCAACTAACCGCCGGAGAAACGGCCAACCTCGAGAACAAAGAAGCAGGATTGAATCGGGAAGTTCGCACTGACCGCGCTGCAAACGGTGGCAGTCTGACGGGCGCGGAAAAAACGCAGATCAATCAACAGCAGAACAAACTCTCGAAGAATATTTACGCTGACAAACACAACGCCGCCACCGCGAAACCGGGGAATAGCGAAGTCGGCCAGCGGCAGCAAAATCAGCAGGGCCGCATCGCGCAGGGAATTAAGAGCGGACAATTGACGGCGGGCGAAACTTCCCGGCTGGAATCTAGGGAAGCCGGACTGAACAAAGAAGTTCGCACGGATCGCCAAGCGAACGGCGGCAAGCTCACGTCCGGTGAGAAAACTCAGGTCAACAAGCAGCAGAACAAACTTTCTAACAAAATTTACCAGGACAAGCATAACAATCGCACGCAACACCCCAAGAAATAATTAGTCCGAAGTTGTTCCCCGTGAAGTGAGCAGATGCTCCTCGAAGTTCGGGGAGCATCTGCATTTATGATGAAACAATTTATCGCGCGCGATTGTGCCCGCGCTACGCGTATGCGAGAATGGGGCTGGGAATAATCCACTCATGGCCACAACTCTTGGACACAACGTAACGCTGGAAACGCCCGAGGAAGTCGGCAAATTCCTAACGGATGAAGGCGTAATTTTTACGCAGCTCGATAAAGCCATCAACTGGGCGCGCAAAAGTTCGGTCTGGCCGCTCTCTTTTGGGTTGGCATGTTGCGCGATTGAAATGATGTCCATGGCCTCCGCGCGTTTTGATGTTGCGCGATTCGGCTCGGAAGTTTTTCGTCCTTCACCGCGTCAAGCCGATCTGATGATCATCGCCGGTCGCGTTTCCGTGAAAATGGCGCCGGTCATCAAGCAGCTCTACGAGCAAATGCCCGAACCGAAGTGGGTAATTTCCATGGGCGCGTGCGCCACGTCAGGCGGCGTATTCAATAATTACGCGATCGTGCAGGGCGTGAATCAGGTGATTCCTGTTGACGTTTATGTGCCGGGATGTCCCCCGCGTCCGGAAGCGCTGCTCTATTCCATCCTTCAACTTCAGAAAAAAATTCAGGGCGAACGCGGAAGTTTCAAGCGCGCG
>DASYNR010000275.1:0-21545 GCA_036008485.1 Candidatus Acidiferrales bacterium | reverse complement strand
TTTTTATTATTGTGGTGGTGGTTGGGTCGTCGAACGCGGTGAATCTCACGGATGGGCTGGACGGCTTGGCGATTGGCTGCACAATTATTGCGGCCGGCGCACTGACAGTTCTTACCTATTTAACGAGCAACGCGCGATTCGCCGGTTATCTGGACATTCAATATATTCCGCACGCGGGTGAGCTGACTGTGTTTTGCGGGTCGCTTGTCGGCGCGTCGATGGGATTTCTTTGGTACAACGCTCATCCTGCGGATGTTTTTATGGGCGACGTGGGATCGCTTGCGCTCGGCGGAACGCTTGGAGTGATCGCGGTGATCATCAAGCAGGAAGTTTTGCTTTTTTTTGTGGGCGGCGTTTTTGTAATTGAAGCGCTCTCGGTGATTTTGCAAGTGGCTTCGTATCGACTTACTGGCAAACGGATTTTTCGGATGGCGCCGCTGCATCACCATTTTGAATTGGCGGGATGGAGCGAGTCGAAAGTTATCGTGCGGTTTTGGATTGCAGCGCTAATTTTTGCGCTGTTTGCGCTGACGACATTGAAACTGAGGTAGTGGGTTGAGACCGGGAATCGAACTCGAAGGAAAGCGCGTGCTGGTTGTGGGACTGGCGCGCACGGGCATTGCGACGGCGCTTTTCTGCGCGGCGCGTGGTGCGATTGTTACGGCCACGGAGGGGCGATCCGAATCCGAAATTGGTGAAGCCGCGGAAAAATTGTCTGCCGCCGGAGTTGCGATGGAACTTGGCGGGCATCGAGAAGAAACTTTTCTGGCGCAGAATTTAATTGTTCCGAGTCCCGGCGTTCCGCCGATGCTGCCGCAGTTGCAGGCGGCGCGCGCGGCGCAGATTCCGATTTGGAGCGAAATCGAGTTGGCATGGCGATTTTTGCGCGGAAAACTTGTGGCGATTACCGGGTCAAATGGCAAGACGACAACGACGGCGCTAGTTGGGCACATTTTTGAGAGCGCGGGAGCGCCAACGATTGTCGCGGGAAATATTGGAATTCCCCTGATTTCGCGCGTGAGCGAAACGAGCGACAGCAGCGTGACGGTTCTGGAGGCGAGTAGCTTTCAATTGGAATTGATTGATCAATTTCGTCCGGACATCGCACTGCTGCTGAATGTAACGCCGGATCATCTGGATAGGCATCCATCGCTTGAGGCGTATGCGAAAGCGAAGGCGCGGATATTTGAGAATCAAGCGGAATCCGATGCGGCGATTTTGAATGCGGATGACGAAGGCGCGCAGCAGCTTACTCCCGTGAAGCCGCAAGTGTTTTGGTTCAGCCGCACGAAGCGCGTCGCCAGCGGAGTATTTCTGCGCGACGATCAAATTATTTTGCGCCGTGATGGTGACGAAACTGTTTTGCTGAAGCGCGCGGACATTGGATTGCGCGGAGAACACAACGTCGAGAATGTGATGGCTGCGGCGGCTGCGGCATTTCTGTCGGGCGTTGCGCCGCGTTCGATTGCCAGCGCTGTGCGAAGCTTCGCGGCCGTGGAGCATCGATTGGAATTTGTGGCGGAAATAAATGGCGTCAGCTATTTCAACGATTCGAAGGCTACGAATGTGGACGCGACATTGAAGGCGCTGGACGCATTTCCTACGAATTTACTGGTGATTCTTGGCGGGAAGGATAAGGGCGGCGATTTCACACTGCTGCGCGATGCTTTGAAGAAACACGCGAAGCAGGCGCTGCTGATTGGGGCTGCGGCGGAGAAAATCGGTGGGCAGATTGCGGGATCGGTTGCGGCGGAAACTGTCGGCACGATTGAACGGGCTGTTGCACGTGCGGCGGAAATTGCAAAACCGGGTGACACAGTATTGCTTGCGCCGGCATGCGCGAGTTTCGATCAATTTCAAAATTACGAGCACCGCGGGCGAGTGTTCAAGCAGCGCGTGCGCCAACTTCAGGAGGAATTCGCCGCGGACGGTCGCGCCAAGGCGAGCTAAATAATGTT
This sequence comes from Candidatus Acidiferrales bacterium, assembly GCA_036008485.1. Lineage (GTDB taxonomy): Bacteria > Acidobacteriota > Terriglobia > Acidiferrales > UBA7541 > DASTCZ01. The sequence continues at coordinate 19,587 of DASYNR010000275.1, read as the reverse complement.
CCGAAGACTCGAAACTGATCGCTGGCTATTTATTTCGACTGTCGCGCTTTGTTTAATTGGCGCGGTGATGGTTTTTAGCGCGTCCGCTGTAACTGCGCGCGCAGATTACGGACACTCGTACCACTTTTTGCTGCGGCAACTTGCGTTCCTGGTTCTCGGCGTGGGCGGAATGTTTGCGCTGATGAATATTGACTATCGTTTTCTCCGCAAGCCGGCCGTTATCTTTGGCGGATTTGCGGTGGTGATCCTTCTTCTTGTCGGCGTATTTTTTCTGGATAAGCATCACGAGACGCATCGCTGGATTTCTTTTGGTGGCGTTGGATTTCAGCCTTCCGAAATTGCCAAACTTGCGGTGATCGCGTATCTCGCATGGTTTCTGGAACGCCGCATGCGTGCGGGCGAAAATAGCATGAACGATATTCGCCACACGCTGGTTCCGGCTCTCGCTCCAGTGATGGTGGTTTCTGCTTTAATTGCGAAGCAGCCGGACCTTGGAACGGCTATCGAAATATTTTTGATTGCACTGGCGATGATGTTCGTAGCCGGCGTCTCTATGAAATTTATTGCGGCGGCGGGCGCGGTTGTGACGCCGTACGTCTTGTATCTGATTATTTTTGTGCCGTGGCGGTTCCAACGAATGATGAGCTTCCTGCACCCAAATCTTGATCCGCAAGGAAAAGGATTTCAGTTGATTCAATCGCTGATTGCGGTCGGCTCCGGCGGATTGACTGGCGTCGGCTTGATGGAAAGTCGGCAGAAACTTTTCTATTTGCCGGAAGCGCACACGGATTTCATTTTCGCTGTTATCTGTGAGGAACTAGGTTTCATCGGTGGTGCTATTGTGCTGGCACTTTTTGCTGTCTACGCTTGGAGAGGGATGCGCGCGGCGCTGGAATCACTCGATCCATTCGGAAGATTGATCGCGCTGGGCATCACGACGATGGTTGCCAGCCAGGCGATGATTAATTTGTGCGTCGTGCTGGGAATGTTGCCGACAAAAGGAATTCCGCTGCCGTTCATTAGTTATGGCGGGTCGAGTTTGCTGGTGATGCTGCTGGCCACGGGAGTGCTGCTAAATATTAGTCAGTCAGCGGGACATGCCATTACCAGGCACGCGGATTGATCGCGAAAAACAATTTGGCCGAAGGTGAAAGCAAGCGGGTAACGAGGTGACGAAATTGTTAGTGGCGGGCGGAGGCACAGGCGGGCACGTTTTTCCGGCGCTGGCCGTTACGAAAGAATGGTTGCGTCGCGGAGAGGGCCGCGAAGCTGTATTCGTGGGAACGGATCGCGGATTAGAAAATAAATTAGTGCCACAAGCGGGACTGCCACTCGAAAAAATTCGCTCGGTTGGATTGAAGGGATCCGGCGGAATGAAACTTGTCCGCAGCATTGGAATGCTGGGCCCGGCGATGTGGGATTCGGCGGCAATTTTGCGCCGGCACAAATTTACGGCGGCATTCGGAATGGGCGGATACGCGGCGGGTCCAGTTTTATTGCTGGCGGCGCTGAAAAGGATTCCGGTAGTGATTTTTGAACCGAACGCCGCGCCGGGATTCGCGAATCGAATTCTTGCGCAATTTGCGACGCGCATCGCGACGGGCTACGAAGAAACCGCGCGGGCGTGGGGACATAAAGCGGTAATGACGGGATGTCCGGTCAGGGCAGAATTTCAATACGTTGCGCCGCGAAAGCCGGAGGCGCCGTTTCGTATCCTTATTACAGGTGGGAGTCAGGGCGCGCGGCCGATTAATCGCGCGATGAAGGAGGCGCTGCAACATTTGGCGTCACAGAAAGAAAATTTGCAGATCGTGCACCAGACTGGCGAGCGCGAATTTGAGGATGTTCGAGCGGCATATGCGACGGCGGGAATTGATGCGCAGGTTTGTCCATTCTTGAATGACATGCCGGAGCGATTCGCCTGGGCGGACTTAGTAATTTCGCGGGCTGGACAAACAACCATTGCGGAGATTGCTGCCGTCGGACGCGCGGCGCTTTTCATTCCGTTTGCGGGAGCTTCGGATAATCATCAACTGAAAAATGCGCAGGCGCTGGAGCACGACGGCGCGGCGCGCGTGCTTACAGAAACTGAATTGAATGGAGCGCGGCTTGCTCAAGAAATACTGGGTTTGCTTGCACAGCCAAATGAACTCGCGGCGTTGGCAACGAAGGCGCGAAAATTTGCGCGGCCAGATGCGACGCAGGAAATCGTCAACTTGATAGAACAGGTGGCACGGCCATGATGGTGACATTTCACAATTTCAAACGAATTCACATGGTGGGAATCGGCGGAATTGGCATGAGCGGCATCGCGGAAGTTTTGCTCACGCTCGGTTATAACGTTTCGGGATCTGACTCGAAACTTTCTCCGATCACTGACCGCCTGAGAAATCTTGGCGCTACTGTTTACGAAGGGCATCGAGCGGAAAATGTTTCTGGGGCGCATGTAATTGTTACCAGCTCCGCGGTACGCAAAGAAAATCCGGAAGTTGTGGAAGCGCATCGGCTGAAAATTCCTGTGATTCCGCGCGCGGAGATGCTCGCGGAATTGATGCGGCTGAAATATGGAATTGCGGTTGCCGGCGCCCATGGAAAAACTACTACCACTTCGATGGTTGCATCGGTTCTTGCCGCGGCGGATTTGGATCCGACATTTGTTGTCGGAGGACGCGTCAATCAGGCGGGTACTACCGCGAGGCTGGGTAAGGGCGAATACATGGTTGTTGAGGCGGACGAGAGCGATCGCACGTTTCTGCTGCTCGCGCCGGTTGTTGCGGTGGTCACGTCAATTGATCGGGAGCATCTGGATCATTACGATTCGCTTGAGGATATTCAGGACGCCTTTACCAAATTTGTGAATCGGGTTCCGTTTTATGGTGCGGCAATTTTGTGCATGGACGAGCCAAACGTGCAGGCGATTTTGCCGAGCATCACGCGACCGGTGATTTCTTACGGCACCAGCAGCCAGGCCGATCTTGTTATCACGGACATTGTTCACAATGGGTTGCAAAGTGATTTTCGTCTTACGTATCGCGGCGATGATCTCGGACTGTTTCATCTTGCCGCGCCTCCGGGAATGCACAATATTCGCAACGCCGCCGCTGCGGCCGCTGTTGCACTCTATCTTGACGTGCCTGCGGATTTAATTCGCGAAGGTCTTGCAGCCTTCACGGGGGTCGGCCGGCGCTTTGACGTGAAGGGCGTGATTAACGGCATCACTCTGATCGACGATTACGGCCATCATCCGTCGGAAATTCGAGCGACGCTGGAAGCTGCGCGGCTTTGCAAGTTTAATCGGGTGCTGGTGCTGTTCCAGCCGCACAGATTCACGCGAACCCTCCATATGTGGGACGAGTTCTGCCGGTCTTTCAATAACGCCGACGTATTGGTAATGACGGACATCTACGCCGCGAGCGAGATTCCTATTCCAGGGATTTCTGCTGAAGCGCTGACGGCTGCGATTCGTGAAGCCGGGCATAAGCACGTGGTCTATCGCAGCTCGATGCAGGACGGGATCGACTATTTATTGAAGGAAGCGCGGCCGGGGGACGCCATTCTCACTATTGGGGCGGGAAATGTTGGGCGGGCGTCTGGTGAGATGGCAGTGGTGCTGAACGCAAGAGTTGCCCCGAATTTCTTGCCAGAGGAATAGAAGTAAATTCGTTATTTTGAGCACGCGATGCGAATCGAAAACGCCAAAATTCTTGCGTCCCTCCCGAATCTAGGCGTAGACCGCCTTGAGGGCGCGTCTTTGACCGAGTACACGTCCCTCGGAATCGGCGGCACTACGGATTTGTTGCTGATCAAACGCCGCGCATCTATTCCGGAACTGGTGCGGATGCTGGACGACGCCGGCTACGCGCACAAATTTCTTGGCGGCGGCAGCAATCTGCTGATTCGCGATGGCGAACTGCCCTGGGTGATGCTGCATCTTGTGAAGCCGGAGCCGGAAGTCCGACTGGAAGGGAATTTCGCGTTCGTTGATGCGGCAGCCGACCTCGGGCGCACCGTAACCTTCTGCGCGAAGAATAATCTTGGCGGCATGGAAGGTCTGATTGGCGTGCCGGGCACCATTGGCGGCGCTTTGCGGATGAACGCGGGGGCTTACGGCATCCAAATCGGCACTTACGTGCGGGAGGTCGAGCTTTACCGAGCGGCGAGCCGCAGTCTGGTCACTTTGAAGGGAGATGAGATTCACTTCGAATATCGTCACACTTCTTTCGCGCTCGATGATATTATGCTCGCAGTGAAACTGGAGCTACCCTCCAAACCCTTCAAAGAAATTCTCGACGGGATTCGTATCTGTAATGAGAAACGCAGATCCAGTCAGCCATTAAATCAAAAGAGCGCGGGATGCATTTTTAAAAATCCACCGGGCGCGAGCGCTGGCCGAATGCTGGACGAGCTTGGCCTTAAGGGTTTGAATGTGGGCGATGCGCGCGTTAGCGACCGCCATGCGAATTTTTTCGTCAACGCTGGAAATGCTACCGCCGCACAGATGCTATCGCTCATCGACACGGTGCGAGAGCGCGTGCGGGAATCATACGGGATCACTTTGGAAGAAGAGGTCATCATCTGGAAGTAGCAATAAATGTGAATGCCACAACTTGCAGGTGTGAAACAAAATGACTAGCGAAATAGACGCAATTAATCCGGAAGCGATAGCGGACGAAGAGCCGCGATACCTGCGGCGTCAGAAGCCCGTCGAGGTTCGCCGCAAGAAATTCGGCAAACGCAGCTGGCCGTTCTATCGTCGCGCGATGGTAGCTGGCGCAGCCGTGCTGGTCGGCGGATTCGCGCTCTATCAGGTTGGCAGTTTTTTTCTATATTCGCCGCGCGTAACTCTCGCGAGCTTGGATCAAATTGAAATTACGGGCACGCACTATCTGGCGCGCCAGGCGATTACCGAAAAATTTGCGCAAGACGAGAATCGAAGTGTTTTACGCGTGCCTCTGGACGACCGGCGCGCCGCGCTCGAATCAATTCCCTGGGTGGATCACGCCATCGTCTCTCGGATTTTGCCGGATCGCCTGCGCGTGGAAATTGTGGAGCGCTCTCCGGTTGCGTTTCTTCGCAACGGCGCCGATCTTGGCTTGGTTGATGGCCACGGAGTTTTGTTAGACCGGCCCGTTGAAGGCGATTTCCAATTTCCGGTTGTGAGCGGAATCTCGGAAGCAACTCCGGCGAGTCAACGTGAGCAGCGCATGGGATATTACACTCAGCTTATGCGCGATCTAACTGCCGTGAGACCTGGCGCCGCAGATCATGTTAGCGAGGTGGATCTTTCTGACGCGAGCGATGTGCGCGTTACGCTCGCAGGTCTAAGCGAAATGGGAATTACTGGCTTGGACGATCAAGGACCGGTGCTCGTACATTTTGGAACGAAGGATTTCGACACGAAGTTTCGTGTGCTGGTGGACAATATTTCGCAGTGGCGCGCATCAGCGGGCCGAGTGGATTCAATCGACCTTCGTTTCTCGAAACAAGTTGTGGTGAATCCGGAATCGCGCGCGGTGGCAGTGAAAAATACTGTGGCGCCGATGAATACGCAAACACTTTCGCGTCCGGCTAGCACGAAGCCGGCGACCGCAAAGAAATCTCATTGATTTAACAATGTCACGCGACCATTCATGCAGGATGGTCTCTGAGTGAACGAACAGACGGAGCGGCGGATTGGCAAAAAAGGAACGCTACATCGTTGGGCTTGATATCGGCAGCGCGAAGACTTGCGCGCTGATGGGCGAGCTTGACGAGGATGGAATTAAATTTGTGGCAATTGGCGCGACGGAATCCAAGGGATTGCGCAAAGGCCTTATCGTGAATCTGGATGCCACGGTAAGCTCGATTCGCCGCGCTGTGGAAGAAGCGGAAAGCGCCGCAGGAGTTCCCGTTGAATCCGCAATTCTTGGAGTGGCCGGCAGCCATGTGAAGGGCGTGAACAGCCGCGGAGGAATTACGCTCGGCCAAAAAGCGCGCGATGTGCAACGCGAAGATATTCGCCGCGCCGTGGACGCTGCGCGCGCGATCACTTTGCCGGAGGACCGGGAAGTTCTGCACGTGCTGCCGCAGGAATTTGTACTGGACGCGCAGGATCACATTCGCGAGCCGATGGGGATGGTTGGTCAGCGGTTGGAAGTGAACGTTCACATCGTGACTTCGGCAATTTCGGCGTCGCAGAATCTGGTTACTGCTGCGAACAAGGCAGGCGTGATTGTTTCGGATACAGTTTTGGAGCCGCTAGCGGCCGCCGAAGCGTGTTTGATGCAGGACGAGCGCGATCTTGGCTGCGCGCTGCTCGACATCGGCGGCGGAAGTGCGGACATAGTTGTTTTCGCGGGCGGTGTTGTACGTCACGCTGCGGCAGTTCCAGTTGGCGGAGATCATTTCACGAATGATTTGGCCGTCGGGCTGCGAACTCCAGTACCGGAAGCTGAACGCGTAAAACGTGAAAATGCCTGTGTGTTTCGCGATTTGATCACGGAAGATACTCCGATTGATATCGCGAGTGTAGGAGATCGTCCGCCGCGCACGGTTTTTTCTAAAATGTTGTGCGACATAGTTGAACCGCGTGCGCAGGAGATGTTGTCGCTAGTGCGTGATGAACTTAAGCGCGCTGGGCTGGACACGCAAATTCCGGCGGGATTGGTTCTCACCGGCGGCGGCGCAAAATTAAAAGGATTGGTCGAATTGGCTGAGCAAATGTTTTCTCTGCCGGTGCGCATCGGCGTGCCGCGCGGATTGCCCGGCTTGCCGGAAGAATTTGCCCAGCCGGAATATTCCACGAGTGTTGGATTGCTTTTGTACGGAGCGCGGGCGCGGCGGCAGGTTGCGGCGCGGCCGACTTCGATGATGGGCAAGTTGAAAGCGATGTTCGCAGGGCAGTAGAAGCTTTAGAAAAAGTTTTTTGCAGTAGCAAAGTTTTTTACCGGATTGTTGTGACGGGACTCCAGTCCATCGGGCGCGCTGTCCGGAGCGGGATGCACGTAAAAGAAATGGGGGAAATTACATGACACCGAAGGACACAGGAATTCGACTATCGTTTAGCGAAGAACTTTTGCAGGGCGCAAAAATCCGCGTCGTCGGAGTGGGCGGCGGCGGATGCAACGCCGTCAACCGCATGATTCGCGCCAAAGTGGAAGGCGTGGAGTTCATCGCGGCCAACACCGATTTGCAGGCGCTGAAAATGTGCCAGGCGCCGGTGAAACTTCAGCTCGGCGCGAAGCTCACGAAAGGATTGGGCGCAGGCGCGAATCCTGACATCGGCCGCAAAGCGGCGCTGGAAGACACCGACAGAATTATTGACGCCATGGAAGGCTCCGACATGGTGTTCATCACTACCGGCCTTGGCGGAGGAACGGGAAGCGGCGCCGCGCCTGTTGTGGCTTCGCTCGCAACTGAGCTCGGCGCGCTCACCGTTGCCGTCGTGACCAAACCGTTTGCGTTTGAAGGTAAGCGCCGCATGTTGCAGGCCGAACAAGCGCTCCAAGAACTTGTCGGATGCGTTGATACCGTCATCGTGATTCCCAACGAGCGCTTGATGGACACTGTCGAAAAGGGCACGAGCTTTTTTGAAGCGTTCCGCATCGCCGACGATATTCTGCGGCAGGCCGTTCAGGGTATCAGCGACATCATTACCGTGCCCGGAATTATCAATCGAGATTTCGCCGACGTGAAAGCCATCATGCACGGACAGGGTTACGCCGTGATGGGTACGGCGGTTGCGTCCGGTGCGAATCGAGCGATTGATGCCGCAAATCGCGCCATCAATTCGCCGCTGCTGGAAGATAATTCGATTCAGGGTGCGCAAGGAATTCTCATCAACGTGTGCGGATCGTCCAGCCTTTCGCTACACGAAATTCACGAAGCGTCGTCCATCATTCAGAAAGCCGCGCACGAAGACGCAAATATTATTTTTGGCGCGGTGCTTGACGAAGCGATGAAGGAGTCCGTGAAAATTACTGTGATTGCCGCCGGATTCCGCGATGCCGCTCGGAAAGTTGTTCAGCAGCCGCGGTCGTCATATTTGCCGAAAACGTGGAAGGCAGGACGCATCGAAGACATTGCACCAGAACCAGTTGCACAGGCAGCGCCTCCTCCGACTGCGCGGCAGACGCCGGAAATTATTCACGAAGTGCAGACGGATGATTTGGAAGTGCCGACGTTTTTGCGGAGGAAGGCGCAGAGCGCTTAACGCCAATCGCTAGTTCCATTTGCGCGGAAGGATTGACGGGCGCAATTCGCAGTCGCGAATCGTGCCCGTTTGTTTTGGCGCTCATAACAACCGCGCTAGAATTGGCCGCATGGTAGGGATATGCCGCGTGACGAGCAGCGTGCTCCGGAAATTGCTGGCGGGAGCGCGCCGGGATCCAGCTCACGAATGCTGCGGTCTACTGGCCGGCCGCTCTGGGGAAATCACAACTATTTTCGCTGCGCAAAACTCCCTCTCAAGTTCGAGGGCCTACGAAATTGCTCCGCAAGAACTTTTCACGATCTTCCGCAAAATTCGCGCGGAGGATCTTGAACACCTCGGTATTTACCACTCACATCCGGAAACGGAAAATATTCCATCTGAGAAGGACATCGGCCACGCGTATTATCCTGACGCGATCTATTTCATTATTTCGCCGAAGCAGGACGCGCCGAAACCAATCCGAGCTTTTCGGATTCGCGATGGAAATGTAGCTGAGCTATCGATTGAAGAAGTGTTCGAGACGAAACTATAAAAGCGAGACGCAATGAGGATATTTGCCATAGATTTCAGCCGGTGCCTTCGAGTCGGTCGGAATATACATTCACTAGCTCGTGAGATTTGAGGAGTTTTTCGATTTGCCGCCAGTGGTGGGCGAGAAGGACATGATATTCATCTTTGCCTAGGTTACCGAGTCGCAGATGCACGACGTGCGGCGGCGACTTCGTGATTATTCGATCCGAAAAATCCGCGTCCTTGCTTACAATAACCAAATCATGCTTGCGCTCAAATTCCCATATCCGGGAATCAGTGGGATTTCGGCCCGCTTTCGAAAGTGTAACAATGGGGAGCCTCGGCGAAAACCGCACCGCGCTGGCACGTTTCCGTCGAAGAGATAGCCATTCACGCTGCCGAAACTATGGAGAAATGATTACGCATGAGGCGGGACGCGTAATCCAGGCACGCTTGCACATTGGCGCGGGTCAGTTTCGGATACTCCCGTAGCACGTCCTCCACGGAATCGCCAGCCGCGAGGAATTCCAAGATCGTCTGGACGGCGATGCGGGTTCCCCGAACCACCGGCTTTCCGTTGCAGACATCTGGCTTAATTGAAATGCGTTCTGACTTGAGGCCATATTAGCATGCCTACCAACGGCGCAGACACCTGGGGTACGCAAATAGAAACTGAGATCTACAGCCTTACCAGCGCCCGGCGTAAAGAGGGAATTGCGAAGTAAACACGGCAATTTCCCCGCGTACGCGCGTTTCAATTTCGCCGTCGCCCAAATGCATCAACACTTCTGCAATCCACGCGGCAATTCTTTCCATGTCGGCTTCACGCATTCCGCGAGTTGTAATCGCGGGCGTGCCCATGCGAATTCCGCTGGCCGTCATTGGCGGAAGCGGATCGAATGGAATTGCATTTTTGTTCACGGTAATTCCCGCGCGATCGAGCCCTGGCTGCGCGTCCTTGCCCGTAAGTCCGCGTGATTGGATATCCACAAGAAATAAATGATTGTCCGTGCCGCCGCTTACAATTCGGAATCCGTGTTTCGCCATTGCGGCAGCGAGAGCGCGCGCGTTCGTCACGACTTGTTCTTGATACGCGCGAAATTCCGGCTCCATCGCTTCCTTCAGGCAGACAGCTTTCGCGGCGATCGTATGCATCAGCGGGCCGCCCTGAATTCCGGGGAACATCAACTTGTCCAATTCCTTTGCGTATTGCGTCTTGCACAAAATTAATCCGCCGCGCGGACCGCGCAAAGTTTTGTGCGTGGTCGTGGAAACAAAATCCGCGTGCGGCACAGGACTCGGATGAACTCCGGCTGCCACCAGGCCTGCGATGTGCGCCATATCAACGAAAAGCAGCGCACCCACGGCCTTGGCAATTTCTGCAAATCGCGCGAAATCAAATATTCGAGAATATGCGCTCGCGCCGGCCACAATCATTTTCGGTTTGTGCTCGCGCGCCAGCCGGTCCACTTCGTCGTAGTCGATTAATTCCGTTTCGCGCGTTACTCCGTAGGGCACGAATTTGTACATGCGCCCGCTGAAATTCAGCGGATGTCCGTGCGTTAAATGTCCGCCATGCGCCAGATTCATTCCCAGCACCGTATCGCCGGGCTGGAGCGTGGACATATATACCGCCGTATTTGCCTGCGAACCCGAATGCGGCTGGACGTTCGCATGTTCCGCGCCGAATAATTTCTTTGCGCGCTCGATCGCCAGCACTTCCGCGCGATCTACAAATTCACAACCGCCGTAATATCGCTTGCCGGGATATCCTTCCGCGTATTTGTTCGTCAGCACCGACCCGGCGGCTTCCATCACCGCTTCAGAAACAAAATTCTCCGAAGGGATCAGCTCTAATCCTTCCGCCTGACGCCGGCCTTCCAGTTTTATGATTTCCGCGATATCCGGATCGACTTCCCGCAAAGGAAGATTCATCCGCGCACTTGATGGATTATTTGTAGGCACCGTTTTGATTTTCCTTTTCGTTCACGAATCTTTATTTTTCAAATCGCGCGCGTTCCAGTTCCGCGATTTTATCAATGCGCCTCTGATGCCGCCCGCCCGCGAACTGCGTGGTCAGAAAATCCTTCACAATTTCGATTGCGCCGGCGTCATTCACTACTCGACCGCCAATCGCCAGCACGTTCGCGTCATTGTGTTCACGTGCCATTCGCGCGGTGGCGCGGTCGTAAGCCAGCGCCGCACGCACGCCTTCAATTTTGTTGGCGGCAATCGTCATGCCAATTCCAGTTCCGCAAACTAAAATTCCGAAGCGATCCTCGCCTTCTACCACACGAGCCGAAACTTTCTTCGCATAATCAGGATAGTCCACCGATTCATCCGACCAGGTCCCTACGTCCTCGACGGGATATCCCGCCTCCAGCAAATATCGCTTTATGGATTCTTTTACGGGGAATCCGGCGTGATCGGCGCCGAGCGCGATGCGAGGCTTTTGTGGGGTGTCAGTCATTATTATTTTCGTCGCAGAAAGTCAGAAATTGATTCTATCGGATTCACGCCGCGCCACGCAACGCCAATACCCCAGCGCAATTTGCCGCGGAAATTCGGCGGCCGAAAAAATACATAACTTTTTCTATTTACAGCCATGTGCAAACTGTTATATATGTTGATTGTCAGTCGCCCTGCCCGAAGTACAGAATTGTGGATAACGATGTTGGGGGTTGCGGGTCTCAGTTTCACAAATCCTACGGTCGAAAATGGAGGAATTTGCTCATGAAGAAGATCGGAATGTCCCTTCTCGCAGTCGCATTCTGTGCGGTAGCGTTTGTCGGTGTCAGCCGCGCCGCTGACGAGAAAGTTACCGGTTACGTGATCGACGAAAAGTGTTCCACCATGCCCAAGATGATGGGCAACGTGGAATGCGCCAAGAAGTGCGAAGACGGCGGCTCAAAGCTCGTCATCGCGGCAGATAAGGGCGGCAAAGTTTATGCCGTGGATAATCAGGATGCCCTGCATGGCCACGAAGGTCACCACGTCACAGTGAGCGGCGCGGTCACCGGCATGAGCATTCACGTGAGTGATGTCACAATGGTTCCTGCGAAGTAAGCTCGGCGAACAAAACTTCAGCAAGTTCGACAATTTATAGAAAAAGGGCGGCCGAAAAGCCGCCATTTTTCTTTTTGGATGGAATTGTGATTCCTTTATGCGGCGCGCTGCGCCTGTCCGCTGGCCTGCGCAACTCGCCTGGGGATCAGAACGATCAGCGTGTAAACTCCCAGCGCGACTCCCAACGGAATTTCGGAAAGCGAAAGGAACGCCGCGAGGATCAGAATGCTTCGGCCCGAGCCTTGGCCGCCCGTCATCGCCAATCCGCCCAGAATTCCCAGCACGCCGCAAAGCACGGAAAGTACGATGAGCCCCACATAAACAAAATGAAATTCGCTCATCAATGTAAAGGGATCGGGCGCCCGATTCAGCAACGCGCCAAACATGACGGTCGCTGTGCCATTGAAAACGAACAGCCACAGCGCCATCGCCAACCGGATGATGCCGTAAATAATCCAACAGATTCCTAATGTTCGCGTGGGACTTTGCGAAGTTGCGGATGTGTAAAGTTCAGCGGACACGTGAAGCTCCTTTCGATCCGGGCAACGCTAACACAGCCCATACCATTTGGATTCTCCACGCGGAACAAGCGTCGCGAACTATTCTCGCGTCGCGGCTATGCCTTTTTGTCTGATTGGTTCGCCTTCGCCGCGGACTTCTTGAGCGCTTCCAGCGAAGCCTCATGCGCTTTCGCCGAATGTTCCATCGCCTGCTTGGAATATTCGTGCCCGGTCATGTGATCTTCTTTGTCGTGATGTGTCGCCGCAACCATATGCGCATGCGCGGCAAGGTTGTGCATTTGCGCTGCTCTGTAATGTTCGTCTTTCGGCATCGTGGCCTCCTGAAAAGTTCAATCAATCGAAAACTTTGGATCGATCATCATGCGTTTGATGTTCAGTTGCGGGCAAAGGTTCGCACCAAGTGATATTTTACTCGCGCGGGAATGTTTCGCGTATTATTCCGGCATCATGAAACCGCGCGATCCCGAAGCAGAACGCAGCCGCCTTGCCGAACTCTATGGGTCCATGACGGAGGGCGAACTGCGAGAGGTCGCCGCAGATCCAAAATCCCTTACCGAACCAGCGATCGAAGCGCTGAATTCTGAGCTCACTCGGCGAGCGCTCGACGTTAAATTGGAAATCCCGCAGCCCGAGCCTGTCGTTCATCCGGATATTCCCGACCTCGTAATCCTGCGTCACTTTCGAGATTTGCCGGAGGCGCTCCTCGCTAAAGGTGGCCTCGAATCCGCCGGCATCGAATGCTTCTTTGATGATGACAACATTGTTCGCATGGACTGGTTCATATCAAATGCGGTCGGCGGAATAAAACTTCTCGTTAGGCCGGAGGACGCCGCTGCTGCAACCGAAATTCTGGAACACGGAGTGCCGGAGACCTTCGACGTTTCCGGCGTGGGCGAATATGAGCAGCCGCGTTGCCCCAAGTGCGATTCGCTCGACGTCACATTTGTAGCGCAAAACAAAATCGGCGCTCTCGGCGTCCCCGGATTCGGCCTGTCCTATCTGATCGACAAGGATTTCTGGAAATGTAATTCTTGTGGACACGGATGGCCCGCGTCCGTTGACCAAATCGGGGAAGGGAAGCCGTAATATCTACGGCAGCGTGAGCGACGCAAGAAATTATTCCCGCACCGGCCTTCGTCGCTTCGCGTAAATCGCTTTCACAACACTTTGCGGAGGTATCGTCGGAACTTTGCTCGTCGCAGCCATCGCTCGGCCATCCAGCACTGCATCCCGCAATAATCTTCCGATATACTTTTTCTTCAAATCAGCCGGCTCGCAAATTGTTAGATGCCGCACCATTTTGCAATCGCCGAGCAGCACGCCTTCGGGATCATCCATTTCCGCGCCGCGATTAAATCCCAAATTCACGTGGGGCGCATATACAGCAACGTGAATGAAACTTTCCTTCAGGCGCCCAGTAAATGAATATCCAATCGCCACAGCGTTGTATGCGTCGTAGATTGCTTCTGTGGCGTCCGGCGCAGCCGTCAGCACGGCACTCCGAACTTCCAGCGCGAGTTTCGCAATCCGTTTGTCGTATGCGGAAAGAAATTTCAGCAATTCCGGAATCGGTCTTCGCACGGCCATCTGCGCAACCTCGCTCGCGGTGTTCAGCGGCAGATTATTTAATTGACGCTAGGATTTTCCCGACAATCTCATTCAGCGCTCCACCGCCTCGAATCCAGCGAATCACCGCCACTACATCGTTTTCCTGATCGACATAAATAATATTGGTTCCGTTGCCTTCAAAATATACCGCCGTAGCAGGAGCGGAGGGCAGCGGTTTCCGGTCGGTATTCAAAAACCAATTCGCGAAACCGTAAGTTGCATTCGCGGGGCCTGGAGTTCTCGCCATCGCAATCCACTTCGGCGAAACTATTTCGCGTTCCTTCCACTTTCCATTTCGCAAAAATAAATATCCAAAGCGGCCCATATCGTAGGCGTTGATGAACATTCCGCCGCCCCAGTGGCCGCCGCCGCTCACCGACTGCATTTTCTGTCCATCAATTTCCACCCAGGAATTCTCATATCCATACCAGCGCCAGGTGGACGATGCTCCAATTGGCTCCATTACTTCGCTGCGCAAAACTTCCGGCAGCGGACGCCGCCAAACTTCCAGCGCCGCCAGCGCCATGGCATTTACGCGCACGTCGTTATATTTGTAATGCGTTCCCGGATCCCACAATTTCCGATTCGGCCAGTCCGCCGGAGTCGCGCCCTGCGGACGGTCCGCCCAATCTGGTTTTCCCCACAATGTGCCCTGCCAATCGCTTGTCTGGCGCAATAAATCGTCCCACTTGATTGTTTGATTGTGCGGCGCTTCAAATAAATCCACTTCCGGCGGCATGTAATCGCGCGCCAAATCATTCACGTCGTGAATCATTCCGCGCTGCCACGCCAATCCAATCACCGTGGTCAAAAATGTTTTCGTCACGCTGTGCGTCATATCCACGCGTTTCGGATCGCCCCACTCCGCCACGATATATCCGTGCCGAATAATAATTCCATTAGCCGCGCCGCGATCCTTAACTGGACCAATCAGGCTGGACAGCGGCTCATGCGCACCAAATGTTGTCGCCAGGTAGAGCCTCATGTCCTTCGTTTCGGGATTTTCGTCGGCAATCGCCGCCTTCACCGCTTCATCCAACTTCGCCGAATCCATTCCAACTTCTTCGGGCTTCTTGTGCTGCCAATCCAGCCGTTCAGGAAAATAAATTGCGGCAGGTTGAGCGGCAGGCGCAGGCGAAGCTGCCGGCGTCTTTGACGCAGCGCGCTGCGCTTGAACGATCGCGCGCGGCGCAATTAGGATTGCCGTCGTCGCAGCAGCGAGCAACATCGCAGCTGCCAAACTCGTTCTCACACGAATCATGTAGTTCCTCCAACCAACGGCGGGAAGTATATCGTCATCGCAGGCGGATGCAACACGCAGGGAAGGGAATATTTCTGGAATTGAATTTAAGCTTCGCACTATCGCGCGTAATATCCGGGCTTGGACCGGATCTTTATTCCTTCAACCATGGTCTTCACCAAAACTTTTCGGAAAGTGTCGTCCTTATCTGGGTTCGTCGAATAGTATCCCACTTCGTACATGGACCGAAGTTCTTCGCCAATCTGCTTGAAATTTTCGCGCGGGTCCGTCGTCTTCGCGTCAAATTCGGCTCCGCCAGTTTCCTTGGCGATGCGTTCCATCACGCGGATGCCGTACTGATTCCGCGCTGTCAATTTGCCGTGACTCTCCTCGGTGTAGCGGATCGTGAACACCAACACATCGGAACTTTGCGCCGCTTCGATCGCGCTCATCATGTCGTGCGAACTTGAATTGTCTTCGCCATCACTGAAAACCAGTAGCGCACGCCTTCCGGTTTCCTGCGCCAGCTTCTCGAAAACCGAGTAGTAAATTGCATCGTAGAATGCCGTTCCCAGTAGGCGCTTTTCGCTCGGCCCAAGATCTGGAAACTCCGGTTCTTTTTTGGCGCTCTTGTCTTTCTTATTTGCCTTCTTTTCGTCCCCGTGGAATTCATCCCATCGTTCCAGCAATTCATCGCCGGATTGCGAATAATCACTGATCAGGCGAATTCGATTCTCGAAGAAAACCAGAAACGCGCGGTCCTTCGGCCCCAAGACACTCTTCAAAAATAGTTCGATGTCATGTTTATGCCGTTTAGCTTCACTCTCCTGGCTCCCACTTGTGTCCACAATCAATCCAAGCGTCAGCGGCGCGTCCACGCTGCGCTTCAAATATGCAATCTTCTGCTGTACGCCATCCTCAAAAATCGAAATATCATTTTCGGTCAGCGTATCCACCAGCGCGCCCTGCGGATTCCGCGCGGTGAATCCAACATTTACTAGATTCGTCCGCACGCGTATCGGCTGCTGGGCCAGACAAATGCCGCCAGATGCCACAATCATCAGCGCCAACACCGCGCCGGCAACGCCGCGGCCATCCGTAAAATCAATCATTCGCAGTCGTCTCATATTCATGTTCTTTACCTCACAATGAAACGACGTCTCCGGTCAAAAAGTTCACTCCGAATCCTCTTGTTTTCCTCTCCCCGCTCTGCTCACCACTATAGCTTCAGATGCACTATGCAACGCAGGTAACGCATTTCGCATCGCATTCGCAGAAGTTCAACCTCGGAGGTCACTATGAAACGCGCCGCTTTTTGTTTCTGTCTGCTACTCGTCTCCGCATTCGCCTGCAGAGCTCAGAACTCAGACATAAAGTTCATTGCCGATACTCTGGTAATTCAGGCCGACGGTACCTTCGAGGCCGATCCTGATCTAGCCACGCTGACCTTCGACATATCCTCACAGGACAAGGAGTTAAAGCCTGCCTACGACAAAGCGTCTCAAGCTCTGCAAAAAGTCGTAGCGCTCGCCGAAAAAAACGGCCTTTCAAAAGCTGACATTTTCAGCGGCGTTCTTCTCGTCACTCCGTATTATGAAGGTGATCGCAAGAAGCGCGCGAAATCGTTCAGCGTTACCGGACAAATTGTTCTTAAGGTTCGCGATTTCACCAAGCTCGGCCCAATTATGGACGAGTCCGTCACCGATGAAATCACGGATTTTCGTTCGCTCACCTACTCTCTTTCTGATGAAGAAGCTGCGAAGCAACACGCCGTCGCCGAAGCGATGCGTCGCGCTGCCGGGCGCGCGAATGCTGCGCTCGAACAGAAGGGTCAGAAGGTCGGAGTGCTGCGCTTCGCGAATGTTGACGTGACGCAGATTCGCGGCGTAACGGAAATAGGCGCGAGCAGCGCGATTCAAATGTCTTACGTCTCCAAACGCGGTGGCAATTCAACTCCCCCTCCGCCACCAGTATCGATGCCGCGCCCGGAAAAAATAACCTTAACCGCGACGATCCAATGCGCTTTCCAAATTCTCTAGCGCGAATCGTCTGACGCTGACCGAAAGTGTTATCATGCGCTCGCCGAAATATTTCAAACGCGAAAGGTTAACGCATGATTTCAGCGCTTCGCAGCATCAGCGCAATTTTGATGGGGTTTATCACCGGATTCGTAATTATTGCGGGATGTGTGTATTTGAACCTCCGCCTGTTTCCGCTTCCGGCGGGCATCGATCCCGAAGATACCGCCGCGATGAATGCTGCGATGGCCGCAATGCCCGCGAAGTCACTGATTCTCGTGCTGGTTGGATGGGCGATTGGCACCATCGGCGCGTCATTTATGGCGGCGCGCTTCGCAGGCCAGTTCAAATCATTGCACGGACTGTTGATGGGCCTGATTTTTCTAGGTGGCGCGATCATGACTATGCGGCAAAGCCATCATCCATTGTGGTTCTGGATCGTCGGCATCATAATTTTCTTTCCTGCCGCAATTATCGGATCAAGTTTGGCGGTACCTCGTGAAGGCACTAGCGCGTCCAGTAAATAGAATTCAGCACCGGCAAATCTCCTGCTCCTATTTCTTTTTGTACCACTTGGATTCTTTTTCTAGCACTTCCGGTCGATAATCCTTCAGTCCCGATGTCGTCAACTTGTCCAACTCTCCGAATAATTTCTCGTCTACTTTCGCGAAGTTGAAGCACGCGCCGCCCTGCAACCTTTTTCTTAGTTCGGCCGACATTTCGACTTTGCGCATGTACACCGACATTAGGTGATAGCTCACGTAGTTTTTGCACATCCTTACTCCGGCAAAGACGAGTGGCTTTCCGCGATACATGGCGCCCGTGACAGCCATCCAGAACTCTCCCGGTTTTTCCACAGCAACGGACAATTTGTCTTTGTGTTTTTCCAGCATTTCACTTAGGCGCGCATACACCACTTCAAACTGCTTTGCTTGTTCGTCCCGATTCACCGTCGTTGATTTCGCCGTTGCCATCGCCTATTCTCCTCGATTAGACTTAACACAGCTCCAAAATTATTTCACACCCCGCGTTTTGTTTTTCTCTCCACATTTTCCACGGCCTGCTGCATTGCCTTCGCCAATCTCTTTGCGCGCGATTCTGGACTTTTACAATAAAAAATCCCCATCAGGTGTCCGCGCCGCTGTAATTGCGACATCATCTCCCATCCCTTGCGCGCTCGCGGGTCACGTGCAAACGCGGCTTGCAATATCGGAGGCAATTCTCGCTCGCTTTCCATCGTCAAAAGCCAAAGTTCCGCAGTCTGTTCCGCTCGGCGGAGGCGTGTCTCGGTGTTCTTCACGTCTGCAATTTGATCCGAAAAAAACTTTCGTATCGAAAAGCTTAGCTTGCCGAACCATTCGCGCAGTTCGCGGTCCTCGGCCAAAAATTTCTTCAATTCTGGCGGAACATTCACGCTTCGTTCGGCCACATCCGGCTCCAGCCGAAACTTTGCTGACATTCCCGCAACAGCAGCCGCACCGGTCTGCATCTTTTTATTTACCAGCAGAGTGTGTCCACCCTTGCCGTCGGAAAATAACGTCGTGCGAAACTCGAATCCGTTTATTTCGCCGCGCACTTTCACGCGTCCGCGCGTTTTCCAGGACTTCGCGGCGTCGAAAGGAATCCGGATAATCGTCCAGCCAAGCCCGGAATTTTCCCGCTCAAGAATTGCCGTAAATGATTTTGCCAGTGAATTTGCCATTCGGTTCATCAGGTAAAATTCTGCGCAGCATTATGCCAATCGAAAACGTTCTCCGCCAGCGTCGAGTAAGCAGGAGTGTCGGCGCTACCCAATCCAACCAATCCAAAATCGCGCAGCCCCTTAAAGTTTATCCGCCTAATCTAAAATTAAACTCAAACACGCTTTCCACCTCGACAGCATTTCCATCTACGAGGGTCGGCTTGAATCTCCATTGTTTTAGGGCGTCAATGGAGGGGCGAACGAATTCAGAGGGACCGGAAATATACTTCGTTTCGATCACATGGCCATCGGTGCCAATGACAGCGCGCAACAAAACGGTGCCTTCGATATGTTGTTGCCGTGCAGCCATGGGATATTGAGGAGGGGAGCGCTTAATTGGCACTAGCTCGTTACTTTTTCTAACGACTCGCTGCACCGCAGCAGCCTTTGCCGTATCCGCGTCCGGAGCCTTCGTTGGAGGTGCCGGCGGCGTTCCCGATTGCGAATGCACCGCAACTGCGCCTGAGATGCACAGGCATATTGCGATAACGATTTGCTTGGCGCGCATGATTTCTCCTCGTCTAATGAACGTGAACGTAAAATCCACTCTTCGCCACCACGACATAATCACGTCCTTTTTTTCCGAAAGACGGCACAAGCCGGACTTCCAATTTGTGCGCCTTCTCGCTGGGCACGCTGGACTGCGGATAATATCCCATCGTATAGCGCGTTTTTATCCGATGAATCAAATC
>DASYNR010000274.1:0-4601 GCA_036008485.1 Candidatus Acidiferrales bacterium | reverse complement strand
TCCGCGCGATTGGAAGCTGATCTCGGACTTAGCTCGCTTGATCGCGTGGAATTAATTGGCGCGCTTGAGGACCGTTATCAAATTTCTATCAATGAAGCGGAATTATCGCCGGACACAACTGTTGCGGACCTGACGAAAATTTTGCAGCACACTGAACCTGCGTCAGCGCATGATTCTTTTCCGGTGTGGCCTCAGCGCTGGTTTGCAACGTGGATTCGCGCGGTGCTCTACACATTTATTTTTTGGCCGATCACGCATCTGCTTGCGCATCCGCGAGTGCGAGGACGTGAAAATTTGCGCGGAATACGCGGGCCGATTTTTGTGGTGTGCAATCATGTGACGGATGAAGATATTGCGTGGGTGATGGCTGCGCTGCCGGCGCGTTTTCGCTATCAGTTGTCCGTTGGAATGGATGGAGAACGTCTGCGGGCGATGCGGCATCCTTCAGAAAATCGCGGCATGTGGCGCGCGATGATTGATCGACTGGCGGGATTTTTGCTGGTACTGATTTTTGATGTGTTTCCGTTGCCGCGACGATCCGGATTCCGGGAATCATTTCGATTTGCTGGTGAATCGCTGGATCGCGGGTTTAGTATTTTGGTTTTTCCGGAGGGCAAAGTTACTGTTGACGGGACGATGCAAGAATTTCGCGGCGGCGCTGGATTGCTGGCGGCAAATCTTGGAGTTCCAGTTTTGCCGATGCGGATTGATGGTCTCTTTGAGCCGCGCGTGCAAAATAAAATGTGGGTCGCGCCGGGACGGATACGCGTTTCGATTGGAGAAGTGATGAAATTCTCGCCGGGGATGGCTCCGGACGAAATCGCGCGCCAGCTACACGATCAAGTGGCGGCGCTGGAATGGCGGGATGGGGCGCGCTAGTTTAAATTTTGTAGTGGATTTTGAATTCGGGGGCGAGAAAAAATGCACCAAAACAGGGCAGAAAGCGTCGAAAAAGTGCATTATAATGCATGTTGAGGACGGATTTTGGTGAAAAGTGCATTATAGTGCAGTTTTTGAGGGCGGGAAAAGACAGGAAAAAGCGTCTCAACGCAGAGACGCAGAGAAAAGATTTGAGGAAGATCGTAGAAGAGAAAACCAAGACGATAAGCCCGCCAAAAGATATGGCACCTGAAAACCTTCAATCCCCGGATGCCGCCCTCAAGGGTAGCTCTACACAAGCAAAACCTCGGCTAAGTCCTTTATTTGCATAACGATCAACCACAGATCGCTGTAAGTCCTTTATTTGCAATACATAGCAAAATAGGGTGGGGTGGGGGGTACGCGTTTTTTGAGAAATCGACTGTTGGCGGAAGCGCACGAGGTTGGCTAAGGGTCGGGAAACAAAGGGGATAGCGATTGTGGGATGAGAGGAGAGGCGGTGTTTGGTGTGTGCGGTATTGAAATGTCATCGCAGGAATTCGTTGGGCGAAACGTTCGAGGTGGGAACGGCGTAGATGAAGCTGGGGCGGTGGAAATCATGGACGTGCGATTCGGCAATTTCAGAAATATTCTGGGCCGCAGGCACTTCAAAACATCGACGCTCGCAGCCTTGCTCACATCGTTAGCGGTGCTGTCCATCGCGACGCCGCGGATGAGGGGACAGACGGGCGATGCCGCTGCGTCTTCTGCGTTGAAGGCGGAGATGCAGCCGCTTGCGTTTTTTCTTGGGGAGTGGAATTGCGAGGGCGAGTTCATCGCGTCAAAGAAACCGACTGCCGCGCACATCTCGACGACCCCGGACTTAGATGGAGCGTGGGTTGCATTTCGCTGGACGGATCAAGCGCCCAGTCAATTCCATGCGCTGGAATTATTTGGATACGACAAGGGCGCGAAACATTTTACAAATTTTATTCACGATAATTTTGGCGGGGTGCGGTTGTTTAATTCGCCGGGATGGGAAGCGG
Organism: Candidatus Acidiferrales bacterium; assembly: GCA_036008485.1. Classification (GTDB taxonomy): domain Bacteria; phylum Acidobacteriota; class Terriglobia; order Acidiferrales; family UBA7541; genus DASTCZ01. Next base: position 2,697 of record DASYNR010000274.1, on the reverse strand, counting down.
ATACGTTTACTTGGACTGGCAATGCGCTTGCGGCGTCTGCGGCGCGGAGTGAACGATTTGTGATTGAGAGGAAATCGGCGAAGGAATTTGTGATTACCTGGGAGACGCGGAAGGTGGGGGCGGATTGGAACGCGGGTGACCGGCTAACCTGCAAGCGATAAATTCTTGCGGTGCTAATTCTCCGAAAAGCCCAAAAAGCAAATTCAAAGACGTAAAGAAGAAGCAGGCCCCTCGGAGCTCGGGATGATACGAACTTCGCGAGCGAATTCCAAAGCAAATTCAAGGACGTAAAGAAGCGGCCCACCTGAAGGTGGCCCCTACGAAAGGCGCGCCGAGTGCCCGCTTTGGTTAATTTCCGGATGGCCTTTCGACGTGATCAATCACTAGCGTTTCTACTGGACCTTTGCCTGGATCGAGCTTCAGTCCGAGTTGCTGTTGAATGGCGGTGAAAATCGACGCTCCACCTGGATCGGCAGGCAGCGTGTTGTCATCCGAGCCAGTCGAGACTGGAGTTGCGCCCACGTCCGGCACGAAATCCAAGGTGAAATCATAAATGCCCGTGAGACCGGTCTTGTCCAGCACCGGGCGCCGCAGGACCTGTGAAAGATATCTCGCGAAGTAAGGGATGTTGACGGAGGTGGCCATCGCTTTCGTTCCCCCGCCGCTTCCCCGATCCAACGCGATAACGCCTGTTATGCCACCGCTATCCGGCCCCGCTAGCTGATGCGCGGCACTGGGCTTTGCGTCCTGCATCTTGGAGCCATTCTTTCCGACGACCAGGAGATATATTGAGCCTTCCTTCGTCTCATTCCGAACCTTCAGCGCGAAACGATCAGCCAAAAGAGCTTGTAGCATGTGCTGCCGGGCTAGCTTGAGCTGATCCGGGCCAAGAGTTTTCAGCGCGTCAGCAACGGAAGAATCCATCTTCGCTTCAACATCGAAGTAATCGCTGATAAGCCAACTTGGTCCGCCGGAAATCTGATACTGCCTGACTCCGTACGCTTGAACGATCATCGTCTGCAGAGTTACATGAGCCGCTCGGTATCCGTCCGTTGTGAATCCGGGCGCGAATGTACCGCCGCTCAACATGGTCGGCTTAATTGATGCGGCCTCAAACTCAAACGCGGGTGCATTGGTGGGTGCGCTTTGCGGCTGTGACTGAGCTCGACTTTGCGCCACATCTGCGAAGCCAAACACGATCAGAGTGGCGGCCGCTATAATTCCGAACGCACACAGCGAGAATTTTCTGCGGCTTCGAGATAAGTCGACAGGTCTTCGCATGACCTAAGCTCCTTCTTTTGTAGATGCGTTGTCTCCACCTGCCGTTTCGCATCCAATCCAAAGAATTCGTGACTACGTGCGAGGCGGAAAGCCGCAAGCAGATTGGACGCCGGGTGATCGGCTTTCGCGGATGCAATAAAATTCTTGCGTCGCTAATTCTGCGCAGGTTTTTCGATGTGAGTGACGACGATAACTTCGACTGGCCCTTTTCCGCGTTCCAATTTCAATCCGAGCTTCTTGGCTGCGTCAATCACGCCGGAGTCATCATCGTTGTCCATCGACGGAATGGCGGATTGCCCGTTCGCTGTTCCCTGTACTGCCAGCACCGGAGCGGGACCCGCGTTAGGCGTAAACGGGAGGAAGTCAAAATCGTAGAGGCCGGTCAGTCCAGTTTCATCAATCACAGGACGTTCCAGCATCTGCGACAATCTCAGCACGAACAGCGTCATTGAAAACGATTTGAATGTTTCGCCGCCGGGGATGTTTCTATACAACTCGCCTGCGTTACGTCCTGCCGCAACTCTGGCGGCATTGGCGGCAACTTCATCGGGCGTGGCTTCTTGAAGTTTTGGCCCGCCCTTGGCGACGGATAGCGTATATCTTTGGAGCGCTCTGCTTTCGCGGCTGATCGTCAACTTGAAATAATTCGCGAGGAGAGCTTGCAGCATTTGCTGCCGCGCAATTCGCAAATCATTTGGGCTGAGTTTTTGCGATGCCTCGGTGACGGCGCTGTCCATTTTCGCGTCAACGTCAAAATGATCGTTCCTCACCCAAGTGGGGCCATCTGCGATTCGCCCGTCGTCAGTTCCGGCTTGAATCCCGTAGGCGCGCTGAATCAGCTCGAACATGGTGATGCTTGTTGCAGCAAGGCCGTCCGGAGTATTTACGAATCGTCCGAATCGAGTCGGGGATTTGGTTGGCTTGATCGAGACGACGTCGTACTGGAACGCGGGCGAATTTGCGGAAGCGGTTTGCGTTTGAGATTGTGCTAAGCATTGCGTCGCGGATGCCAGGCCCACGACGATCAGAATCGCGAGAGATATAATTTCAGTTGCGCTCGGCAGAAATTTTTGGCGGAAGCGAGATATGTCACCGAGTACTCTCATGATCGAAGCCCTCTCGCGCAGACATTATTTCACATTACTGAAGTTCTTCCTGCTTCTTGTTTGGCGATGTCACAGTGTATCCACTTGGCAGTCTGAAGAGAGCAGGATCCGGTTCGGTGCGCTGAATGTTCGTAAATCGCGACACCGTTACAGTCGGCTGTCTCGGGTCGTCGTTGGTGACCATTATGTCCATCTGGAGATCAGGCGAATACCAGCGCTCTTGCACAACTCTAATTCTCGGCGCACCGTCAGTTTGTCCGTATCTCGACATCGTAGTCGTTCGCGTGCCTTCGACCATCAAACCTTCCAT
>DASYNR010000273.1:0-5083 GCA_036008485.1 Candidatus Acidiferrales bacterium | reverse complement strand
TTGCGCTGTTGCTTTTGACGCGCGCATTCCAGTTGGTCCATTCGCGCAGTTTGCATTTCCAGAATTCACCACAATCGCGCGGATTTTCGATGCGGCTGACGCCAAATGTTTTTGGCACAGCAGGACCGGCGCAGCTTTCACCAGATTCGACGTGAAAATTCCCGCAGCGGTGCACGGGCCACCGGCAACAATCATTCCCAAATCTAATCGGTTCTTGCGGCGCAATCCGCACGCGGCTGTCGCGTATTTGAATCCGCGCGGGAGTGCTCGTGATGGAATTGCATCGGGCACATTCATTGGAGTTGGCGCGGGCGCGCTTGTTTGCGTTTGCTCGGCGGTGCTCATTTTCTTTGCTTCGGTCGCGGCTTCGTGCGCGACGTGCTTTGCGCTCATTTTCCTGCCTTCTGTTCTCTGCGAGATTCGTTGTGCTTTGTTTCTTCCCTCGCTAACGATGACAACTTTTTGCGCCATTCGCTAATCGCGGCGCGTACCGATTCAGGCGCTGTTCCACCCATTACCGAATGCGCTTTGAGTGAGGCTTCAACGCTCAACACTTCGTGAAAGTCCGCTCCAAATTCCGGAGTGAATTCTCGAAGGCGAGCTAGAGGAGTTTCGGTCCAAGGTTCGCCGCGTTTTTCCGCGTCGCGTAAAACTTTTCCTACAACTTCGTGGGCGGTGCGGAATGGCACGCCTTTGCGTACGAGGTAATCCGCGGCGTCGGTTGCGAGTAGCGCTGGATCGCTGGCGAGTTCGCGCATACGTTCGACATTTATTTTCGTTGCGGCGATATTTCCGGCCGCCACTTGCACTAGAGCAATTGCCTGGTCGTGTGCGGCGAAAACTGGTTCTTTGTCTTCTTGCAAGTCGCGCTGATAACTTGTTGGAAGACCTTTCATCGTCACCAGCAATGACACGAGAGCGCCAACAAGACGTCCAGTTTTCCCGCGCGTCAGTTCCCACGCGTCTGGATTTTTCTTCTGCGGCATCAGACTGCTTCCCGTTGCGTATTCATCGGGCAGCGCGATGAATCCGAATTCTTGCGAGGCGAACAGGACAAAATCCTCAGCGAGGCGTGAAAGATGTGTACCAAGCGCGGCGATCGCGAATAAATATTCCAGCGCGAAATCGCGATCGCTTACTGCGTCAAGACTATTTGTGGTCGCGCGCGCAAAACCCAACTCGCGTGCAAGCGCGGCGCGATCAATTGCGAACGCGCATCCGGCCAGCGCGCCCGATCCCATCGGACATGCATCGGCGGACGACGCAGCTTCGGCGAATCGTGCGGAGTCACGCTGAAATGCTTCGGCATTTGCCAGCAAAAAGTGCGCGAATAAAATCGGCTGGCCGTGCTGCATGTGTGTCATGCCGGGCATTGCTGTGGCGACGTTGCGTTCGGCTTGATCGACCAACGCGGCGATCAGTGCAGTGAGTGCGCCGCGCATTTGCGCTGACGCGTCCTTAATAAATAACCGGAAATCTGTAGCGATTAATTCATTGCGGCTTCGTCCGGTGTGGAGTTTCGCGCCGAGCGCGCCAAGTTTTTCGATCAGCGCCATTTCCACGAAGTGATGAATATCTTCCGCGCCTGCTTTGGCGGATGCGTCGAGCCACGCGGGTTCTTCCGACGCGCGCTTTTCAATTTCATCCAGTGCCACAAATAATTTCCGCACTTCGGCGGCAGATAAAATTCCAGCGTGTTCGATGGCGTGGGCCCACGCGCGATCCACGGCGATTTCGTATGGCAACAACCTACGGTCGAAAGAAAACGATCGCTGGAATTCGTCGAAGAGTTTATCGGGCCCGCGGTCGAATCTGCCGCTCCACATCCGACCGGCGCTTGAATTTGAATCGGTCACTTCGCGGGATCCTCTTGCGGAATTGTGACGGGCAACGCAAAGAGATTAATGAAGCCCTCGGCGTCTTTCGGGTTGTAACGCGTCATCGCGAAGCTGGCCAAATCCTTGTGATAAAGCGAATTGGGCGATTTGCGTCCGGTGAAATTCACGTTCCCTTTGTAGAGGAGCATGCCGACAGTTCCCGTGACGCGCTTTTGCGAATTTGAGAAAAATGCGTCAAGTGATTCGCGCAGTGGCGTGAACCACAATCCGTAATAAACCATTTCGGCGTAGCGCAGCGAAAGCAATTGCTGGTAGTGCGTGGTCTCGCGATCCAAAGCCAGCGTTTCAAGTTCGCGGTGCGCCAACATTAATAAGGTGCCGCCCGGCGTCTCATAAGCGCCGCGCGATTTCATTCCGACCAGACGATTTTCTACGAGATCAATTCTGCCAACGCCGTTTGCCGCGGCAACATCGTTCAGCGTGTTGATCAAATCAATCGGTCCGAGTTTTTTTCCGTTTACAGAAACTGGATTGCCGTGCTCGAAACCGATTTCCACGTCAGCAGGCGTATCGGGCGCTTTTTGCGGAGAAACCACCCACTGCCACATAGCTTCATCCGGTGCGTTCGCGGGATCTTCCAACACTCCGCCTTCGTGCGAGAGATGCCAGATGTTACGGTCGCGACTATAAATGTTGGCTTTGCTTTGCTCGATGGGAATGTTGTGCGCAGCCGCGTATGCGATCGCATCTTCGCGCGAAAATATTTTCCATTCGCGCCACGGCGCGATGATCTGCAATTTCGGGCCGAGCGCTTTGTAGGTCAACTCGAAACGCACTTGATCGTTGCCTTTGCCGGTGCAACCGTGGCAAACAGCGTCGGCGCCATGCTTCAACGCAACTTCCACCTGACGTTTTGCAATCACAGGACGCGCGAAAGATGTGCCGAGCAAATATTTATGCTCGTACACGGCGCCAGCGCGTAATGTGGGCCAAATATATTCAGTAATAAATTCTTCGCGGAGATCTTCAATCGTCGCGGAGGCAGCGCCGGTAGCCAGCGCTTTTTTCCGTGCGGCTTCCAAATCTTCCTTCTGGCCGACGTCGCCAATCATGGCGATCACTTCGCATCCGCCATAGGTTTCTTTCAACCATGGAATAATGATGGACGTATCAAGCCCGCCCGAATAGGCAAGAACAACTTTCTTTGGCAATTTGGAATCCCTTCAGCTTAGGAGTAAAAGCAGAACTGCTTTTTGCACATGCAGACGGTTGCCCGCCTGTTCGTACGCGAGCGAGCGCGAAGAATCCATCACGTCCGCGCTTACTTCGGAACCGCGATGGGCCGGCAGGCAGTGCAGAAAAATCGCATCGGATGCCGCCAGCTTCATCAAGGGTTTGTTGACCTGAAATCCCGCGAAATCTTTGGCGCGCTTTTCTGTTTCTTCTTCCTGGCCCATGCTTGCCCAAACATCGGTGTAAACGGCCTGCGAACCTTCGGCTGCTTCTTCCGCGGAATGGAACAATTCAATTTTACCTTTTGTTTCTTTCGCGGCTCGTCGCGCTTCAGCAACAATATCCGCAGGCGGTTCATAACCCTTCGGAGTTCCCACGCGAACGTGCGCGCCCAATCGCGCGCCAGCCAGCATCAGCGAGTTGCAAACATTATTTCCGTCGCCGACGTACGCGACTTTCAGTCCCCGCACGCCACCAAAATGTTCTTCGAGCGTAAGAAAATCCGCGAACGCCTGGCAGGGATGATAGCGATCGGAAAGCGCGTTGATCACTGGGATGGAAGCGTGCTCGGCGAGTTCATCGAGCGAGCTTTGCAAAAATACGCGCGCAACAATTCCGTGAACCCACTGCTGCAAATTCTTCGCGACATCTTTAATACTTTCGCGTTCACCCAGGCGAGTGTGTGTATTGTCCAGAAATACCGCGCCACCGCCCATGCTTTGCATTCCGATATCGAATGTTGTGCGCGTGCGCAGGGAAGGCTTTTCAAAAATCATGGCGATGAATTTCCCGGCAAGCGCAGTACGGTAACGTTCCGGCGCGGACTTCACTTCGGCCGCGAGATGAAGGCATTCGCGCACAGTCGCGGCTGGCCATTCCATTCCCGTGACTAAATCATGGGCAATGTCGCCGGCGAGGCCGGTGGAAGCTGGGGCAAGCGCGTTCATTTTCACCTCGATGCTGCAAGCGTTCGCGCGTCATGCGCAGGTTCAGACTTCTGCGCGAGCGGCGAATCGGCCGATTTGGAATTCGCTTTTGAAACTTTGGAAAAAACTCCGTCCATGCGTTTGATGAATTCTTTTACGTCTTTGGATTTCACGATGTACGGCGGAAGCAGGCGCAGCGTAGTTTCGTGCGTGCAATTAATCAGCACACGATTCGCCAGAGCTTCGGCGACGTACGGAGCGCCTTCCACGGAAAGTTGCACTCCGACCATTAGTCCTTCGCCGCGAATTTCTTTGATGAAATCATATTTGTTTGCCAGCGCCATGAGTCCCCGGCGCAATTCCGCGCCGCGCTCGCGAACATTCGCCAACAAGTCTTCGTCTTCCATTACATTTAGGAATTCCAGCGCGACGGCGCAGGCCAGCGGGCCGCCGCCAAAAGTAGTGCCGTGCATTCCCGGCGCGAGTACGGAAGCAAAACTTTCTTTCGCGAGCATTGCGCCGAGAGGAACGCCTGCGGCGAGCGGCTTCGCGATTACGACAATATCCGGCGCGCCCGAAAATTGCTGGTATGCAAATGCGCGGCCGGTGCGTCCGAGTCCACACTGAATTTCGTCGGCGATCAGCGCGGCGTCATGCTGCGTGGCCAGTTCGCGGGCGCGCTTCCAAAATGTTTCGCTTACGGGATAGATGCCGCCTTCGCCCTGAATCGTTTCCATAATGATAGCGCAAACGGAAGCGTCAAATTTCGCTTCGAGATCCGCGACGTCATTGAATTTCACAAATTCCACGCCGGGTACAAGCGGCTCGAATGGTTGGCGGTATTTTACGGGCCAGGTAATCGAGAGCGCTCCAAACGTCCGTCCATGAAAGGAGTTTTCCAGCGCCAGAATTCGCGTTTTATTTTCGCCGTGCTTACTGCGTGCATGGGCGCGCGCCAGTTTCAGCGCTGCTTCAACCGCTTCCGCGCCACTGTTCGTGTAAAAAACTCGATCCATTCCCGACCACTTCGCCAATTTCTTCGCGAGCGGCCCTTGAAATGGATTGTGAAATAAATTTGAGACGTGC
>DASYNR010000272.1:0-8295 GCA_036008485.1 Candidatus Acidiferrales bacterium | reverse complement strand
CGGCACCAGAAGTTTGGATTTTCTTCAAAAATTAGTGCGGCTCCGCAAGCCATCGCGCCGGCAATTGTGGCGGTGAAAAGCATGTCTGGAGTTGCGGCGCGAGCGAACGCGAGAGTTGCAACGCATGTGGGAAACATCAGCAGCGTCAGCAAACTTGTTGTGCCACCGTAGAAGCGCCAGGCCATCCAGGCGATTACTGCAGCCGCCAGCATTGCGGCGATTGCCGATGGAAAACGCGCGGCGAAATCATTTTCGCCAAAAACTTTGAAGGACAGCGCCGCGGACCAATAATAAAGTGCAGGTTTTTCAAACCACGGCGTGCCGTTCAAGCGAGGAGTGACCCAATCTCCTGTGCGTTCCATGGATCGCGCGATGGAGACGTAACGCGGTTCGTCTGGACCGACGAGGCCAAGCGCGCCCTGTCCGCTGAAATATCCGGCATAACTCACCAGAATTAGGACGGCGAAAAACCAATTGGAAACTCGTGGACGGCTGCGAGGCAGGTCGTCACTATCGCCATCAATACCGACGGTGGAACGAATTGGGACCGTTGGGTTCAAACTGTGGAGTTTAACATTGACGGAGAAATGGCGTCAGCTAAAGGTGTGCGTAGAAGAATGCGAGTGTTTTAGAACGAGCGTGATTCAGCGGCACACGCCAAGTTGAGAAGCAGGCGCTTGTCGACGATCACCGCGAGGCACTGAGTGCAGGTGGACATTTCATTCTGCGCCCAGCCGCCAAGTCCGGGAAGGCCGCTGACCATCTTCACTGCGGAATAATACATACTCAAACGACGCGTTGAGTTGGGAAGCGTTTTCACGTCCGGCATAAGGCGGTGGAGGCTCATCAGGCGGCTGAAATCGTCAGCGCGCATCGCGGCGCTCTTGAAACCAGCGGCAACGAAGAACTTCTCGGAGAGTGGCTGCGCGGCCATGCTGGCGATCATTGAGCGGAAATAGCCGAGGAAGAACTGCGCCCCGCTCACGATCGATGCTATCAGTATGATCTTGCTCAACACTTTGTATGGTTCCTCGTAGACCTACTTTGCCAATTCGGTGCGTCCGGCACAATGGAGCCTTAGTACCATCCGAGAGTTTGGATTTTGGGGCGGTTCGGCATTCCCAGCTATCGCTTGAGCTTTGCCAGTAGCATGCGACCGCGGGCGCGCATGGCGGCGGTGCCGTTGGCGGTGAGGAATGCGAGGATTGGGAGGATGCGTGTTCGGAGTCGGGGATCGATTTGGGCGAAATCGGACAGACCTTGCATTGCGAAAGTTTTTACGATGCTGCTTTTGTCTTCGAGATAGTCGAACAGAATTGAGACGGCGTGGTCGCGTTCTTTTGGAGTTAGTTTCAGGCGCGGAAGGATTTGGGCGACGTGCCAGCGGACTTCCTGCTGCGGGATGACGGCGATCTTATTAAGGATGACGCGTATGTGCGGTTGCAGCAGTGCCGGGGAATTTGCAGAAGCTTTCTCGATGGCGTCGGCGGCGCGCATGCGGATTACAGGATCTGCCTTGATCGCTGCGTCGACGACTTCTGCGAAGAGCTTTGGACTTTTCGCGATTAGCTCGGCCACTTCGCCGGAGCGGCCGATGGAGCGGCGATCACCGCCGCGCAAATTATCTATGATGTTGGTCATCGCGGATTTTTGCTCATCGCGGTCAGAGTTGATCGAGAGTGAATGTGATGTAGAGCAGGCCACCGTCTCTCTGAATTTGGAATGCGGAAGGAACGCCGGGCTTGATGGCGCTCAAAGCTGCGCGGAGTTGATCGAGAGTTTTCATCGGCACGCCGTCGAGCGTTCTAATCACGTCACCGGTGACGAGAGGAACTTCCGAAGTTGAGCCAGCAGATCGGGCCGCTACGAGAATACCGTAGGGATCGCGAAGGTCGGTGATTTCGGCGGCGAGTGCGGGACTAATTTCAATGCCGAGAATGCCGAGCGGACGCACCAAACTTTTTTGAGGATCGGCAAGCGAGGCGAGTTGATCAATTTGGTGCGGGCTTTGCTTCACGGGAATGTCGAAGACCAGTCCAGTTGTGCCGCGTAGAATTTCCATGTGAACGGAATCGCCGGGGCCGTGAGTCATCATCTGAAAACCAAAATACGGAACGCTGGTGACTGGCTTACCGTCCACGCTAGCGATGATGTCCTGAATTTTTATACCCGACGCCAAAGCTGAACTGCCTGGAGCAACATCGGAAACAATCACGCCGGAATTTTGAGGCAGCTTCAGCGCGGTTGCGAGTTGCGGCGAGATGGATTGAACGGAGATGCCGATTTCTCCACGGTGAACGTGGCCGTACTGCTGGATTTGCTGAAACGCGAGTCTGACGATCGCGCTGGGAATCGCAAAGTTGAGACCTTCGTTGCCACCGCCCTGCGTAAGGATAAATGTATTTACGCCGACGACTTCGCCATCAACGTTCACGAGCGGGCCGCCGGAATTTCCGGGATTGATCGGCGCGTCGGTTTGAATGTAGGCCATCAGCGAATCAGGATTTGTCTGGCGAGCAGTGGCGCTGACGATGCCCATGGTGACGGAGTTGGGAAGTCCTTGCGGACTGCCGAAGGCGAAAACGAGTTGGCCTTGAACGAGTTCGGAATAATGTGCGAGCGGAAGAGCAACGAGCTTTGCAGGGCCATCGAGTTTGATGACGGCAAGATCAAGCTCCGGAGCTGTGCCGACGACGTGGCCAGGAACTACATTGGCCCGAGACGCGAGCGAACTGCTCGGAGTGCTGTCTGTTGTGGTAGCGGGGAGATTGACCAGAATGTGCTCGGCGCCGTTCACTACGTGAGCATTGGTGATGATGAAGCCGGTGGCGTCAACGACGAAGCCGGAGCCGATGACGCGCTGGCGGCCGACGGTGATGTCGGCAGAGCCGCGTGAGTTTTCTTCGACAGTGCTGTAACCGGTGACGGCGATTTGAACGACGCTAGGCGAAATTTTTTTGATGAGAGTTTCGACCGAGGAGTTCAGTTGGTGGAGGGGATCGGTGGAAGGTTTTGATTGGGCGCTGAGCAAAGCTGGGCGTCCAAGTAATATCAGCGAACCGAGAAGCGAAACGCGGATGGTGACAGAAAGAGTTTTTGAAATCAGGTGAGAGCGATCCCGCATTTGTAGTCTCCTCGGCCGGCGCGAGCGAAGAAGTGTTCGCATCGAGTATATCCAGCGGCAGAGAAGCTCGCAATGTGACGGGACAGAGGTTCTACAAATTTGAAAAGAGAATCACGGCTAGCGGACGAGCTTTTCGACTTCATCGCAGAGCGCGCCCATGTTATCCATTTTTGAGAAGACAGTAGATACGCCGGCCTTGCGGGCCTGATTTGCCAGCTCAGAATCGGGGAAGAGCGTGAACAATATGATTGGCACTTCGGGCATGCTAGATTGAAGCGCCTTCGCCGCCTGCAGGCCGTCCATTCGCGGCATCAAGAGATCCAGAACAATTAGATCGGGCCTTAGTTCCGCGGCTTTTTCGATGCCTTCCATTCCGTCAGCCGCTTCGCCGCAGACTTCAAACTTGTGTTCGGATTCGAGCCAGAGCCTGACCATGTTGCGAATTTGCGCGCTGTCGTCGACGATCAGAATACCGGCTGACATATGTTAGAAATGCTACATTCGGGTTCGGAGAGTTCCAATACGGTGTTTGCTGTATCTGAGTTTGGAATGGCAATGCGCGCGAGATCGCGTCTCGGTTCGGATGTAGATGAAAACTGGCGGGTGGGGCCGGGGTTCTGCATAATGGCGGGGATGCGAGGAGTGCGGCAATGGTTGGAATATGCGGCGATGTGGCTGGTGCTGAAGACGGCCGGAATTTTGCCGCGTCGTGGGGCGCGCGCTTATGGAGCAGGAGTGGCGTTTTTATTTTTTGCTTTGGCGCCACGATTGAAACGGATTGCGTTATTTAATTTGAAGTTGGCGTTTCCGGAATGGAATGACGAGACGCGGCGCGAAGTTGTAAGTGGCATGATTCGTCAGCTTGGCTGGATGGGCGGGGAGTTTTCACAATTTCCGAAATACACGGCGGAGCGCACCAAAGAAATTGTTTTGTTGGATGGATTGGAAAATTTTTTGGCAGCGGAGCGCGCTGGGAAAGGCGTGCTGGTCCTGACGGGACATTTTAGCGCGTGGGAATTGGCTCCTTTTGCGCAGGCGCGATTTGGATATCCACTGAGTTTTTTGGCGCGGGAAGTGGAAAATGCGCATGTGGATGGGCTGGTGAATTCTTATCGAACGCTTTCCGGGAACAAACCGATTGAGAAAAATCAATCGGCGCGAGTAGTGCTGCGCGTTTTGGCGGATCGCGGGACGGTTGGGATTCTGGCGGATCAGAACACGATTTTGGAAGAAGGCGTGTTCGTGAATTTTTTTGGAATTCCCGCGTGCACTACTACTGGAATAGCGCGGATGGCTTTGCATACCGGCGCGCCAGTCGTGCCGGGATATATTTTGTGGGACGCGGCGATTGGGAAATATCGTTTGAGATTTGATCCTGCGTTGGAGCTGGTACGAACTGGAAATACCGAAGAAGACGTGCGGGAGAACACGGCGCGGTTCACGAGAGTGATTGAAGAAATCGTTCGGAAGAATCCGGAGCAGTGGGTTTGGGTACATAAGAGGTGGAAGACGCGTCCGGCTGGTGAGAAATCGATTTATCCATTTTGATTTTGAGAAGCGGAAATTTGGGAAGCGAGGTTTTATGGAACGGACGGCAGGCGAGTTGGCAAAATATTTGGGCGCGGAGTTGGAAGGAAATGCGGACGTGAAAATATCCGGATGCGCTTCTGTGGGTAGCGCGAAGACCGGCGATTTGGTGTTTGTGGATTCGCCGAAGCAGCTTGATGCGGCGGCCAAATCCGCGGCGCAGTGTATTGTGTTGGCTCCGGGAGCGGAGATGTCAGGGAAGACGGTGCTGCGCGCGAAAAATCCGCGGCTGGCATTCGCGCGGGCGATCGCCTGGATGGTTCCACAGGAATTTATTGCGAAGGGAATTCATGCGTCGGCGGTGATATCAAAATCCGCGAAACTTGGCGATGGAGTTTCGGTTGGGCCATGCGCGGTGATTGAAGACGGTGCGGAAATTGGGGCAGGCTGTGAAATTGGCGCGCAAAGTTTTGTTGGTGGGGGAGCACGGCTTGGCGTGGGTTGCAGAATTTATCCGCGCGTTACGATTGCAGGGTGCGTGAAATTGGGCGAGCGCGTGGTGCTGCATTCCGGTGCAGTGATTGGCTCGGATGGGTTTGGATTTGTACCGACGGAGAATGGCTTCGAGAAATTTCCGCAGATTGGATCGGTGGAAATTGCTGACGATGTGGAGATTGGCGCTAACACTACGATTGATCGCGGAGCGTTGGATGCAACACGAATCGGGCGCGGAGTGAAGATTGATAACTTGGTTCAGATTGGGCACAACTGCGAGATTGGCGAGCACACGGTGATTTCGGCGCAGGCGGGACTGGCAGGCTCGTCATACATCGGACGCAATGTGATGCTGGGCGGGCAAGTGGGAATTGCGGGGCATGGACGGATTGAGGATGGAGCGCAACTGGCGCCGAAGTCCGGTGTGGCGGCGGGGAAAGTAATTCATGCTGGAACGATCATGTTTGGAGCGCCGGCGCGTCCGCTGGACAAGGCCAAAGAGATCAACGCGGTGATGGGACGGCTGCCGGAACTGGCGAAAAGGGTGCGCCGGCTGGAGGATGCTGCCAAACTGGAGTAGTTGCAATTCGGGAATCTAGTACAGTACTGGTAGTTATTTGTTGACCGAACCACAAATTCCACCGATAATACCAAAATCAATAGGTAGGCCATTCCCACGGGGCGAGACAAGTGCATCTGGAGTTTTGCAGCTGGCTAATTGTTTGCCCGAATGGCTGCAAGTGCAAGTGAATTGAGGAGTTGGGGACAACCAGTGCGCTTTTTGAGGCCTCTAACGGTGCTGGGCATTAGGTACCGATTGGCTTGAGAGACCAAACGACTATGGCAGCAGGAACCAGACTGGAATGGGAAAGCGGGGCGCAAGCTGCCGCGCGCTCTGTCGTGCCTGCTACGCTAGCTGAGAGGCTCGCGCAGGTGATCGAGCGCGGGGCGCAGCATTTGCTGTCTCTGCAGGCGGAAGAAGGCTATTGGATTGGCGAACTGGAAGCCGATACAACACTTGAGTCGGATTACATCTATTACTTGAACGTACTCGGAAGAGCTGAACCGGAGCGAATTGCCAAGCTGGCGAGATATGTGCGTCAACGGCAATTGGCGGATGGCGGATGGAATACGTATTTTGATGGGCCGTCGAATTTGAATGCGACGGTGAAGGCGTATTTTGCGCTGAAGATTGCGGGCGACTCGATTGATGCGCCGCACATGGTTCGCGCGAAAGAACGCGTTCATGCAATGGGCGGGCTGGAATGGACGAACTCCTACGTCCGATTCAACATGGCGCTGGTGGGAGCGCTGGGTTGGGACATGACTCCAGCAATTCCTCCTGAACTGATGCTGTTTCCGAACTGGTTCAACTTCAATATTTATGAAATGTCGTCGTGGACGCGCGGATTTCTGGTGCCGATGTCGATTCTTTACGCGATCAAGCCGCGATGGACATTGCCGATGGATGTGAGCGTTGACGAACTTTTCGTGACGCCGGGGCGGAAGGCAGTAGCTTTCGATTGGGACAAGCAACTGGTTTCGTGGCGAAATTTTTTCCTGATGGCGGACCGCGCTTACAAAATTTATGACCGGCTGCCGTGGAAACCTTTACGGAAACGTGCGCTGAATCAAGCGAAAGAGTGGATGTTGGATCACATGGAGCACTCGGAAGGATTGGCGGCAATATTTCCGGGCTTCATGAACTCGACATTTGTCTTAATGGCGACAGGGCATTCGCTGGACGAGCCGATTACGGCGCGAGAAATTGCGGAATTCGGAAAATTGGAAATTGAAGAAGACGATACGATTCGGATTCAGCCGTGCGTTTCGCCCGTGTGGGATACGGCGATTGCGTTGACGGCGTTGGCGGAAGCGGGATTGCCGCCGAACCATCCGGCGATGATTAAGGCTGCGGATTGGTTGATTCATAAGCAAATCACGAACGGCGGCGATTGGCAGATTAAGAATCGCAACGCGGAGCCGGGCGGTTGGGCTTTTGAATTCCGGAATGATTGGTATCCGGATGTGGATGACACGGGATTTGTTCTGATTGCGCTGCAACGCGTGGATTTTCCGGATCGCGCGCGAATGCATGAAGCGATTCGCCGCGGCGTAAGTTGGCTGCTGAGCATGCAGAATAAGGATGGCGGCTGGGGCGCGTTTGACCGCGACAATAACAAGCATTTTCTGACGCGCATTCCTTTTGCGGATCACAACGCGATGATTGATCCTTCAACGGCGGACGTTACGGCGCGCGTGATGGAAGCGTTGGCGCGGCTGGGAATTTCGAGCGAACATCCGGCAATGAAACGCGGTGTGGAATTTTTGAAGCACGATCAGAAAGCGGATGGATCTTGGTACGGGCGCTGGGGCGTAAATTATTTGTATGGAACGGGTGGAGTTTTGCGCGCGCTTGAGGCGGCCGGATTGTCGGCGCGAGATATTGCGCGACGAGCGGCGGATTGGCTGCGCTCGGTGCAGCAGTCGGATGGCGGATTCGGCGAGTCGTGCGCTTCTTATGACGATGAATCGAAGAAGTCGGTGGGAGTGAGCACGCCGTCGCAAACAGCGTGGGCGTTGATTGGATTGATGGCGGCGGGCGATATTAAAGAGCCGTGCGTCGAGCGCGCGATTGAATTCTTGCTGACGCGGCAAAATGCGGATGGTTCGTGGGATGAAGATGAGCCGACGGGCACCGGATTTCCGCGCGTGTTTTATTTGAAGTATCATTTGTACAGGAATTCGTTTCCGGTGTATGCGCTGGGGCGATATCGGAATATGCTTGAAGGGCGGAGCGAGTACCACTCCGTGGAGTTGGACGCTGCCGAGTTTCGCACCCGCAGCAACTAGATATTTTGGATAAAGTTTGGGGGACGAATGCGTTATCCGCTAAAGATGTCCGCGAAGATGGCTGGCTATATTGCGGGCAAGAAAATTCACGGACAGAAAAAATTCCCGATGGTGCTGATGCTGGAGCCGCTGCACGCTTGCAATTTGACTTGCACGGGCTGCGGACGCATTCGCGAATATAAGTCCACGATTAATGAGTCGCTGACCGTGGCGGAATGTTTGGCGGCGGTGGACGATTGCGGGTCGCCAATTGTTTCGATTTGCGGCGGCGAGCCGATGATTTATCCGGAAATTGG
>DASYNR010000271.1:0-4903 GCA_036008485.1 Candidatus Acidiferrales bacterium | reverse complement strand
CGTGACGCAGCAGATCGACGTGACCATGCAGCAAAATCAGGGCATGAAAGCTGGGCAATTCACGTGGACTCGCAAAGGCACAATGGGCCGGCCGCTATATCATCTGGGAAAGAGGGAATTTTATCCGGCGGGCGCGCCTGATGTGCGAATTCGGTTCGTGGAAGATGGCACTGCGATGGTGATGACCGTGAATGACGGCGAGGTAGCGCTGAGCGCGCGGCGAACTTAATTAGCCGTTGCTGGCGGAGCGGAACGGAATCGTGACGGCCTTTGTTGTTGATGTGGAGGAGGTCATGTGGCAGCGGCCGTCGAAAATTCCGCCGGGCTCAATCACCAGGCATGGCGAATGGATTTCGCCGGTGACGACGCCTTTGGCCTGAATTTCGACGCGGCCCTTGGCGAAAATCACTCCATCGAAGCGGCCGGCGATGATTACTTGATTGCCTTCGATCTGGCCTTCGACTTTGGCGCCTTCGCCGAGGACGAGGGTTTGATTGCTGAGGATGTTGCCTTTGACCTGGGCCTCGATGCGAAGCGTGCCGGAAAATTCGAGTGTGCCTTCAAAGCGCACGGTCCTATCGAGGAAGCCGGACCATTCACCTTGCGGTTCCGACATGCGCCGATGATCTGAAAACGGCCAAGCCACGGGACACCTCTAGTTCAGTTGACACAACTGACGGAATCGTCGCTTCCTGCTGGAGACACGGCTACTCTATATCGTGAATCGTTGCGGTTCAACTCTGAATCGCTGAGTGTATGTCCAAGCTGTAATACTACATCTGTAGTTTAATTCATCAACTTGTCGTAGATGCCGTTCAGCTGTGCGTCGTCGTAGAACTCGATTTGAATCTGGCCCGGCTTGCTCTTTGTTTGCGGGCGCATTGTGACGCGCGTGCCTAGATGGCGCTCCAGTTCTTCCAGTGCGGCGCGAGTGTTTGGGTCGAGTTCGCCGGCCGGAGGTTTGGCAGCGGCGCCGCCACGAGATTTGCGTACGATAAATCTTTCGAGCTGGCGAACGGTAAGTCCGCCGCGCGCGATGCGATGCGCAAGCTTCTGGCGCTCTTCAGCGTCGGGAACTCCGACGAGTGCACGCGCATGACTCGCGCTGAGTTTGCCTTCTTCCATCTGATCGAGAATTGGTTTTTCCAAACGCAGAATGCGTACGGCGTTCGCAACTGTTGCGCGATCCTTGCCGGTGCGTGTAGCAACTTCTTCTTGCGTCAAATGGAATTCGTTCAGCAGACGGTCAAAAGCGCGTGCTTCTTCAACGGGATTTAAATCTTCGCGCTGGAGATTTTCCACCAGCGTTAATTCCAAAACTTGTTCTTCGGGAATATCGCGCAGCACCGCGGGCACTCGTTGCAGTCCGGCGCGTTGAGCGGCGCGCCATCGGCGTTCGCCCGCGATCAAATGGTAGCGAGCGCCCATCTTTCGGAGCACCAGTGGCTGAATAATTCCGCTGGCCTGAATCGAGCGCGAAAGTTCTTCGAGCGCTTCTTCGCGAAAACGCGTGCGCGGCTGATACGGATTCGGATCAATCAGGTCTATATCCACCTGATACGATCCCGTCTGCGGCGGGGCTATCGGTATTGGTGGCGGAATCGTTTGCGGGCCCGGCGTCTGCTGCTGATGGGACACTTGTCCCGGCACCAGCGGCTGCTGCGGCTGCGTTTGGCTTTGATTCGGTTGGGGCTGGCTCTGTTGCGGCTCCGGCTCCCGAATTAGTGCTCCCAGGCCCCGTCCCAGCGCGTTTCTGGTCATTGGCGACAACCTCCTTGGCGAGTTGCATGTAGGATTCAGCACCTCTACTACTTATGTCGTAAAACATAATTGGTTTGCCGTGGCTTGGTGCTTCCGCCAGACGGACATTTCTTGGAATTACGGACGTGAAAACCTGCGCGCCGAAAAAGCTGCGAAGGTCGGCGGCAACCTGACGAGAAAGCGTGGTGCGCTCGTCGTACATGGTGAGCAGGATACCTTCGATGCCGAGCGTGGGATTCAGCGAGCGGCGAATGCGCATCAGCGTGTCAAGCAATTCGGAAACGCCTTCGAGCGCGTAATACTCGCACTGGATCGGGACGAGAACGGCGTCGCTCGCGACGAGCGCGTTCAGAGTTAGAAGGTCCAGCGCGGGTGGGCAATCAATGATAATGAATTGGTAATTTTGTTTAATCGTACTCAATAGCGTGCGCAATTGGAATTCGCGGTCGGGTGCGTTCACGAGCTCGACGGATGCGCCGACGAGATTCTTGTCCGCAGGGAGCAAATCGAGGCCTTCTACCTGAGTTTTCTGAATGATGCGGTCCAGCGGTTCTTTCAGAATAAGCGCGTTGTAAAGGCTGCGGCGCGCGGGATCCTTCGGGAAGCCAATGCCGCCGGTGGTGTTACTTTGCGGATCGCAGTCGATGAGGAGTGTGCGCTGCTCGGCTACTGCGAGAGAAGATGCGAGATTTATGGCAGTCGTCGTTTTGCCGACGCCACCCTTTTGATTTGCAACTGCAATGATTCGGCCCAATGCGTTCCCCTAACGTGCGAAATGTAACAGAATTTGACGTGAATGTGCAAGTTGTTTCACGTGGAACTATTTGATCGCTGAAAGTGTGAAGAATTCCCTCGAGGGGTGGCCCCGAAGCGTGAATTGTTCCGCGTGGAACAATTTCTCCGGATAAGGGCGAGAATCGCCTCTCGAAGGATGTATGTGGACCGGTTCTCCAGATCGGCCGTAATGGGACTGCGACGAGAATTCCGGCACCGATTGTTCCATGTGAAACAATTTGACGATGGCTGCGCTTTACTCGCAGTCCGATACGGATGACCTATGAGGGTTCCCAGCGTTCGATGATCTGGTTCGATCCGTGTCGGTATCGCTTGCCAAAATGTAGGCACCACTCGCGTTGGGGCGGTACTCTAGAGTATTTCTAGACTGGGTGCGCCGATGAGTCCAATTGGTCGTCGAATGCTAGAGGCGAACGATCGGATTGTTCCACGTGCAACAATCTAGTGCGCGGCGCAACTCCGAAATGGATGGACGACTGAAGAAGGGATTTAGCGCGAATACCGCGCGATGGAGCGTCGGTACGCGATGATTCCTTGCCAGTGAGAGTTTGGACATGACCGGACGCACGGCGACCTCGTTGTGAGACACGGAAGCCCTGGAACGCAAATTCCTTCGTGTTGATGCCGGCCAGCAGGTGCTCGATCAAATTGTTCCACGTGGAACAATTTGACTTAAGTGCTTATCTTATAGGGACTCCCGAGAGCAAAACGCGATTTTTCGAGTCGGGAAGGGCTAGCGGCAATCGCCATTTCCAACTTGGAAGTTCGCTCAGGCGGGCGGCGTCTTCCGCGCCAATCCAGAGGACCGCTTGGCCGGACTCACGCAGACGTGGCGCAGCCCATCTCAAGAGTGACTTATGATTGCCTACGGCACGAGCCACAACCGTGTCAAAATTCGAGATTTCTGGCCCTAGAGCCTCGTATGGAGATCGAAGAACCTTCACCGAGACCAGTTCCAGGGCACGAATGACTTCATTGAGGAACGTCGCCTTTCTTGTATCTTGTTCAATCAAAAAGACTTGTAATTCCGGCAAGACGATCTTTAGCGCTAAGCCCGGAAAACCTGCGCCAGATCCGACGTCGGCGAGCCGACATGCGCGATTTTCGATGAAATTGACGCCGAAAAAGCTCTCTCCGAAGTGTCTGGAGACCAATTCTTGGGGATTTTCGATGGAAGTGAGGCTAATCTTCTGATTCCAAAGGAGTAAGAGGGAAATGTACTTTTGCACTTGCTCTACCTGTGTGAGGCTCAAGTCGACGTGAAATGGAGAGATCCAGTTCTGAATGAACTCATTTGATATCACTACATTGGTAGTAATTGGATTCTTCGATGTGTTGGCTGGCGGTGTCATTTTGATGTCTATTCTCGGCCTGCCGCGACAACTGCTGCGGCTTCGCCTTCCTGTTGAGCGGACTGCTTGGCGAAGTAGCCCGGCGCGACATATCCAGCCAGAAGATCAACAACCAAATGTGTGACGGTCGCGGCGATTAGATTGCCGGTTGCCCAGCGAGAGACCGCGAAGGCGAGTCCGAGAATGAAAGTGGAGACGAGTCCTTTGCGTCCTTGATAAAGGTGCGCCAAAGAAAAGAGCGCGGAGGACGCGACGATCGCGACGGTGACCGATCTAGTCGTTGATTGCAGAGCTGCGTAAACGAATCCGCGATAAATAAATTCCTCGCAGACTGCTGCGGTGACAGCAAGCGCGGAAAATGCGAGGGCTTCGATGAGGGTGCGCGGCATCAGACGCAAGGAAATTTCCCGCATGCGAGATACGGCGTCGATTGGCATGGACGCGATACGGCGAATGCCGAAATATTGCAGGCTGCAAAGTGCGATCGCCATTCCTGCCGTAACGATTGCGGTCAGGCCGGGCGACTGTATGGTGAGGCCGAGATTTTCGGGAGTGAGGGCGCGCGCGAAACATCGCCACGCGATCACGGCGGTGAGCACCCATTGAAATGCGATTGTGGAAGCGTAGATGGAGAGGCGATCTTCCGCGGAGATTTTCGGACGCGCGATAAGTTTATTGACGCGCACAGCACCGCGCCAGGGAATTAGAATTCCCAGCGCGGCGAAAACTAACGCGAAATCCCAGTGAAACGTCATAGCATTCGCGGCCGCGCGCTGCGGAAAATTCCGTGGCGGGCATGGCCGCTGCATTAGATAACAACACGAGTCGGCGCGCGGGGCAAGTGAACACGCAAATTTGCGAACGAGTGCGCACGGCGATTTTGTCCAATGAATTTGGGCGCGCCTTTGCATCCATGTCTGCGCGGTTGAAATTTTCGCGCGCAACGACTATCGTTGCCACTGCATGAAAATACTTGTGATTGGTGGCGGTGGACG
>DASYNR010000270.1:0-5183 GCA_036008485.1 Candidatus Acidiferrales bacterium | reverse complement strand
TTCTTTAGCGCTCGCGCAAGTGATTTCGCAAGGCGGCTTCGATTTGGTTTTGCTGCCGCACACGTATCAAGTGCGCGATTTTGCACCGAAATTGGCGGCGTCGCTGGGCAAAGGAATGATCGGCGATTGCATCGCGTATCGGAATGAAGGCGGCAAATTAATTTTTGTGCGGCAAATGTTCCAGGGCAAAACAGTTGCGGACGTGAGTTTTGCCGGCGCGGCGCCGTGGTTCGCCACATTTCAGGCCGGTGCATTTCGCGCAGATTTAGCGGCGGCACATCCGAGCGGAAAAGCGCCTGTGAAAAAAGTAAACGTGGATTTGAAGCCAGAGCAAATTCGCACCAAGCCGATGGAATTATTCCGCGAAGCCAAGCAGGCTGTGGATTTGACGCAAGCGCCGATTATCGTCGCCGTAGGGCGGGGAATTAAAGCGCCAGAAAATATTGCGCTGGCGGAAAAACTTGCGAAAGCAATCGGTGGAGAAATCGCGGCGTCGCGTCCGATTTGCGATGAAGGCTGGCTGCCCATGGAACGGCAGATCGGCAGTTCGGGACAAACTGTTGCGCCGAAACTTTATCTGGCGCTGGGAATCAGCGGAGCGATTCAGCACGTGGTGGGAATGAAAGGCTCGCGCACGATTGTGGCGATCAATAAAGATCAGAACGCGCCGATTTTTGAAGTAGCGGATTACGGGATCGTCGGCGATATTTTTGAATTGATTCCGGCGTTGACCGAAGAACTTGAAAAATCGAAAGCGGGCTGAGCATTTCTGAGGCAACAAATCCGTGCAATTTGAGGATTACAAAATCGTCCTGTACCGTCAGCAGGACAACACTTGGGTCGCTGAGATTCCCGCGATCAAGGGATGTTACGCGGTGATGCCCACAATTGAGGCCGCGGTTCCTGAATTGAAGCGGGTGTTCGGCGTGATTGAACAAGAATACATCGTGAAAGGGCTTACGCTGCCGAGCGACACGACAAAGATTATGCACACGATGCGCAGCAAAAGTGCCGGCGCATAACGTGCCAATCTCTCCAGCTCGTCTTTCCTCTGTGAAAATTCCAAGCTCAGAGTTTGCTAGAATAATCTCGTGACGATTGAACGCGAACGGTTGGATGCCGATGTATTAATTGTGGGAGCGGGTCCAGCGGGACTCGCCTGCGCGCTACACCTTTCCAATTTGATCCGCAAGCACAACGCGTCCGGCGCGAAGCCTGAACTTTCCACTGAAAATATTTATGTGCTGGAAAAAGCGCGCGAGATCGGCGCGCATCAACTTTCCGGCGCAATCATGGATCCCGTCGCGATGCGCGAACTGGTGCCGGATTTTGAGAAAGCGCCGCCATTCGACACGCAAGTTTCCAGCGACGCTTTTTATTATTTCACCGGCAAGCGAGCGTGGAAATCTCCGGTTACTCCGCCGCCGTTTCACAATCATGGAAATTATATTGTTTCGCTGAACAAGTTGGTGAAGTGGCTCGGCGGGCTGGTGGAAAAGGAAGGCGTGAATCTTTTCACGCAATTTGCCGGCGCTAGTCTGATTTACGAAAATGGCGGCATCTCCGGAGTCATCACGGAAGATAAGGGCGTCGATAAAAACGGCAAACCTAAGGACAATTACGCGCCCGGTTACGAACTGCGCTCGAAAATTACGGTCCTGGCGGAAGGTCCACGTGGCTCGCTGACGAAGCAACTTGTGAACGAATGCAAGCTGGACGGCGTGAATCCGCAAACATATGGGCTGGGAATAAAAGAATTGTGGGAAGTTCCGGCAGGGCGTATCGCGCCGGGATTTGTCGCGCACACGCTCGGTTGGCCGCTGCCTTTTGATATTTATGGCGGCGGATGGATTTACGGACTGAAAGATAATCGCGTTTCGCTGGGAATGGTAATTGGTCTGGAATATCGCGATCCACTGTTCGATCCGCACGAAGCGTTTCAGCGATATAAGACGCATCCGTTCGTGAAGAAAATTTTAGAAGGCGGAAAGATGGTGCGCTACGGCGCGAAAACTGTGCCGTATGGCGGATGGTATTCCAGTCCGCGCAGCACAGTGAGCGGCGGAATTATTATCGGCGATTCCGCGAGCCTGCTGAATTCCCAGCGGCTGAAGGGAATTCATACCGCTATCAAGAGTGGGATGCTCGCTGCCGAAACAATTTTTGAAGCGCTTCGCGATGGAGACACTTCCGCGGCGAAACTTTCTTCTTATCAGAAAAAACTGGAAGCAAGCTGGGTTCGGAGAGAATTGTGGTCGGTGCGAAATTTTCATCAGGGATATCAGCATGGATTTCTCCGCGGATTATTCAATACCGCAGTGCAAATGATTTCCGGTGGACGCGGATTTGTCGATCCAATGCGCGCGCCCGCGGGCTATGAGGAATACTCAAGGTTGAATCGTGGCAATGAACTGGTCGATCAGTCCACGCGATTCAAAGGTGATGGCGCGCTAACTTTCGATCGGCTGACGGACGTTTATCATTCCGGAACGCGTCATGAAGAAGATCAGCCGTGCCATCTCGTCGTAACTGAGCCTGACGTTTGCGCTAATAAGTGCGTGACCGAATACGGAAATCCGTGCCAGTATTTTTGTCCAGCCGCCGTTTACGAAATGGTCCACGAAAAAGGCGCGGCGCGATTGAAAATTAACGCGTCGAATTGTGTTCACTGCAAGACGTGCGATATCGCCGATCCATATCAAATTATTAACTGGGTTCCGCCTGAAGGCGGAGGCGGCCCGAATTATGAAGGCATGTGAGTGTGTTTCGTAGCTGCGCTAACGATTCGTTGATTCGGAGTTAAGATGACCCGCCGAAGAGTCTTCGGAAAAATCCACCGATTCGCGCGAAAACTCCGGAGTGTTCTGCATTTGCATCCGAATTTGTTTTCGTCGCCGGAGTATTTCCTGAAATTCCTTTTGCTTCAACCGTTCCGCGGATAATTGTATCTTCTCGCACGCGGACAGCGCGCGCGAGCGCGATTGTTTGCAGCGTCGCATTCGTCGGCTCGTCGGGATTCGACGCGTTGAATACGAGCGGCGGCATGATCACCATCACAGGGGATTCGTCGACGACCGGAGGAACGGCCACAATCGTTGTTGATGAAGCTTGTGGAAGCGGAGTAGCGATTTGTTGCGTACTGTATTGCGGCAGCGGATCACCGATCACGACATTTTCGCCGGGAATTTGCCGAGTGACGTTCACCCGTGGCGGCGCGAGTTTTGCTGCATCGGCTTCACAGGTGCAGCCGGGCGCCGAAGCAGACACTGCGTTAATTTGCCCTCCCGAAAGCGTTAGTCCGCCGAATTGAGGAACGATTAAACTTTCTCCGCTTAATTGTTGGCCGACGCGCACGGCGCCGCTTTTCGCGCGAATGCACATTTCTCCGGTCGGTTCCAGACCGACCGTAACGTCGCGCTCGCCACCACCGATTGAAACCGTCGTCGCAAGAACGAGCGGAGTGAATACTGAAACGGGATCTGATTTTCTCACATGCACACGAAGCGTTCCGTGATCGAGCGCGATGGTAATCGCGCCCTGCGCTTTCAGCAATTCAAGTTGCGCGGCGCCGCAAATTAAAATGTCTCCGCCGCCTTCAAGGATAATTCGCGCCTGGCCGGAACGCACGACGAGCCGGTTGCCGCTGGATAAATGTTCGGCGAGTTCTCCCGCCGGAACTGGCTCGCCGAGGGAATTTTCGACGACAAAGTCATGACCTTCGACGTGGCCGACAAGTTCGCGAGTGCGTTGCGCGTGAATTTCTGCGGAAGCGGAAATCGTCAGCGCTAGAGTAATCGCCGTTCGGAAGAATTGCGAGGTGATACGAAATGCTCGCGATTCACGCGAGAACCGCGCCGACATTGGGCATGCGTGCAAAGAGATATTCTTCACTGTGATTTAGATGCGGCCAGCCGGATTCGGGACTGTGTTCACCGCCGACGCGCTGCCGGAATCGCTGAAGCGGCACGCAATCGGTTCGCCTATACTATACGCGATGCCAGAATCAGAAAAGTCCACTGCGGGCCAGTCCCCGCCGAACGCTCATTTCGATGCGCGGCTGCCGAAATATTCGCTGTGGCGGCGAATGCAAATCCCCATTATTGCGGCAGTGGTTTCAACCGGCGTACGTCTGATTGGATGCACGCTGCGATACGAAATTCTGGGATGGCAGCACGCCGAGCGGATTTATGCGCAGCGTCGGAGAATTGTTTGGACGTTCTGGCACTGCGGAATTTTGGGAGTACTGTATTGGGGACGCAATCGCGGCGTGGTGGTGTTGCACAGCACAAATTTTGATGGTCAATGGATTGGGCGGATTATCAAGAAATTTGGATTTGGAACGGCGCTGGGAAGTTCCACGCGCGGCGGTCTTCGCGGGTTGGCGGAACTCGAGCGCGAGTTGAACGAAGGTCACGACGTGGGATTTACCATTGACGGGCCGCGCGGGCCGCGATTCGTGGCGAAGCCGGGGCCAGCAATTTTGGCGCGAAGCACGGGATGCCCGATTGAAGTTTTTCATGTTGGGTACGAACACGCGAAGAAGTTGAATACCTGGGATGCTCTGCAGATTCCGCGTCCGTTTTCGCAGGTGGTGATGATTTTTGCGCCGCCGATTGAAGTGCCGGGAGACGCGGATCGCGAAACAGTGGAGGCCAAGCACGCGGAGATGCAGCGCGAGTTGGAGCGCGTGCAGTCGGCTGCTGAAAAATGGTTTTCACTTTCGGCCGAAGAGAAAGCTCGAGCGCGCGAAAATTGGAATGCGTAGGCCACTCGTAGGCGACGCCACTCAGCGATCGCTGGATTGAGAAGCTTCGCCCAGCGTCACGTTGACGTCCATTTTCTTTCCGCCGCGAATAATTGTGACGCGCGCGATGTCGCCGGGCTTCTTGTGATTCAGGATTACGTCGAGATCGAGTTTGCGCGTGATGTCCTTGCCGTCAATCGCCACAATTAAATCGCCGCCGAGAATGATCTGCTGGAAGAAGCCAAGCCGCCGCACCTGGTCGCCTGCTTTTAATCCAGCGCGTGCCGCGGGACTATTTGCGCTGATGCGTTGAATCAGCAAGCCTCCCTGATTAGAAGAAAAACCCAACGCTTCGGCAAGATCCGGCCAGAGTTCGAGCGGATTGGGAATTCCCAGCGACGCACGGTGTACGCGGCCTTCGGTGATTAAGTCCTGCACG
>DASYNR010000269.1:0-8331 GCA_036008485.1 Candidatus Acidiferrales bacterium | reverse complement strand
CAACGTCGCAAATTTTGAGTTCGACACAGAAGTTCGCGCCATCTCCTCCGATGGACGAAAGGCAATTCTCGCCACAGGCGTATCAACATCACCGGGCATCCGCCCCCATCGTTGAAGGAGACGCGTTCCTCTCTCGCTCTCACCCCAGGTCTGGCTTGGGAATATCACGTCGGCGACAAGCGCTCTTTCTACCTGCGTGCGCGACTCTCGATTGAGAAGACCGCCGATCCGAACAGAGCGCGATGGTCCGGGGCGATTGAAATACCCAATGCCAAGATCCCGACGTCCGCGCACTAGCGGATGAATATCTGTGACCCGTGACAGCTATTACCGCGTCCATCCGAATTCCATTCGAAAAGTTTGCCCCGCCAAATCTTTAGTACCTAGTACTATTATTCAATTGACTAACTCCCACCACCCGCGCTACTCTGAACCGCAGACTTGGACGATCCGTTTCGCGCACATGGCGTGCGCGGACGACGGGGCGTGGTTCGCTACGGCCCCGCGTCACTTGAATTGAAGTAGTCATTCATCACGGGTGACTCACTCCAGAATAGGCCCCGCCCAACCTGCTGGACTCGAATATTCAAAACTGTCGGAGGAACGCGTAAGAATGTCAAAACAAATGACTTGCACCCCGATCCTTTCATTAGGAGCTAAGTCCTTTGTTTTGATATTCATGCCAAGATCGACCGACCTAACCCCTTTGTTTTCACACTGATGCTCAAAACAGGGGGGGAGGGGGTTGGGTATCAATATAGTTACTACCGCCGCCCGCTTTTGAACTCGCTTTAATGTAGCGCCACCCTTGAGGGTGGCACACTCCGTCTTGGAATTGGGTGTAGCTCGGGTTCTCCGAACCCGAGGCTTTTTCGGCCGGCTACCGAAAACGCTCGCGGGAACTAGAACGAACTCTGAACTCTAGACTATGAACTTTTGACTGTTTGTTGATATTCCGTTGCGTTGACAAAGCCTAAGCCCGCGTGCACAATTTTGATTCCTCGTAGTCCTGCTGAATGTGCCCGGGTGGCGGAATTGGCAGACGCGCTAGATTCAGGTTCTAGTGGTCGAAAGGCTGTGGAGGTTCGAGTCCTCTCCCGGGCACCAAAAAGTTTTTGATACCTTTCGACAATTTTTCCGATATTGCACGCAAACCAAATTGTCTCGCGCGCTGAGCGTTTGTGAATTGGAATTTTGTAGGGCGATTTTTGCGGGCATGGTATTGATTTCAGATGAAGAAACAAACTCATATGAAGAAACTTTCTCCCAATCGCGCAACCGGCAATCATCGTGAACGCATCGTCAATCGGAAATCGATTGCCGAGAATTACAAACTAATTCAGCCGCACATTCGCCGCACTCCGATACTTGAAATTGATGCCGCGGATTTCGGTCTAGCGTCTTCACACAGGATCACATTTAAGTTGGAATTATTCCAGCACGCTGGATCATTCAAAGCGCGCGGAGCGTTCACAAATCTCCTCACACGCAAAGTTCCTCGCGCAGGAGTTGTGGCCGCTTCCGGAGGAAATCACGGAGTGGCCGTGGCCTTCGCCGCAATGAAACTTGGCAAGCCCGCGAAAATATTTGTGCCCGCGGTCGCATCGGCGGAAAAAATGGAACGCATCCGCGGATTCGGCGCGGAACTTGTAATCGCCGGAGAGCGCTATGCTGACGCGCTGGTCGCCAGCGAAAAATGGGTGGCGGAATCCGGCGCGATGCCGATACACGCGTTCGAGCAAATCGAAACAATGATGGGCCAGGGAAGCGTGGGCTTGGAAATTGAACAGCAGGCGCCAAAATTGGATACGCTTTTGGTTGCCGTTGGCGGTGGGGGATTAATCGGCGGAGTTGCCGCATATTTTGCGGGCCGCGTGAATGTGATCGGCGTTGAGCCGGAAGCCGCTCCAACACTATGGAACGCGCTGAAAGCCGGGCATCCTGTGGATAGCGAAGCCGGCGGAATCGCCGCGGATTCATTGGCTCCGAAGCGTGTTGGCGAATTGATGTTTCCCATCGCGCAAAAATATATTTCGAGTGTCGTGCTGGTTTCGGACGACGCCATCCAGCAAGCGCAGGAAACTTTGTGGAAAACATTTCGCGTGGTTGCGGAGCCGGGCGGCGCCGCTGCATCCGCTGCATTGTTGAGCGAACGCTACAAACCGAAGCGCGGCGAGCGCGTGGGAATTCTGGTGTGCGGAGGAAATACTTCCGCGGTAAACTTCGTTCGGCCGAAGTGAGCGCCGCGCAAACAGAAATTTCAATTTGCGCGTAATCTTCGACAAACCGAATGGAAAATAATTTCGACATCACAACCAGCAAAGAGCAAATCCGCCGCTCGCTGATGTGGATGGTTTTGGCGGGACTCGCAATCCGTTTGCTGACCGCGCTTTTCACGTACAAGTATTTGCTGGATCCGGCCGAAGATTATTTTGGATACGGTTGGGAAGTTGGACGAGTCGGCCGCGCTCTTGCTTCGGGTCACGGATTCGCGAATCCGTATCAGGGAGATAGCGGCCCGACGGCGGCGCTGCCCCCGCTGTATCCTTTAATTGTTGGCGGAGTTTTTAAATTATTTGGAATTTATAGCAAAGCTTCCGCGCTTATTTTGCTCGCGACCCAGAGCTTAACTTCAGCGATCACATGCATTCCAATTTATTTTATTGCGCGCCGCATATTTGGTTCGCGCATCGCGAAAATTTCCGGTTGGGCTTGGGCGTTTTTTCCCTACGCGATTGCAATTTCCGCCGGAACAATTTGGTCCACAAGTCTTTCCGCATTCATGTTCGCGCTGCTTCTCTGGCTCGTGTTGCATTTAGCAGAAGACAACGCAACTTGGTGGGCTTGGATTGATCTCGGATTGCTCGGCGGATTAATTGGACTGAATAATCCGACAATTCTTCCGTTACTGTGCGCGCTGGTGATTTGGATTTGGTTTCGTCTGCGTGCGCGCGATCGCCGATGCATTCCGCAAGCTGCAGTTGCTGCGTTGATCGCGATGCTGTGCATTTTGCCGTGGGTTGTTCGCAACTATGAAGTGTTTGATCGCTTTATTCCGATGCGCTCGAACCTTGGTTTGCATCTGCGCGTGGGAAATACTTTGGACACTTCTGAATATTGGCACGCGGAACTGGATCCGCCGCACAGCCCGCGCGAAATGTCAGAGATGTTGCAGACCGGCGAAATCGCATACATGGATCACAAGAAGGAGCAGGCCTTCGCGTTCATTCACGCGCATCGCGGAGTTTACGCCTACCTAGTTTTCAAACGATTTCTAGATTTTTGGACGGGCATTTGGAATTTATCGCCGCAGTGGATTAAAGACAATCCCGGCCAGGCCGCGAATATTCCATTTTGTACGGCGATTACAATTTTCGCGTTCATCGGATTGCGCCGCACCTTTCACTACGATGGTAATGTTGCGTGGGCGTTTGCGATTTGCTTGCTCGTTTATCCGATTATTTATTATTTGACGACCTACGAAATTCCCTATCGGCATCCACTTGATCCGCTGCTGGTAATTTTGGCTGTCGCAGGAATTGTTTCAATTCCAAAATAGTTACTCACGAGAATCATCGCGCTCTTGCTACGAAAGCATCGCTAAGGCAATCTGGAATCAGACAACACAATGATTGCCAATGATTAAAGGAAAACGCATCGCCGTCGTGATGCCCGCGTACAACGCGGCGAAGACGCTCGCGCAAACTGTGAGCGAACTTCCGGAATCCGTTGATCTAAAAATATTAGTTGACGACTACAGCACTGACGACACGGCGAAGATCGCCCGTGATTTAGGTCTGCAAGTTTATGTCCACGAAAGGAATTTTGGCTACGGACGCAATCAGCAAACCTGTTATCGCGAAGCGCTCGCAGCAGGAGCAGATATTGTTGTGATGGTGCATCCCGATTACCAGTACACGCCGCTGCTGGTCACGTCGATGGCCAGCATGATCGCGTATGGCGTTTACGATGTTGTGCTGGGCTCGCGAATTATCGGCGGTGGTGCGCGGCGCGGCGGAATGCCGCTTTACAAATATGTTGCGAATCGATTTCTTACCGCATTTCAGAATTTAGTTGCAGGCGCAAAACTCTCCGAGTATCACACTGGGTTTCGGGCGTTTTCAAAAGAAGTGCTTCTGAATTTGCCGCTGCTGGAAAATTCAGATGATTTTGTTTTCGATAATGAAATGCTCACGCAATGTATTTTTTTCGGCTATCGCATCGGCGAAGTTTCCTGCCCGACGAAATATTTCGATGAAGCGTCATCGATTAATTTTTCGCGCAGCGTGAAATACGGATTCGGAGTTCTTGCTACCACAATGAAATGCCGCTTGCAGAAAATCGGCATCGCAAAGTTCCGGCTGTTCAGTCCGACGGGAAGGAAATTGCTTTCTGATTATTACGCAGCGCCGGAATCTGGCCAGCCGACGGTTCAAGAATAAGTGAAGCGCGCGGACATTCATGGCGCATAGCGGCAAAACCAAAGGGTCGGCGCAAAGTCTTCAGCCAGCCGCGCCAGGCTTCAACAGGTCTTCTGCATACAGCGCTCCGTCGGGTGCGTCTTCGTGTTTGAAATACGCAAAAACTTCGCCCTTTTGCGCTTGAGCTACAACCTTTTTCGCGATGACTTCGCGAGCCTTCGCCGAGTAGTGTTTCTTCCGCAATCGGAAGTAGGAAAAATCGGCAGTTAACACGTCCGGAGTTTCTATGTCATCGCTTTCGGCCTGACACAGCGCCACATTTGCCTTGCGCAAAACGTCGTACACTTCATCGCAGAACCACGCCACATTCCGAAACTCGAAAGCAACCTGAGTTCCGCGAGGCAATCCCTTGACGAAATCCTTCAGACGCGGCACATCGCATTTGAAATCTCCGCGGAGTTGAAATAGAACCGGCCCTAACTTCTTCGCTTTGCTCAAAGGTTTCAGTGAATCCAGGAAGTCCGCCGTTATTCCACCCGCATCGCGCAGACGTTTGAAGTGAGTGATTTGCTGATGAGCCTTGATCGCGAATTTGAAATCGGGCGGAGTCGCTGCAATCCATCCCTCCAATAATTTCTCGGTCGGAATGGTGCGGAATGTGTAGTTCACTTCGACCGAATTCAGGCGGCTTGAGTAGTACTCCAGAAATTTCTTGGAACTGAGTTTGGCCGGATAGAAATCTGGTTTCCAGCTCGCGTAAGCCCATCCCGATGTGCCCGCATAAATCTTTGTTGCGCTCATCCGATATGATTTTCCTTTTTGTAGGAGTCAAACTTTTCCAGGAAGCGATCGATATCCGCCTTCAGCAAATAATATGGAGTACACAGCCGCAGTTTCGATGGCTGGCTGCCGCGAATTTTAATTTTGTGCGTTTTCCACATCCAGGTTTCGAGTTGCATGCGGTCAATCGGCGGAACATTTACTGTTGCAATCGCGCAACGCATTGTCGCGTCGGGTGAGGTGACACTTTGCGCGCCGCGCTTGATCATTTCCGCATGAATGTAGTCGGCCATTTGTTTGTGTCGCCGCTCGATTCGATCCATTCCAATTTTATTTGCAAGATCGATGGCGGCGCGCAGGCCCCACAGTTGCGGCACATTGGAACTGCCAAAATGTTGGAAGCGTTCGGCGGTGTGCAAAGTGTCCCATCCTCCGGTGACGACGGTGCTCCAAACGCGATCGACTATTTCATCTCTCATGAAAAGGACGCCGGTGCCCTTCGGTGCGAGCAGCCACTTGTGCGGGCTGGAGGTATAGATGTCGCAGCCAATTTCGTGCAGGTGCAGCGGCATCATGCCGATGGCCTGCGCGCCATCGACGGCGGAAATAATTCCTTTCGTGCGCGCCAGCGCGCAAAGTTCTTTCGCAGGCAAAATCACGCCGGTATCCGTGGTGATGTGACTGAAAAATATGACGCGCGTGCGCGGAGTGATCGCGTCATTAAAAAGATTCAGCACTTGCGCAGGATTTTGCACGGGACGCGGCAGCGTAACTTTTTTCACGACGATGCCGTAGCGTTTTGCTTTCAATTCCCACGGAGAATATCCGCTGCCGTGTTCCTGATCGGTCATCAGAACTTCATCGCCCTGCTTCATGTCAATTCCGTTGGCAATGTAATTGTTCGCTTCGGTGGCATTGCGCACCATTGCGATTTGTTCGCGTCCGCATCCGACGAACGCGGCGATCGGATCGCGAAATTCGTTCCAAGGGCCGTATCCCCAAATCGGATAATCCTCGGGATTTTCATCGTTCATTTTTTCAGTTTCGTTGTAGCCATCGAACACGGCTTTCAACACTGGCGCGGGACTTGCGCCGACGGTGCCTGCGTTCAAATAAACTTCGTCTTCGGGAATTAAAAATTGCTTGCGCAATTCCACCCAGTAGGAATCCGGATCGCTCTGGAACAAGGATGTAGGAGGCAATTCGCGCGGTGCGGATTGCACGCGCGCCAGCAGGGAATTTTCAAAAAGTTTTCCGCCGATTAAACCAGCTCCAGCGATTCCGGCGGCACTGCTGAGGAAATTGCGGCGATTTAGCATGGAAGCTCCTTGGAACTTATCGCGAAACGCGCTGAGGCGAATGCTATCGCTCGAGAGTTGCGGGAGCAAGAGAAACTCGTGACATTGCTAAATCGGAAGCGGGCGGGTCGCAGACCCGCCCCTACGACGTCAACAGATCCAGGGCATGGCGAAAGCCATGTAATACACAGTTAACACAAATGTTGATATACTCCGCGGAAATTTGCCGCCGCCCACCGGGCGGCCTGCCTTAAACAATGGAGGAGCCCGTGCCCACGAAGAAAACTACCAAGAAGAAAGTGTCCGCCACAACTGCGACGGCTACAAAGAGCAGCTATGTTTTTGCAGACCAACAAGCTTCACCTGACAACTATTCAAGTTTCAGCAAAGCTGCCGTCACCGCGGATACCGCCATCACGCCCAGCGCAGTGATTGAGCCAATTCCTGCGCCGCGCAAAAATCCGCCGGTGATGTCACTGAGCGATGTGCTGCCAGCCGGCGCGCTGAATGCGTACACGGACCGGCTGACATTCCACTGCGTTGGCGACACGGGTGGAATTAAAACTCCTGAGCCGCAATTTCTGGTGGCCGATAAGATGGTGGAGGATTTCGCCGCTACGGACCCTTCCGCGCGCCCGGCATTTTTCTTTCATCTTGGTGACGTCGTTTATTATTTTGGCCAGGCGCAGTATTACTACGATCAGTTTTACGATCCGTATCGTGATTATCCCGCGCCGATTTTTGCAATTCCGGGCAATCACGACGCCGTGGTTTACAAAGCGGAAACGGGGAAATCGCTGGACGCGTTCCGTGCGCAGTTCTGCTCGCCTAGGCCCGTGCACACTCCTGAAGCAGCGGGAATTGCACGGACGGCGATGACGCAACCCGGCGTCTATTTCACATTGAACGCGCCGTTCGTGAAAATTATCGGCCTCTATTCCAACACTTCGGAAGGAACTACGCAGGGAGTGATCGCGGACAAGATTGTTGGCCAGGATCAGAAAAACTTTTTGATCAGCCAATTGCAACAAGCCGCCACGGACCGAAAAAATGGAATTCAGGGCGCGGTGATTTTGGCGGTTCACCATCCGCCTTTCACGGGGAGCACACAGCACAGCCCCAGTCCGGAAATGTTAAGCGACATTGACGATGCTTGCACGAAAAGCGGAGTGACTCCCGACGCGATTTTTTCCGGCCACGCGCACATGTACGAGCGCTACACGCGGTACCTGACCGTGAACGGCGTGCTCCGGCAGATTCCGTACGTCGTCGCTGGAACGGGCGGCTTCTATAATTTAAGCGGACTGAAACATGGGGCCGCGCCCCCGCCGCGCACTCCCGTGGATTCAAGCGATGGCGACGGAAAAGGGAACCGGCTGACGCTGGAGAATTATCTTGCTACAAATTTTGGATTCTTGCGCATCACTGTTTCCCCGGCGCTTTTTTCCTGCGAATTTGTGGGCGTGACAGACGCCGCAACTCCGGGACAAACGCTGGACCGGTTCACCTTGGATTTGACGCAGCACCAACTGACCGGCTTTCGGCATCCGTAGTTCGATTGAGTTGAATGTTCTCTACCGAATCGGGCAGGTCGCAGACCCGCCCCCACAACCTTACAACCTCATAAAACATTTCCGCTCGACTACTATTGGCGATAGAATCTCGCGTCAGCTAAATATTTCGGAGGAACCGCGCGATGCGTTCGCAAAAGTGGAGTGCGCTTCAGATTAGTATCGGAATTTTCGCCGTTGTAATTCTTGGCGCGATTGTTTCAGGCGCGCAATCATTCGACGCGAATTTGTGGAAGCCGGTGCGATGGCGATTGGTTGGCC
>DASYNR010000268.1:0-4242 GCA_036008485.1 Candidatus Acidiferrales bacterium | reverse complement strand
AATCGCCTTCGGTGGTGGACGCTGGCCAATTAAATGATTTGGGAATCGCAGTAAAGGACGAATGAGCAGAATCAGAATATTGCCGGAAGCGGTGGCGAATCAAATCGCCGCGGGAGAAGTTATTGAGCGGCCTGCGTCGGTTGTGAAAGAGCTGCTGGAAAATTCGCTGGACGCCGGCGCGCGCAGCATTCGCATTGAAATTGAAGCTGGCGGCAAACGCCTGATTCGCGTGATTGATGACGGATACGGCATGGCGCATGACGACGCGCTGCTCGCATTTGAGCGTCACGCGACGAGCAAATTGCGCACGGCGAATGATTTGCTGAGCATTGCGACGCTCGGGTTCCGAGGAGAAGCTTTGCCGACGATCGCCGCTGTTTCTCGACTAGTTCTGGAAACGCGCACGGCGGACGAAGACCAGGGCACGCGAATTGAATTCGGCGCAGGGAAATTATTTGGAGTGAAGCCCGCCGGAGTACCCGCCGGAACTTCCATCAGCGTTTCTGATTTATTTTATTCGGTACCGGCGCGGCGAAAGTTTTTGAAGTCAGAGACGACAGAGCTAGGACATATTGCTTCGCTGGTGACGCATTACGCGCTGGCGCATCCCGACCGGCAATTCGTGCTGAAAACTCCCACGCAAGAAATTCTGAATGTTTCGGCGGCGACGATTCAGCCAACACTTGCAGTCGCAAGCGAAACCGAGAATGCGGAGGGCGCTGAAAAACCGCAGCAGGGAATTGCAGGACTTGCCGAGCGCGTTTATCAATTGTTTGGACGTCAGGCGCTGGAAGAATTGTTTGAAATTCCGCCGACATCCGCGCCTGTTCGGGCGGCGATGACGGAGCCAGTACTCGAAGAATCCGAGCGCGCGTCGGTAATTACAATTTCAGGATTTGCTTCGCGCCCGCAAGTGCAGCGGCCGAATCGAAATGGGATTTATGTTTTCGTGAATCGCCGGTTGGTGCGCGATCGAGTTTTGCTGCACGCGATCAGCGAAGCGTACCGGAATATTCTGCCGCCTTCCGTGTTTCCCGCGGTGTTGCTGTTCGTGGATTTGCCGCACGAAGAAGTGGACGTAAACGTTCATCCTTCAAAAATTGAGGTGCGCTTCCGCCATTCGCAATTCGTACATGACTTCACGCGCGACGCAATCCGCCAAGCGCTTTCGCATGCGCGTCCAATTGCGAATTTCCCCGAAGCGTTTGGAATTCCAACGGCTCCTGCCGCAACAGCGGCCGGCGCGGCCGCAGGATTCGGATTCGGCCGAGGATTCGGTTCAGTGGAAAGTTTTCCGAACGGACCCGTACCATCCGTGCCGGGAGTTCCTGCCGCAGTGATTCCGCCGATGTCCTCAGGATTTGATTCCGTCGCCGCGCCAGCAATTGCAGCCGGCGGAAATTCCGAAGGTGGATTTGAATTGACGGGCGCGCCGATGCGTCCCGAAGCGCAGCGTCTGCGATTTGATAATGCGGAAGGAATTTCCTACGGCGTCGGCTCCGGCCCATTTTTTGAAAAGTCCGGCGCGCATATTGCAGAACAATTTCAGAATGCCGCAAACGGGCAGAGCAGCGATCGTGCGGCAACGGCTGAAAGTCTCACCGATTTGAAGCCGCTGGGGCAGGTGAATGCAAGTTTCATTGTTGCCGTGAATGGCGAAGGACTTTGGATCATCGACCAGCACGTGGCGCACGAAAGAATTCTGTTTGAGCAGCATTTGAAGGCGCGGCGCGAAGGGCAAATGACCGGCCAGCGAATGTTGATGCCACATATTGTAGAACTCACTCCGCGGCAAGAAGTGATCTTCGCGCAAATTTCCGACGAGCTTGCCGCAAATGGATTCGAGGTTTCGCAAATGGGTCCGCGCAGCGTGGCGATTCAGGCCACTCCGGCGGGAATTTCCGCGGGCGACGCGGAAAAATTGTTGGTGGAAATTCTAGACGGAGTCGAGCGCGAAAATCAGGCCATCTCGATGGACTGGCTGCAATCGCGCATTGCCGCGACAACCTCATGCCACGCGGCGATCAAAATAAATATGCCGCTGGACCAAACAAAAATGGAATGGCTATTGGCCGCGCTGGCGAAAACGGAAGCGCCGATGAGTTGTCCGCACGGGCGTCCGGTGGTGTTGCGATATTCCGTGCGCGAAATTGAGCGCGCTTTTCATCGAATTTAAATTTCATGGGCAAATTAATCATCGCGATTGACGGGCCGGTCGGCTCCGGAAAAAGTACCGTGGCTCGCGGCGTGGCCGAACTGCTCGGCTACACGTATCTGGATAGCGGAGCGATGTATCGCGCGCTCGCGCTTAAAGCAATTCGGCGCGGCGTTTCGTTGAGTGATGCGGCGGCGCTGGAAAATCTCGCGCGAGAAACGCACATTGATTTGGAACGCGGTGCGGACGGACAAAAAGTTTTGCTCGATGGCGAAGATGTTACGCAAGCGATTCGCACCGCGGAAGTTTCGCAAGCTGCATCTCGCGTGGCATTAATTCCCGGCGTACGCCAACTTCTAGTAGACGAGCAGCGCCGCGCGGGTAGTCGTGGCGCAGTGGTGATGGAAGGCCGCGATATCGGCACAGTTGTTTTTCCACACGCGGAACTAAAAATATTTCTGGACGCCTCCGTAGAAATGCGCGCCGCGCGGCGCTGGCGCGAGCATCAGCAAAAGGGCGACGGCTTGACGCTTGCGCAAGTTGTGGAAGAAGTCCGCGAGCGTGACTTGCGCGACCGAACGCGCGTCGCGTCTCCTCTGGTGCGCGCAAAAGACGCAGTTCTTGTGGACAATACCGCGATGGACGCGGTAGAGACCGCGCGGTTGATCGCGCAGCTCGCGCGCGAACGCGAATCCGCCTAGAAATTCTTCGCCAAAAGTTATTTGGAATTATTTAACCGCCGAGAACTAAGCCCTGCAGCAATCTTCTTCGCAGAACAGAAACTCCTGAAGCGTTTCATCCGCCAAGCAGCTAGAAATTACTTTCCCGGTCCACCCGACATCGAAGCCAGAAATTCCGCATTATTCTTCGTCTTGGAAAGTCTGCCGAGCAACAATTCCATCGCTTCGACCGGCGAAAGCGGGCTGAGCACTTTGCGCAGAACCCAAATGCGATTCAATTCGTCAGCGGGCAGCAGCAATTCGTCTTTGCGCGTGCCGCTGCGATTGATGTCGATGCTCGGGAAAATGCGCTTGTCAACGAGCCGGCGATCCAGGTTAATTTCCATATTGCCAGTACCTTTGAATTCTTCAAAGATGACGTCGTCCATGCGGCTTCCGGTGTCGACGAGCGCAGTGGCCATAATTGTGAGCGAACCGCCTTCTTCCACATTTCGCGCGGCGGCGAAGAATCGGCGGGGACGTTGCAATGCGTTTGCGTCAATACCGCCGCTCAATACTTTGCCCGATGGAGGCGTGACGGCGTTGTAGGCGCGGCCAAGACGCGTCACCGAATCCAGCAGCACGACGACATCGCGCTTGTGTTCGACGAGGCGCTTCGCTTTCTCCAAAACCATTTCCGCAACTTGAATGTGGCGCTGCGGCGGCTCGTCAAATGTGGAGCTGATCACTTCGCCCTTCACGGTGCGCTGCATGTCGGTAACTTCTTCCGGGCGCTCGTCAATAAGCAGCACGATCAGCGCAACTTCCGGGTGATTTGTGGTGACGGAATTCGCGATGGATTGCAGCATCATCGTTTTTCCGGTTCGCGGCGGCGCGACAATTAATCCGCGCTGGCCTTTGCCGATGGGGCAAAGCATGTCCAGCACGCGGCCGGTGAGATTTTCTTTTGTCGTTTCAAGACGGATGCGGTTCTGCGGATAGAGCGGCGTCAGGTTATCGAAGAAAATCTTGTTGCGCGCCACTTCCGGATCTTCAAAATTTACCGCTTCCACTTTAATCAGCGCGAAATAACGCTCGCCATCTTTCGGCGGACGAACCTGGCCGGAAACAGTGTCACCGGTGCGCAGGTCAAATTTGCGGATTTGCGAAGGCGAGACGTAAATATCGTCGGGGCCCGGAAGGTAGTTGTACTCGGGCGCGCGCAGGAAGCCGAAGCCGTCAGGCAGGCATTCCAATACTCCCTCTGAGAATATCAAACCGTTCTTCTCCGTCTGGCCGCGGAGGATCTGAAAGATCAGCTCCTGCTTGCGCATGCCGCTGGCGCCGGGAATGTCCAACTCTTTGGCGATTTTCGCCAGGTCGGTAACGCTTTTTTCTTTCAGTTCTGCAAGGCTAATGCTCATGTGT
>DASYNR010000267.1:0-4677 GCA_036008485.1 Candidatus Acidiferrales bacterium | reverse complement strand
GTGGTTGCGCTCCAGTGAATGGCGTCACTCCAGTCCGATTGCAGCCATTCGTCCACAAAATCTTTGCCATTAAGTGCGATGGGCTGCACGCGCTGCAAACTGTCGCCGATGACGCGATAGCGATAGATGCCCAAACGCGTCATGTATTCGAGGTCTAGCTGTCCGGTTTGGAGGCGAAGCTCGAAGCCGCCGGGCACAGCTTTCAACGTCGGGTCAATATCGCCCCGCACGTAACCTGCGTTCTTGTGAACAAGCGTTCGTAGCGGCGCGGAATTTTGCGCAGGCTTAATTAGATCCAGACTGTAACCGCTCCAGCGAGACGTGCACCATGGGAATCCGTGAGCCACTGCAAGGAGCCAACGTCCACTTTCCTTTTGCGGCAGGACCGCGAACTCAAAGAAGTCTCCGAATGGATGCCAATCGCTGCTGTCATCATTACTTTGCCACCGAACCATCTGATTCCAATTTTTACCGCCCCACGCGTAGATCAGTAACATTGTATCTACGCCGCAACTGCCCGCTGTGAAACTCGCTTTCATGGCGACGAGTTGGGGGCTGGAATCGGGGTGCGTTACTGAGATTCTCAAATCGTCTCCGAAGATGTGATCGGGGAACGTCGTTGTTTCTGATGTGCTTTGCGGGACCGATTCCGGCGCATTCGCGCCAATCAGGTTT
Source organism: Candidatus Acidiferrales bacterium (assembly GCA_036008485.1). Lineage (GTDB taxonomy): Bacteria > Acidobacteriota > Terriglobia > Acidiferrales > UBA7541 > DASTCZ01. The sequence goes on along the minus strand of DASYNR010000267.1, from coordinate 4,002 downwards.
GCGAGAGCTGTTTCGATCGTTTGTGCGTCAGCGGAATTCCCCGATTCGCATTGCAAGTATTCGTTGGTTGCCGTCGTGAGCGCGTCCTTCATGGCGCGAATTAGCTGGTGGGTAGCCGGTGTAACGTCATAGTCGATCTCATCTTGGCTAGTGCCTTTTATCGCCAACAGTCGAGCGTGAATTAATTTGGCGTTTTCAGCGGCGCGTTGAATCGCGTCTTGGGAGCAAGTTTGTGCTGGACAGATGAAGGGGAATAAAAGCGAAATTGCGAAAACAAAGATGGCGGTGCGCATCGGTTCCTGCCTTCGTTGAAAAATGAACAAAAACCCTTAGGGCGCCGCCGCACTCCAATTTATATTGTCGCATAAACTCGTGGATTTCATATCAGAGTAGAGTTGTGGCATGATGTTCTTATGGGAAGCAAAGACAAGCAGAGCCGCGAAAAGAAGAAGCCGAAGAAGGAAGTTCCGAAGATTCCTGCTACGCGAGTGATTGGCAAGAGTTAGGCCGATCCGGTTGCGCGTTGATTTTTTGGGATCATTTGGACGGCTGAGGTTGTGTTGAGATAACCGCGTGCGGGGTGTTTATTCGCGCGTGCGTTGATTTATTTCTGTGGGGCAATCTTACAATTTGGATTGGAGATCGCAGCCCCTCGCGGCTCAGGGGCTAAAGCCCGGAGGATCGTTCGGTAGTTACGGCACGAGTGAACTCGTGCCCTGTTACGAGGATTCGGAGTCGGCTGGAAGCCGGCGCTACGAATTCTGTTTTGCAATATTCGCGCGGCGGGCAGGTCGCATCCCGAAGTTTCGGGATCGGGACCGCCCCTACGACAGCTAACGCGGGAGAGACTTGGGCGCGTCGGCGATTCCGTAGGCGTAGACGGCGATTAGCGCGGCGTTTTCTGAGAGTTCGTGCGGATTCACTTTGTCGAGCGTGTCCGCGGGCGTGTGGTGATAGTGAAAGTAGGTGCGATTATCTTGAATTAGTCCGAAGACCGGAACGCCCGCGGCGCCGAGCGGCTCGATATCCGCGCCGGAAGCGCCTGTGGGTTGAAGAAGATTTGCGCCGATGGATTCGAGAACTTTTGCGAACGGCTGAAGAGCGGGCGCGGCTTCCGGTTTGAAATTTCCTTCCATTCCGAGCGGATGTCCCGCACCGAGATCGCTTTCAAATGCGGCGATGTGATTGGCGGAATCGGATTTGTGCTCCGCGCCGTAGGTGATGCCTCCGGCGGTTCCGTTTTCTTCGTCCATCCACGCGATTACGCGAAGAGTGCGCTTGGGACGCAGGCCGAGTTGCTTGCAGAGATTTGCAACTTGCATGGCGACGCCTACGCCTGCGGCGTCGTCAATTGCGCCGGTGCCCAAATCCCACGAATCGAGATGTCCGCTGACGATTACGATTTGCTCGGGATGCTCGGAACCTTTGAGATCGGCGATTACGTTGTAGCTTTGCGTGTTCGGCAAAGTTTGCGGAGTGAGAACCAGATGCATTGTGACGCGGCCCTGTTGGGCGAGATCGGCAATCAGTTGCGCATCTTCCGCGGTGACGGCTGCGGCAGGAATTCCGGCGGCGATGCTGTAGCCGGTGTGCGTAAGGCGATAATCGGCGTCGCCGAGACTTCTTATTAATGATGCGACGGCACCGAGCGCGACGGCTTTTTGCGCGCCTTCGCTGCGATATGCATAAACGTGATCGTAGGAGTCGCCGGCGCGGCCTTCGGCGGCCATGCGCTCGTCAAATTTAGCGTTATACAGAACAATTTTTCCGGCAACTTTTTCGCGGCCGAGCGCGGCGAGTTCATCAAAGTTATTTACGGCGATCACTTCGGCGGTGATTCCTTCGGGCGGGGTTGCAGGACTATTGCCGAGCGCGGTGAGAATAATTTTTTGTGAAGTGTGCGGAGCCTGACCGGGGAAAGTGCTCAGCTCGGCGCGCTCCTCTCCGCGAATCCAGTGCGGGACCATAACTTTTTCGAGCGTGACTTCGAGACCGAGCTTGCGAAGTTCGGCGGCAACATATTCCACGGCTTGCTGCGCTTGCGGAGATCCGGAAATGCGCGGGCCGATATTTTCTGAGAGGTGAGCGACTTGGCGATAGGCGTAGTCGCTGGAGAGGGCGGCGTCGCGGATTTTTGTTAGCGTGGAAATGAGTTCTGGCGGATAGGTGATTGACGGCGGCGTAGTTGGTCGCTGTGGGAATGCGCGCGGAGATGCGAGCGCTGCGGCACTGATGATCGCGAGAAGAAATAAGGAGGCTAGGCGCGTTCGCATATTTATTGCGGGCCGCCTGGGCCACCTTTGAATTTTCCTGCAAGGCCCTTGAGGCGGCCGGCTGAAGCTAGCGCGCCATACTGCTTCACCATTTTGCGCATTTGCAAATATTGTTTCAGGACCTGATTCACATCCTGCACGCTGGTACCGCTTCCGGCGGCGATGCGTTTGCGGCGGCGTCCATCGAGCAGATCGTGATCGTCGCGCTCGGCATTTGTCATGGAATTAATTATGGCTTCGATGCGGCGCAGGCGGCCTTCGTCGATCTGCGTATCTTTCGGAATATTTGCGAGCGGGCCAATTTTCGGAAGCATGCCGAGAACGGATTCGAGGGGCCCCATCTTTTTTATCTGACGCAATTGATCGCGAAAATCGCCGAGCGAAAATTCGCTGCGGCGCATTTTGCGTTCCATTTCCGCGGCTTGCTTGTGATCGACGGCTTGCTCGACGCGTTCGATGAGGGAGAGAACGTCGCCCATTCCGAGAACGCGCGAAACGATGCGGTCGGGATAGAAAGCTTCGAGCGCGTCATACTTTTCACCGGTACCAATAAATTTTACGGGCGCGCCGGTAACTTTTCCGATGCTGAGAGCCGCGCCACCGCGCGCGTCACCATCGAGTTTAGTGAGGATTACGCCGGTGAGGCCGAGGCGGCGATGAAATTCGCCCGCGCTGCGAACGGCGTCCTGACCGATCATGGCGTCCGCTACGAATAAAATTTCGGAGGGCTGCAGCTCTTTTTTCAACTGAGACAGTTCGTCCATGAGCGTGTCGTCAATGTGCAGACGGCCTGCGGTATCGACGAGAATTACATCGGACGCGGAAAGTTTTGCTTCGCGAATTGCGCCGCGAACAATTTCGAGAGGTTTATCGGTATTCGGGCCGGGCCACAAAGAAACGCCGACGGCCTTTGCAACTTGCGCAAGCTGTTCGCGGGCAGCGGGACGATAAACGTCGGTGGAAGTGGCGATCGGGCGATGTCCATTGGCACCGAGCCATTTGCCGAGCTTGCCAGTGGTGGTGGTTTTTCCGGAGCCTTGCAGACCGACGATCATCCAGACGGATGGCGGACGCGAAGAAAAAAGCGGCCTGGCGTGTTTGCCAAGAAGATTCAGCAATTCATCGCGAACGATTTTCACAATTTGCTGGTCGGGAGAAAGCTGCAGCAACACTTCCTGGCCGAGCGCTTTGGCGCGAATGTTAGCGAGGAGTTCGTCGGCGACGCTGACGGCGACGTCGCCTTCGAGCATTGCTTCGCGAATTTGCGCGAGCGCGGCGTCGAGATGTTCTTCGGTGAGCTTGCCCTGGCCGCGAAGATTTTTAAATGCGCGCTGAAGTTTGTCTGTTAGGTTTTCAAACATGATGGCTCACGATACCCTGTCTCAAGTTGACGCTCCATATTGTAGCGTAGCTGCGCCGAAGTCGTAAGCGCATGCTGAATTGCTTAAGCGTGCCCGCCGCTTGCAATGATTAGTTCCATGGCGGGTTCGCTTACAAAAACTTTCTTGCGAAATTGTTGGCCCCATGAAAGTGGCGTGACGTCGCGGTATTCGCGCATGGTTTCTTCGCCGTATCCCGGATTCAATTGTTTGCGGAGAGAGGCGCGCGCGTTTGGATTTGCGCCGTGCTGCAAGAATAATTCTGTGAACGGCGCTACCTTCGGCAAATCGTTGTAATTCATCCAGAAATTTGGTTGCGAGACTACTGTTGCGAAGAGCGCGGTGTGTCC
>DASYNR010000266.1:0-5130 GCA_036008485.1 Candidatus Acidiferrales bacterium | reverse complement strand
GATGTGCGCCAGCTTCAGCAGCGCCTGCGTCCGCAATTTTCCAAAAAGCGTCTGCTGAAATTGGGCTTGCCACGGGAATATTTTTTCGCAAGCGTTAGCGAAGATGTTCGCGAGGCCGTGAAGTTAGCCGTGCATAGTTTTGAGGAACTCGGCGCGGTTGTTGAAGAAGTTTCCCTCCCCAATATTAATGATGGTGATGATGCTTCCACTTCGATCGCTCTGGCAGAGGCCGTTCGCTATCATCAAAGTCAGGGCTGGTTTCCCGCGCATTCCGCGGACTACGGTGACGATGTTCGCAAGCGCCTGGAAATGGGATTGGAAATTCGCGCGGCGGATTATCTTGAAGCGCGCGAAGTTCAGCAACGCCTGCGCGCGGAATTTGACGCTGCGCTTACGCAGGTGGACGCCATCATCGCGCCGACTACGCCAATCGCCGCGCCGCTAATCGGCGAAAATGTTGTGGAAATTGAATCGGTGGAAGAACCTGTGCGCGGCGCTCTGATTCGCTTGAATCGCCCTGCGAATTTCACTGGGCTGCCCGCGATTTCATTGCCGTGTGGTTGGAGCGAGCAGAATTTGCCAATCGGGTTGCAATTAATCGGACGCGCGTGGGACGAAGAAGAATTATTAGCGATCGCTCAACTTTTCGAGCAAGCGCATCCGGAATTTCGCCGCCATCCGCTGCAATTCTAAATTTGACTGCGCGTGAATCTTAATTCTGCGGACACGCACGCGGGAGCCGCATCAACAGTTGCCCTACGTAAAATCCAATCCATCCGACCACGATTCCCGCGAGCACGTCCGCAATATAATGATTGCGAACGTAGACCGTGGAAACGCACATGCAAATGAAGAACGGAAGAAAAATCCAGAACAATCGCCGGCGGAATCGCCACGCGCCAAACAGAGCAACAAATGATCCCACTACATGCTCCGACGGAAACGCGCCGCCGTGCACGCGGCCGTAATGCTCGATTAAATCGCTGAGCCATGTAAACGGGCCGCCATCCAAAGGCACGGTGTGCAAAGCGGAAAGAAAATAATGCGGGCTTTCCACTGGAATGAAAAGTGAAATTGTGTAGCCGATCACATAGCCGGCCATCGAGCCGGTCATCACTGACCAGAATGCGAATCGTTTTGGAGAATTGTCATGGGCTGAATCTGCACCCCAGATGTACAAAATAAATCCGAGTACTGTCAAAAAGAGAAAATAACTCAGGTACGCCATTTGCATGAAATCCGTTAACGCCGGACTCAAATGTTGTTGCAGCCACAGCGTGGGAGTTACCCCGGTCATCCAGCGATCGAAACCGAGCATCCAGGAATCGCGCCAGCCTTGATGCACCAATTGTTCCAGCGCGCCCAATTCTTCAAAACAAAAAAGAAAAATTGCCTGCGGATACCAATCCCGCATCACGCGCAAAATTCGCCCGAATAATCCGCGTCCCCAATTTGCAGTGAGCGAACGCCGCGCGGAAATAATCAGCACAAATATCAATGCAACCACGCTTGCGTGAATTTCCAGCAGACGTCCGGCGCACGGCAAATTCTTCCGGAATAGGATCATCAGCAGTCCGCTGAATCCCAAATAGGAAAGCGCCACCCATTCAAATGCGCCGCAATCATCCAACGCAGCAGCCACGCCGGCCCGTACGCGACGAATTATTCCCACGAAACTTTCTCCGCGAAAATCTTGCCGCTGATTTCCGTGCCGGAATGGTCAGTGCGTTTGCGGCGCACCGGAACGCATACGCGATCATTCCAATTCAGAAGCCGCCATCCACTTCGGCGCGCATGTTGAGCCATTCTTGGCGTCGAATTCACCACGATAGGATGGCCCACGGCGCCGAGCAGCCATCGATCCTGCCACGAATCCGCATAAGCATAGCTCCGGCTCAAATCAAAATTGTTTGTCGCGGCGATTCGAATCAACGCTCGCTCCTTCGCGGGCCCGCAAATCGCTTCACCATCCAATCTCCCGTTCCACTGATCACCATTACATTCCAATTCTGTCGCCCTCACGAAGATTTCGTCATCGCCTGCCAACAAAGTTCCAACGGCACGCGCCAGTGGCGCCAAAGTTCCGCTAATCAAAACAATCGCATGGCCTTGCCTGCGATGCCAGTCAACCATCGTCAGTGCATCCGAAAATAATTCCAACTCCGCGAATTCGCGCGCGATCCATTCCTGCGCGGCGCTGATTTTCACTCCCTCCAAATACGCTTTGTTTTCGTCCAACGCAAGCGAACTCGCCAGCAAACTTCGCATCCATTTTCCGATCGCGCGCAGATGCAATTCTCCATTGAGCGCCAAATGCGCCAGCAAACGCAATTCCAGCGACGGCGCGGGCAATAGCGTGCCGTCAATATCGAAGACCGCCGCAATTCGGCTGCGCCGATTCGCGGTGACGCTCATGAAATCCACCGCGCATCTGCGATTGGCTGCGCCGCCGTACGTACAGCGCGCGGCGTAACGCCAGCCGCAGAATTTGGATTCATCCGCTCGGCCGCGCGGAAATCACGCAGCCCCTCCCAGAAAACAGGCAGCGCCCGCAAAACGCAAAATGCCACCGTCGCAAAAACAATCCCGCTGACGACGAAATGAATTGCGTCACTCCATTGTGCAGCCACCAAAATCCGCGCGTGCCGTGAAATCCATTCGATTCCCAGCGCACAGAAACAAACGCATTTCAGCGTTGCGTAAGCTCCGCGGCTCACGCGCGAAGCAACTATGCGCGCGCTCCACTTTTCCGCCAGCATCCAGTTCCGCTGAAATTCTCCGGCACTCGCGCGGTCGCCAAAAGGTCGCCGCGTCGCGGCAATTCCGCGCAGAAAATCCGTTAACACGCCGCGCACGAAGAACACCACCGGAACCAAAACTGAAATTTGCCCGTTCGCTGCAAAATAAATAAAAAATAAATTCTCAATCACTCGATCGCCCAAAATATCCAACTGCGCGCCGAGCGCGGACGTCATGCGTAGTCGCCGGGCCAAATATCCGTCCACGCCATCCAGCCCAATCGAGCAAATCGTCAAAGCCAGCGCGCAAATTCCAAAAGCAATTGCTCCGCCGCTTTGCAAGCCGGCTTCATACAATCCAATCGCCGCGCCCGCCACGAACATCCGCAGCACCGTCACTTTGTTCGGCGTCACCATCCATCGCATATTTCACCTCGCACGCAACGAACAAAGCATCCACCATTCCAAAGTGTAGCTGTTCGCCAACGTCAATATCTCTTGTAGAATCAGCAAGTTACGTGGTCATCGAAGCTACAGGGTTTTTGTGAACTAGCAGCCCAATCCATCACCTGGCGCCATTTCCTTTCGTTCTTCAGGCGTCAGCAATCCGTGCAATTCGCACAGTTCAGTGTTCCAATACTTGTCGTCATGAAATTCCTACGAGCGGCGTTATGCATACTGTGAACGCCCCCAACGAAGCCGTCGCCGACGTGAACGCCGCCGCCGCGCCGTTCGATATCGAGGCGCTCTTTCGCGCTCACTATTCGCGCGTTGCTCGCATTATCGAACGCGTCGTCCGCGATCGTGGACGCTCCGAAGAACTTGCCGTGGAAGTTTTTCTGAAATTGTGGCGCAATCAAAAAGCGCAGCACGAAAATGTGGAGGCATGGCTTTATCGCGTTGCCGTTCGCACTGGCATTGACGGGCTTCGCCGCCAAACTCGCCGCGCGCATTACGAAAAAGTCCTCGCGTGGATTCGTCCAAGCTCCGCGCCTGCAAATCCGGAGCAACTTCATTCCGCGAATGAAAATCAGGAAAAAGTTCGCGCAGTTCTTGCCGCCATCCATCCGCGCCACGCGCAATTTCTGATTTTGCGAAGTCAGGATTTTACTTACGACGAAGTAGCGGCGATTCTCAACTTAAATCCGGCGTCAATCGGAACTCTCCTCAGCCGCGCACAAGAATCTTTCCGGAAGGAGTACATCAAAAAATATGGACGGGAATAAATTGAACGCGCCGCAAGTCAATAGTTGGGTAGACGAGCGCATGTCCGCCCTCAACTCTGGTGAAAATTGGCAGCCGAATGTTCACGCCGGTTTGGCGCGGCTTCAGGAATTGCGCGGCACAGCAAAGCGGATCGGCCGACGAACGATCCTTCTCGCAACGGCAACAGCCGCCGCCATCTGCCTTTCGATTATGGCGTATCCATCGCCGAAAGTTTTCGCGCGTCGCTGCATCGCTGAATGCACTGTGATGTGGCAGAACCTTTCGTTATCTGCGCGTGCACAGGCGCATCTAACGCCGGAAAATGCCCGCTACGCTGCGCCGGATTTTATTTTGAAGGACGCGAGCGATAAGAACATCGGGCTTTCTGAACAAAAAGGAAAAGTGGTTTTGGTAAATTTTTGGGCCACCTGGTGCCACGGATGCCAGTTGGAAATTCCGTGGTTCGTCGAGTTCCAGAAAAAATACGAGAAGCAGGGATTGATGGTCATCGGGATTTCGATGGATGACGATGGTTGGAAATCAGTCAGGCCCTGGCTTAGCGAGAAGCGCGTTAACTATCCCATCGTGATCGGCAATCAACCTTTGGCCGATCGCTTCGGACTTGACGGCATGCCGCTGACGGCCCTCGTCGATCGCGACGGCAAAATCGCCGACGTTCACCTCGGCGTGGTCGAGAAGGACGCCACGGAAAAAAAGATCCAGGCGCTCTTGCAGGAAAAAGGCCAGCGCTAAGCGCGCCGGGCGGCGCAGCTTGCAGTCCGGCTTCGAGTCGGGCAATCTTAATCTTTCAGGAGAAACTCATCATATGGGTGTGTCAGTTGTAGGGGTTTTCCTTGCCGGCCTGGTGTCATTTCTTTCGCCGTGCGTGCTGCCGCTCGTGCCCGGCTACATTTCCATGCTCTCCGGGATCGGTGTTGAGCAGCTCCGTCAGGGCCAAACTCCGCGCAACAATTTGATGGGTTCCGCAATCGCGTTCGTCATCGGACTTTCCGTTGTTTTCGTAACCATGGGCGCGACCGCGAGTGTAATTGGGCGATTTCTCACGCATCACCGCTCACTGCTCACGCCGATTGGCGGCGCTATCGTTATTCTTTTCGGGCTTCAACTCATCGGCGTTCTTCACAAACTAAATTGGGGCGTTGGACTCGGACTCGCTGCGGCGCTT
>DASYNR010000265.1:0-7582 GCA_036008485.1 Candidatus Acidiferrales bacterium | reverse complement strand
AATTTAAGCAATTCGGGGATCAGTTGACGATCGAAACGCAAATCACTTTGCATCAAACTGATTTTGCGCCGGGAAAATACAAACTGGAAATAACGGTTAACGATAAAATCAGCAATCAATCGCTGACGCGCACGCAAGAATTCACGGTGAATCCGGCGCCGCAGCCGGCACGCGCGACAGCAGCGGCGAATTAATTTTTTGCAGCACTCACATTTAGGAACCGCGCAGTTTTTCGTACGAAGCAACTGTGGGGACGACGCGGTTTTGGGGAACCACGCAACCGGAGGCCATGATGGCTCACGCAGTGCGCAACAAGGGCGGCATAGTGATTCTGCCCTTGCTTGCCCTGGCCGTGGCATTTTTTTTGCCCGGCATGGCTGCGGCTTCCACGTATTACGGCCAGGTTTCCGGCGTGGTGCTGGGGCCCGGCGGCACTCCGCAGATGGGCGCGACCGTAAAGCTCGTCTCCGAACATCTTACCAGCGCTCTTCCCGCTCAATTATTCACTAATCAGAATGGCGCATTTAGCGGCGCGCGCGTAGCCGCAGGATATTATGAGTTACAGGTAACGCTGATTGGATATTTGCCGGCTGTTCAAAAACACGTTCATGTGCTGCCGAATGTAACCACGGTTGTGCGAGTGGAGATGACCACAGTATTTGCGTCGCTGGATCGCCTGCGTCACACACCAACACAATCAACAAGCACCAATGATTGGAAATCGGTGTTGCGCGCTTCCGCGGCCACGCGCCCTGTTCTGGAATGGACGGATTCGCAATCTACACTCGCATCCAATTTGCCGCAGGAATCACCAGCTCGACACGCTTATGCCGATCTTGAAATGACCAGTGGCTCAACAACGCCCGGCTCAATTTCCAATCTTCCCGAAGCTCCGGCCACCGCGTTTTCTTATGACCAGCCCATCGGCGTCGAGGGCCGTCTGATGTTTGCCGGCCAAATGAGCTACGGAAACGGCTTGCCTGCGGGCGGAATTGCAACAGCTTGGATGCCTTCCGGCGATGCGCCCGGCGGCTCGGTGACGGAAGTGATGATTCGCCAGACGTGGCTTGGTCCCGACGGACTAATGTTCCGCGGCGAAAAATTGTCGCAACGAAATACGCTCGCGATAGGCGATAGCGCTGTTCTCCATTACGGCGTGGATGTTTTTGGCGCACAACTTGGCGGCAGCACAGAATCTCTGCGTCCCGTTCTCGCTTTGGCCGTACTGGTTTCTCCTTCGTGGCAGGTGAATTTTATTGGCGCATCTGGCACCGCGGCGAACACAACTTCCTCCGGCCCAAGTTCCGATCGCGCGATGGCGGATTTGAATTCGTTTCCGGTTCTGATGCTCCGCAGTGGCCGGCCGGAATTAGAAGGCGGCTGGCACGAAGAAATAAATGTTCACCATAAGATCTCGCAGCAGGCCAGTGTAGAGGTTGCCGCGTTTCACGATCAATCGCGCGACACTCCGGTCTTCGGCAGCGGTAATGCCGCGAATCCGGATTATCTGCAGGATCCATTTTCGAGCGCGTTTGTTTATGACGCTGGCTCGACAGAATCGAACGGCGTCCGCGCGGCTTACCGGCAAAAGTTCGGCGATAATTTTGATCTGTCCGTCGTATACGCATTTGCTGGAGCGCTTGCGCCGGGTTCGGAAGATGTCGCCTTGAACTCCTTGCTGCGCGATTCTTTGAACATGCGCTATCGCCACAGCGTTGGCGGCCGACTCACGGGGCGCGTACGTCATTCGAGAACGGAATTCCACGCCGGATACAAGTGGATCAGCGGCCCGGCGCTTACGCATCAAGATTCTTACGGCGAGGCGCTCTACGATTTGGATCCCTATCTGAGCGTCGGCGTCCGTCAGCCATTGCCGGGCAGCCTTTGGAGCTGCCGCTGGGCGTTCGAGGCTGATGTGAGGAATTTGTTGGCGCAAGGGTATGTGCCGATCACGACTCAGGATGGATCATTGGTGCTAGTGTCCACTGCACGGTCGTTCCGAGGCGGGTTGAGCTTCCAGTTTTAGACTGGCTTTGGGCAAGTCACGCCGAGTCGCACGGGCTAGTTAGCCTCCCGATAATGGGATGCCACATACCAAAAGCGGAAGGCTTACGTACTGCGGCTTGTGTTTATTCAGTAAGTGCCTTTGATTCTTTCAGTTACGAGCTTACAAATCCTCCCACTTTTGGAAGATAACGTGCTAAAACATAAAGTGAGGACCACCCCGCGAGTGGCCTCATCCTTGGTACGGAAATGGCATCAGAGTAGTTTGCGCTTGAACTGCACGTTCAAGAACGCCTCAATATGACCGAAAGCCTGCGAGTCCGCGTCGGAGCCGTCGCCCTGGTACTGGTGACGTTCGCCGCCATTGTCTTCGCCACGATCAACTTCCGTCAGAGCATGAAGTTTGAAATTGCAGATGATGGAGTCAGTTGGGAGGACACCACCGCTGGAATTCGGGCGCGGCATGTAACCTCCAACTCGCCTGCGGAAAGCGCCGGAATTAAGGAAGGCGATCTCCTTCTCACCATAAATGACGCGAAAATCTCAAATGCCCTGGAAGTTACAGAAAGACTCGCGAAACCCGGAGTTGTTTGGACCCAGTTAAATTACGAGTTGGTGCGCAACGGTTCCGAATTTATTGCGCCGCTGGTTGCCGCTCCTTCGGAAAGATCGTCGCTCCAAAATTATCTGCGCTTCGTTGGCGTGGTATATCTGTTCATCGGCGTTTTTATTTTCCTGCGCCGGTGGAGCGCCGCGCGCGCGCTACATTTCTATCTGTTCTGCCTCGTCTCCTTCATTTTTTACACGTTGCACTTCACTGGAAAATTAAATTCGTTTGACCAGATCGTCTACTGGGCAAATATCGGCGCGTGTTTGCTTCAGGCTGCATTATTGCTGCACTTCGCGCTGGTATTTCCGGAACGAAGCGGATCTCGGCGCGGCCGGTGGATTCAATTATCCGCCGTATATTTGGTTCCAGCCATTATCGGGACTTTGCAGATTTTGTCTCTCGGCGGATGGCTGGGATTCCCAACTTGGGTGGGAGCGCGCATTGAGCTGGATCAGATTCGTATGGCCTACACGGGATTTTATTTCCTGCTGGCCGCCGCAATTTTTCTGCGCAGTTACCGGAACGCACCCAGCGGAATTCTGAAACAGCAACTGAAATGGGTTTTTGGCGGCACTGTTGCCGTGATGCCGTTCGTTCTTCTTTATATCGTGCCTTATGTTTTTTTGACCGGCGGATATACGCAGACGTGGCAAAAACTCTCCGCACTTTCGCTCGCGCTCGTTCCGCTGTGCTTCGCGTACGCCATCATTCGCTACCGCTTGATGGACGTGGACATTATCTTCAAGCGCGGCTTGGCTTATACAGCGGCAACCGCGGGCGTGGTGGCAGTTTATTTTCTGGTCGTCGCAAGCATCGGCGAACTTTTCCATGCCACTTGGCCGCAAGGACCTACTGGCGGCACGCTCGCAATTGTTCTGGCCGCATTTTTGCTACAACCGTTCCGCGATTGGACCCAGCGGCGCCTCGATCGTTTTTTCTATCGCGATCGCTTGGACTACCGGCGCACGTTGATTGAATTTGGCCGCACGCTCACAAACGAAGTTCATATTGAGCCGATGCTCGGCTCGGTGATGGATCGTATCTCGCAAACGCTTCTGGTCGATCGCCTGGCAATTTTTGTGACGGATGAAGCCGCCGGAACCGTGCGTCTTTCGCGCTCGCTCGGTATCACCAACACTGATGCGCTGGACCTTCACTTCATGGATCCCGCGCGTCCGGAATTTTCGCGCGGATATTTATTTTACGAATCACCGCGCAATGCGGCGGAAACCGATCCTTCGATTCGCCGATCGCTCGAACGCCTGGACCTGAACTATTACATTCCGTGCCGGATTCGCGAACGTACCGTTGCCGTCCTGGGACTGGGCAAAACTGTCGATGGCGATTTCCTTTCGTCGGACGACGTCGAACTTTTGTTCACCATCGCCAGTTACGTCGCCATCGCGCTCGATAATGCGCAGCTCTATAGTTCGCTGGAACAAAAAGCCATTCAAATTGAGCGCCTGAAGGATTTCAGCGAAAACATTGTCGAATCACTGCACGTTGGCGTTTTTGCGGTGGACCTGGAAGGCCGCATCGAATCCTGGAATTCGCAGGTCGAACATCTCGTTGGCGTTTCGCGCGTTGAAGCTATCGGCCAAAATTTGGAAACGGTTCTTCCCGCGGACATGGTTGCGGAAATCGAACTTCGCGCCGAAGACGAGCGCGTATCGAGCATCTACAAATTCCAATTGCGCCATCGCGAAGGCCGCCTGCTCGTCGTGAACGTTTCCATCACGCCGCTGCTAGGCAAAGACGGCCAGCGCCTGGGCCGCTTAATTTTGGTTGACGACGTTTCGCAGCGCGCGCGTCTGGAAGATCAGTTGATGCAGACGGAAAAACTCACGTCGCTCGGCTTGCTTGCCGCTGGCGTGGCGCATGAAGTGAACACGCCGCTCGCGGTAATTGCGAACTACATTCAAATGCTGGCCAAACAGTTTCCGGGCGACGATCCGCGCGGATTGCTGATCGAAAAAATTATCAAGCAGACGTTCCGCGCCAGCGAAATCGTCAACAATTTGTTGAATTTTTCGCGCGTCGGCTCCGCGCAATTCAGCGAAGTGAATATGAATTCCGTGCTGGAAGAAACTCTGGTGCTGGTTTCGCATCCGTTCAAAACGGCGCGCGTGGAAGTTGTGCGGAAATTGCAGGAAGAATTGCCTCCTATACTCGGCTCCATGAATCGGCTGCAACAAGTTTTTCTGAATTTATTTATGAATGCGCGCGACGCCATGCCCTCCGGCGGAATTTTGGAAATTCGCACGGCGTGCTCCAACGGCACGGTGGAAGTGGAAGTAGTCGATTCCGGAATTGGAATTTCGCGCGAACATTTAAATCGAATTTTTGATCCGTTCTTCACCACGAAAGTTTCGGGGCGCGGCACTGGCCTGGGACTTTCCGTGAGCTACGGAATTATTAAGGAACACGCGGGCAAGATTGATGTTCGCTCCACCCCAGGGCGCGGCACTTCTTTCAAGCTGGAATTCCCAGTGTCCCGGAAGGCGGCGCATGTCTAAGGGAACTATTCTCGTTGTAGATGACGAATCTGAAATCCGCGAAGGGCTCGAACTTCTGCTCGGTAGCGAAGGCTACGGCGTAACTATTGCAGGCACGGGCGCCGAAGGTTTGGCGCGTCTGGAAGAAAAACCATTCGATTTACTTTTGCTTGATGTGAGTTTGCCCGATCGCAATGGTCTCGACATGCTCCGCGAAATTCGTGGCCGCGATTCCGAACTTTCCATCGTGCTGATCACCGCCTACGGCTCCGTGGATATGGCGCGCCAGGCGTTCAAGAGTGGAGCTTTGGATTACATCACCAAGCCGTGGTCGAATGACGAACTTCTAAAGCAGGTGCAGCAGGCCGTGGAAGGCCGCCGCCTGCGCGAAGAAAACGTTCAACTGAAACGCGCACTGAAGCAGCGCTACAATTTTCCGAACATCATCGGAAAAAGCGAAAAAATGTTGACGCTCTTCGACCTCGTGTCGCAGGTTGCGCCTTCGCGTTCCACCGTTTTGATCATGGGCGAAAGCGGCACCGGTAAAGAATTAATCGCGAAGGCGATTCATTCCGCTTCCACGCGCGCGGAAAAATCTTTCGTGCCGGTAAATAGCGGCTCCATTCCGGTGGATTTGCTGGAGTCCCAATTATTCGGCCACGTGAAGGGCGCGTTCACCAGCGCCGTCTCGTCGAAAAAAGGCTTATTTGAAGTTGCTGATCAGGGAACTATTTTCTTTGACGAAATTTCAACCGTCAGCGCGGAAACCCAAGCAAAATTGTTGCGCGTAATTCAGGAACGCGAATTTATGCGCCTGGGCGGAACGGACACGATCAAAGTGGACGTGCGCATCGTGGCCGCATGCAATCAGGATTTGATGGATCTGGTGCGCGCCGGAACTTTCCGCGAGGATTTGTATCACCGCTTGAACGTAATTTCGCTGAAGTTGCCGCCGCTGCGCGAACGCCGCGAAGATGTACCTCTGCTGGTAGATCATTTTCTGAAACGCTACTGCGAAGAAAATTCCAAGCCGGCCATGCGCTTCACGAATCCCGCGCTGAAATTGATGATGGATTACGAATGGCCGGGCAACGTCCGCGAACTGGAAAATGTAATCGAGCGTTCCGTCGTGCTCGCAACAGGCACGCAACTCGACGCCGATTTATTGCCCGAAACTTTGCGCAGCAGGGACACTCTGCAAGGAATGCGCGTGCAAGCATCGGAATTCTTCTCGCCATCCAACGGCGACTCGGGCGCAAATCACGGAGCCGACAATCGCCCGTCGCTATTTCAAATGGAAGAAGAATTCACGCGGCGCATTTTGTTGGATATGCTCGAGCGTACCGGTTGGAACCAAACCGAAGCCGCCGAGCGTTTGCAGATTCCGCTCTCCACGCTGAATCAAAAAATTAAGCGGCTCGGGATTGAAGTGCGGAGACGAGGGATTGGGCGCGCGGCCGGAGATTTTGGCGCGGGGAAATAGCACGCTTCACAAAATTTTCAGGAAGTCTTCTACGCTGCGTTATATCCCGGCAAACAATAAACACTTCGCCCATCTTTGTCCCACGCGCCAAGAATCACATGTCCGTGCGGACTATAATCCACGCGTCCCCAGCCAAGCGCGCCCAATTCCGTTGCGCCGTAACGTTGATCAATCAAAAATGCGCGGTCAGCTAAACGCAGCATCGCGCCGTTCCCAAGCGAAACTACTTCTACCGGACCCGTTGTCCGCAAATAAGTTGTTCCTCGCAAATCGCGGCGCACCGGCTTCATCGCTGTGAGCCACCAAATTCCGTAAATCATTAATCCGGATGCAACTCCAATCAATCCGAAAATCGCGAGGAAAATCTTGCCCTCGCCCGGAGTTTTGTCCGTTGCGCCGAGCACAATTCCGAGCCCGACGAACAACACGCAGAAGCCGCCGGCCATGTATGTCAGGAGTCGTTTCGCGCGCGCGCTTTGGCGAACGATCACAGCCACGATTTCCGGCGTCAGCGGAAGCTCGACGGTTGAAAATTCCGCCGCGGGTGCAGAGGATTGGCCTGGCGATGCCGCGCCCGCATTCTCCGCCGGCTTCGACCGCAAAATTCCCCGGCCAGACTTGCGGAGGTTCCAGCCCATCAGAATTAAAAAGCCGGAGACGAAGAATGGAACGAAACCAACGTGCCCGCCGCCAAATTCCGCGAGCACAAACATAATCAAAAAAAGTATGCCGAGGATCAGTAGCACCCATCCCCAAATGCGCATGCCGTTATTCCTTTTGCAGAGTGGACGTCTATTTCTGGCCCACGTAATCCTTCGGCATCAGCGTGGTGCTCAAATCTACGCCGCTCAAATCCACTCCATCCAAATCAGTTTCGCGAAGAATGGTGACACCCATATCCGCGCCGGCAAATTTTGCGCCGCGAATATTCGCCAAACGGAAATTCACATTTCGCAGATTCGCTTTCTCGAAATTCACTCCGGCCATTTC
>DASYNR010000264.1:0-15528 GCA_036008485.1 Candidatus Acidiferrales bacterium | reverse complement strand
GCCGCAGCGCGGAATTTTTCGCGCTCTACTTGCCCTGAATCGAAATCAATTCCACTTCAAAAACCAACACGGCATTTGGTCCTATGCCACTCCCCGGTGGTGGATGATCGCTATACGCCAGATCTGCCGGAATAAATAACTGCCATTTGGAACCGACCGGCATCAATTGCAGCGCCTCAGTCCAACCTTTTATCACTCGTCCGACGGGAAAGCTTGCGGGCTGGCCGCGCTTGTAAGAACTGTCAAATTCCTTGCCGTCGAGCAGCGTGCCCCGATAATTGCATATGACGGTATCCGCCGCCGTGGGCTTCGCCCCGGTTCCCGCCGTAATAATTTTGTATTCCAATCCGCTCGGCAGAGTGACAACTCCCTCTTTCGATTTGTTGGTCGCCAGAAATGCCGCGCCTTCCACCTTATTAGTTTCGCCCAATTTTTTCGCCTCATCCGCTGCCTTCGCAGTCATTTCGGTTTGTAACACCGTTAACGCCGCCGCCATTTCTTGCTCGGTCATCAGCGTTTTTCCGCCGGTCAACACGTCTTTTATCCCTTGAAGGAACGCGGTTTGATCCAGATCGAGCGGCTGCATTTTCACGGTGTGCGCGAGATTCATTCCCAGCGCGTAACTATTCTTGGCTTTTTGGTCTTTCAGCGTCACCTGAGCCGCAGCAACCGGCGGTTTCGCGACGGGCGGTTTGGCCGCCGTTGAACCGGGTGTCGTGGACTGCGTCGCCGGCGGTTTCGCGGTCGTGCCGGACGTTCCGGTCTGTGCGCTCGCCACAGGAACTTGCAGCGCGATTCCGATTCCCAATACATATATGGATAGCAATGTCAGTTTTTTCATGACAGGGATTCTCCCATCTAAAATGCAAACTTACAAATTGAACTCGCGCAACACGATCGCGAATTAATGCTTCACAGCGGGCGCAGCTTTCGCGGGTGTGGTTCCGCACGCCGTAAGCGTCACCCACTGCCGCGGATTCACCGGAACTCCGTTCACGTCGATTAGCCAATGAAGATGCGGCCCATTCGCGCGTCCCGTTGCGCCAACGAACCCGATCACGTCGCCTTGATTCACTCGCGCGCCGGGCTGCACTGCAATTTTTGACATGTGCAGATACATCGTCTCCAATCCCTGTCCGTGATCAATCGCCACCGTGCCGCCCAGCACCGTAAACGGTTGCGCGATTTTCACTTCCCCGCTGGCCGCCGCATGAATCGGACTTCCCGCTGCGGCGCGCTGATCCACTCCGCCATGAAACTCGCCGGTCGGTTTTCCGTTGTGCAATCGCTTCACGCCGAATGGAGAAAGCATGCATCCAGTAACCGGCGCCACCATCGGATCATCCCAAAATCTTTCGGCCGAAACGGTATTGCGAAATGCCGTCAGTATTTGAATTTCTTCCGGCGACGACTTCAGCTCCTCAATCTGCGGCGCCAGATTCACATTCTGCGTTGGAAAAACCGTGGAACGAATTGTCAGCTTCGCCGAATCGATTGTTTGCCCGTCCGGGCCAAGAAATTCCACCGAGTACGCGCCGGGAATATCAGCCTCTGCGATCGGCATCAGCCCGAACCACGTTCCATCCTTTTGCATGAACATTTTTATGGTGCGGTCCTTCAGTCGAGCGCTCGCGACGGTGTTGCTTGTCACGCCACTAATGTCCCCGCCATCGCCGCGGCTCGCGGCAGGCATGCATTGCAAACGAACTGTCTCACCGAGCGGAATTGTTGCAGGTTTCACCGAACATTGTTGCGCGCTGGAACCCAAAGCACTCGCTGCGAAAAAAATAACGCACGCGAAAATCTTCGTTGCTCGAATCCGTTGTCCTTCGGCCATTCTGCAAAGATAGCACACCGCTCAATTCCATACCGCGCCTCGGCAGCACGTACATTAGTGCCTGTGTTCCCTGCCTCCGAACTGCACCTACATCTTCGGCGCCTGAACATTCGCATAGTCATAGCGCACAGACATGTGCGTCTTCGGTCGCCCCGCCCCAATATCAATATCGGTTTCCTGCTTCAGGATCACTCCTTTGGATTTGGAAATCCAAATCTGATTGTCGTCTTTGCCGTGTTCCGACTCGCCATGAGTAGTGAACAAAGCCGCACTCTCGCCATTCACCGTTTCATCCTTAACGTAATGGCATGACAAATTCTTCGCCGTTTGCCGCGCTTTCAGTTGCATCGCCTTCATATCGCTATCGGACATTTCGCTCGCGGTCCACTTTCCGTCATACAAAACGTAGTGCTTCCCGCCCGCATAAACCATCTCCGTGCTAATTGGTTTTCCGTTCTGCATCGCGGCGCTGGTTTGCGTCATGTACGCGTGGTACGGAACCGTGAAGTTCTTGTCCAGTGCGGCGAGAACCACGCTGCAAGTCGAATCCGCGGTCTGCGGAGTTGGGCCCGCCGTATGCGGGCCAGCCGTTGCGCCATAAGCAGGCTCGGTTGGCGCTGCGCCGGACGCGATAAGAAAAACCGTAGCCACGGCGGCAAACATTTCAAGAATTACGATTGCAGACTTTTTATTGATTTGCATGCGGGCTCCAGTGCACGATTCTACGACACCCGTGAATTCGGAAATATCACAAAATTCCGGACGGGCACGAGTCGAAGACCAGGCCGTTGGTCAACTCGCCTTGCGAACCGATCGCATTGTATGGACGGTTCCTTTGGAACCGCTGCGGCGTTTCCCAGTTTCCCCTGTTTCACGCAGACTTTTCTTTAGGGCGTCCATCATATCGATCACCTTTGCGTGGCGCGGCGCAGTTCTCTCCGTAAAAGTCTTTCCTTTTTGCTTCACCTGAACCAATTCGCGCAGCCTGTCTTGAAACGTGTCGTGATACTGCTTGGGATTGAAATCTTCGGAGAGTGTCTCGATCAATTGTTCCGCCAATTTTATTTCTTGCGGCTTCACATGCAAATCTTTCGGCTTCTCTCCATAACCCGGCACTTGACGAATCTCGTTCTGGAAATACATCGTGTGCACGGTAATTCCGTTGTCGCGCGGCCGGATGAAGACGGTGTAGTCCCGCTGGTGCATCGTTACCGTGGCGATCCCCACGCGGTGAGTGTCCTCAAGCGCCTTCAACAAAATCTGATACGGTTTGTCAGCATCTTTTTCAGGCAACGCGACGTACGAAGAATCGAAATAGATCGGATCGATTTGATCTTCCTTCACGAACGCAAGGATTTCCATCACTCGCCCCGACTTCGGCGTAATGTTTTTCAGGTCCTCTTTATCCACCAACACGTACTTCCCTTCTTCATACTCGTACCCTTTAATCACTTCATCTCGACTGACGATGCGATTGCACGTGGGGCAGAATAAAGGCTGCTTCAATCGCGTGTGGCATTTATTGTGCAGTTGATGCAGATACGTCCGCTCGCTCCGCGCCGCCGCGTAAAGACGAATCGGAAATGTCACGAGTCCGAAACTGAGCGAGCCCCTCCAGGTGGATGAAGCCATGAGCGCCTCCTTCGGCATTCTGACAAACCACCACGTAACGGCAATCGGGTAAAGCCCGTATGCGTGATCTTCAAGTTAAAATGCTAAAGGAACGCCAGGTTCACGCAATTCCGCCCATCTCAGTGTTCGAACTCTTATTCGAATACTTTCCAACAGCTGTCCGCCAAATATTAAGTACTTAGTACCATCGTTCTATTGACAAATCGTAGGCGGCCGAGCTACGCTGAATCGCAGACTGGACAATCAGCTTCGATTGGGCGTTCCCAGAACGGGAATCACCCTTTCTGCTGAGATCCAGAAACGCCGTTCTCTGAAGAGCGTGCAAGAGTATCAAAACAAACGACTTAATAAGTCCTTTGTTTTGATATTGATGCTAAAAACGCACCACCTAACTCCTTTGTTTTAACACTGATGCGCGTAACAGGGGGGTAGGGGAGGGGGTAGGTCAGGCACCGGTATAGACCGGGCAGATTCCTGACGGAACAGACCGGGCGGATCCGGGGTAGCGTCCGCAAAATCCGCCCGGCGAAATGAACATCAAGAATTCAGCTTTATATTCTGCCAAGCAGCAGAAGGATCAGAAGAACTACAACAACCAGGCCGAGCCCGCTACTTGGATAGTAGCCCCAGTCTCGAGAATACGGCCAGCGCGGATAGCTGCCGAGAGCAAGTACGAGAAGAACCACCAAAAGAATGATTAGCATTTTAGTTTCCCCTCCTGCATTTATTGAACTCTATGCAGGCCGATTAACGAATCGGTGGAATCGTGTAGCCGATGCGCGACGTTCGGGTAGGTTTGGAAACGCTGAAAAGGGCGTCGCTCCTACCGGGAATTGGCGCGAATTGCGGAACTGAAATACAATGCATCCCCTATGGCAAAACTAACTTTTTTGGGCGCGGCGGGAACTGTAACTGGATCAAAATACTTGGTGGAAGCAAATGGCAAGCGTTTAATGGTGGACTGCGGACTTTTCCAGGGCGGCACGGATTTGAAGCAGCGCAATTGGGAGCCGATGCCGGAAGCCGCGTCGGTGGATTGGTTGGTGCTGACCCACGCGCATCTGGATCACACTGGATGGATTCCCAGATTTTTGAAGGAAGGATTTAAAGGCCCGATTTTTTCCAACGCGCCGACCAAGGAACTCTGCGGAATACTTTTGCCCGACTCCGGATATTTGCAGGAAGAGGATGCCAGGCGCGCTCAACAAAAAGGCTACAGCAAACACAAGCCGGCGCTTCCACTCTATACCGAAGCTGAAGCGCAACAGTGCCTGTCGAGATTTGTTGAGAACTCGCGCACGGACTGGTTTCAGATCAGCCCGGAATTTTCCGTGCGTCAACACGATGCCGGACACATTTTAGGTTCGGCGAGTTTGGAACTGGCCATCACCGAAGGTGGAAAGAAAACTGTGGTGATGTTTTCCGGTGATATTGGGCGTTACGGTGGCCCGATTCTGAATAGTCCGGCGCAGCCGATGCCCGCGGACATTTTATTGTGCGAGACAACTTACGGCGATCGCGATCATCCGCTTGATTCGCCTTACGACGAAATGGCCGAGGTCGTGAATCGCGTGGTGAAGCGCGGCGGAGTGATTGTGATTCCCGCCTTCGCGGTGGACCGCACGCAATTAATTATGTACGTGCTGCACAGACTTGCCATGGCCAAGCGAATTCCGATTCTGCCGGTTTATGTGGATAGTCCGATGGCGATTAACGTGACTGATTTTTACATGAAGCATCCCGAGGAAAACAGCAAAGAGTTTAATGAAGAAATGACGGCAGGCGATCCACTCGCCGTCCACACCGTCCACATGACGCGCACATCCGATGAATCGAAGGCCATCAATAACGTGAAGGATCCGTGCATCATTATTTCCGCAAGCGGAATGGCAACAGGCGGACGCGTGTTGCATCATCTGATTCAAAGATTGCCCGACGCGAAAAACGCGGTGCTGCTCTGCGGATTTCAGGCCGATGGAACCGGTGGCCGCGCATTACAGGACGGCGTGAAGTCCTTCCATGTAATGGGACAAAGCGTGCCGGTGCTGGCGGAAATTGTGGACATGAAACAATTTTCAGCTCACGCAGGCCAAAGCGAACTGGTGAAATGGATTTCAGGATTTGCCGTGCCGCCTCGCCAAACATATCTAGTGCACGGAGAACCTGCGGCGGCCCTGGCATTTCAAAAAATCGTGAACGCGCGCCCCGGCTGGAAAGCCAGCGTCGCGCAATATAAACAGACTGTCGATTTAAGCGCATAGGTAGCACAGGCTTCAGCTTGTGCCAGCCGCCCAAAACGCAAATTGTAATTAGTGCGTAACATCCCTTGCGTCGTCTTCGTGCTAAAATGCGCGCAACAGAAGGAGAAACCCGTGCGCACATTCGCACGACTCGCCGCGCTTTTCGCTTTTATTTTTTTCTTCACAATATCGCTTTCCGCGCAACGCAACGGGCCTGCGGGAATTCGTCATGAGATCATCGGCAAAATTACAGATGACTCAGATCATTTGCCGATGGCGAATGTCGCAATTCGGTTGAGCACCGAAGCTGGGGAAGTTATAAGCACTACTTATTCGGATCCGACCGGCCAATATAATTTTGAGGATCTTCCCGGAGCCAATTATGTCTTGACCATCAAAGTCCAGGGCTTTCAGCCAGTCCAGCAGGACGCGCGGCTTACATCGATTCCCACCCTGACGGCCAATATCGCGCTGCACAAAGTCGAAGGAGGCAGGCCCGAATTCGGAACCGGCAACGCCGCAGGAGATGCGGTGTCCGCGCGCGAATTGAGTTTGCCCTCCAAAGCACAGGAAGCGCTCGCGAAGGGCAAGGAACGCCTATATCAAAAGCACGATCCCGCGGGCAGTCTGCCATTCTTCAAAAAAGTGTTGGAGATTTCGCCGGGATTTTATGACGGATATTATCTCGAGGGAATCGCCTACACGCAGGAAGCGCAATTGAGCGACGCAGAATCGGCGTTCCGCAAAGCGATCGAGGTAAGCGAGCATCGTTACGCGGATCCTTGCTTCGCACTGGCTTCGCTGATGACGGAAAAAAAACAATTTGACGATGCGATACAGTTGGCGCGCGAAGGTCTTCAAGCGGATCCGGACGCGTGGCGCGGATATTACGAGTTAGCGCGAGCGCTCCTCGGCGAAGGAAAATTCGCGGAAGCGGAAACGAATGGCGTCGAAGCGCGAAAACGTAAAACGGATTTTCCCGGACTCTATTTGATTCTGGCGAATGTTCACATGCAGCTGCACAAAAATGAAGCGGTGCTCGTCGATGTCGGCGAGTATCTGAAACTTGAACCCGACGGGCCGGCTAGCGCGCAGGCTCGGGTAATTAAAGCCCAAATGGAAAAGGCGCTGGGGCACTCGCCGGAGTAACAGCACCAATAGGTGCGGCGTTGGTATGCTACTATTCTTGCTAACGATTTAGGGGGCGATATATGCGGCACTTCACGCGTGTCCTGATATTTTCCGCGGCACTTCTGGTTTCTTCAATGACGGCGTTCGCGCAGCTCAATAAAATACCCGGATCGTCCACACCCGCGAACATAAGCGGAACGGTCGTGTATCAAGCCGATAACCGCCCGGTGGCGCGCGCGAAAGTGGAAGTCAGAACAGACAGTGGCCAACTTATCGATTCGTATTTCACCGGCGTCGACGGCAAGTGGGCCACGACTCAGATACCGATCGGACGATACGTAATTACAATTGAGGCGGAAGGTTACAAAACCGAGCGGCATGAGGAGGAATTGTACGGCTACCCGGGCCCGATAATTTACACCGCGCTGGTGGCGGTGGCGAGCGACAAGCCTTCCGCGATGGCGGCAGCCGCCGTGCCGGCGCCAGTGGTTTCCGCGCGAGAATTGGGGCTGCCTCCGGCAGCGCAAGACGCTTTGCATCAAGGAATGGATGCGCTCTTCAAGAAAAATCAGGCCGCAGCGAGCCTGCCATTTTTTCAAAAAGTATTAATCATGGCGCCGGATTTCTACGAAGCCGCCTACTATCAGGGCGTAGCGCTGATGCAACTCGGACGCAAAAAAGAAGCCGAGGACGCCTACCGGAATTCCGCCTCGCTGAGCGATGACAAATTTCCAGAAGCGGATTTCGCGCTGGCAGCTATGCTGACCGAGCAGAGGCAATTCGCAGACGCGGAAAAACTGGTGCGCGCAGGATTGCTGATGGCGCCCGATGCGTGGAATGGCCAAATGGAATTGGCTCGATTGATGCTGGCGATGGGTCGGTTGCCGGACGCCGAACAAAGCGCGCTGGCAGTGCGAAAAGCCAAGCCGGACTTTCCGTCGATCTATATCCTGCTGGCGAATATTCATCACCAACAGGGCAAGAATGAAGCTGTGCTTGACGATTTGAACACCTACCTGAAGATGTTCCCGAATGGGTCGTCCGTTGCCCAGGTGAAAGCGATGAGGGGGCAAACGGAAAAAGCGATGGGCCGCACACCGACGCCGAACGAACTTTTCTAGCGGCTAAGTTTCGCAGCCCCCGCATTGAAAGTGACTGCTTACAATACCTGTCGTTGTGCGGACAATTTACTTGGAAATTTGGAAACCTTTTTCGCGGCTCCTACGTCTATTGAGGTAAGACCACTCGCGGGGTAGGGAGCTACCTCCATAGGGCAACCGACCGTCAGCTCCCTGCCCCATCCTCCTGTTGTAAATCCCTTTTTATGAAATATGAAGGTTATGGTGTAACGGTGATGTGCGGAGTAGCGCGTGTCACAGGCATCGCAGGAATTTCCGTGGCGCGGAGTGCAATCACGAACATTGGAAATGGCGCGACGCGTCCCCAGCGGACGACGTCCCAGTGCGCGCGGATAAATTTCACGTCAGGCCGCATGGTTAAATCGAGAACCATGCGCTCTTCACCTTTGTAAAAAGCTTGCGGAAGCTTGATGATCGGATGCGTGCCCCACGCCGCGCCGTCGGCCGAACCCCATACGGAGAGATCCAGTGATTCCTGCTCGATTTGATCGAGAATTTCCTGCGTGCAAATGAATGTGCGCGTGGCAGAAGCGGAAATATCAAACGATTCGCCATCGCCATTTTTTTCAACGCGTGTGCCGCGCGGAATTAATTCCAGATCCATCGTCATGCGAACCTCCTCCCAGGGACCGCCGGGATTTTATCACAGCCGCTGTTTATTTGGGGCGCGGCGCATGGATGTAATAAGATGTTGCTCATCATGAATCCATACGCGAGTTATTTGGGGGAACGTGATCCGCAGGAAGTAATTGCCGGAACGGCGAAAAAATTGCGTCAGTACGCTGACGTATTCGGCTCGCGCCGGCTAGGACAGGCGCCCGCGCCCGGAAAGTGGAGCGCGCGGGAAATACTTTGCCATCTAGCGGACTGCGAAATTGTTTTCGCGTACCGGCTACGGCAGACCGTGGCTGAGGATCATCATGTGATTCAGCCCTTCGATCAGGATAAATGGGCGACAAGCTACGCCGCTTACGATGGAGTGGCCGCTCTCGCGGTATTTTCGTCTCTGCGCCAGTGGAACATTCTATTTATTAAAAGTGTTCCGCCCGAAACAATAACTAAGCGCGTGACTCATCCCGAGCGCGGCGAAATGACCTTCAAGGAATTAGTAGAAACGATGGCCGGCCATGACATCAATCACCTGGGACAAATGGAAAGAATCGCATCGCGGCTGGCGTAGAATCTTGCAGCGCCTGCGTCCTGCCGGCTCTTTTCAAGTAAATCTAACGAGGACGAAGATTTTTTAAACGATCAGCGGCGGCTTGCAGAGTCGTTTCTTTTTTGCAGAACGTAAAGCGCACAATGGAATGTCCATCCACAGCTTGGTTGAAGAAGCTGGAACCTGGAACAACAGCCACGCCGATTTCTTCCACCAGATAACGCGAAAAAGAAACGTCATCTGGATAATGGAACGCGGAAATGTCCGTCATAACGTAGTACGCGCCGCGCGGAACGAAGCAGCGCAGGCCGGCTTTCGTCAGCATTTCAACAGTGAAATCGCGCTTAGTTAGATATGTTGCGGCGACGCGTTCGTAATATTCGCCGGGCAGCGCAAGCGCCAACGCGCCCGCTTCCTGCAACGGAGCTGCCGCGCCTACCGTAAGAAAATCGTGCACTTTGCGAATACTTGCCGTCACTTGCGGTGAAGCAATCGCCCAGCCAACACGCCACCCCGTAACGCTATAAGTTTTGGACATGCCGTTAATAGTGATAGTGCGATCGCGCATGCCTTCGAGGCTGGCCATGGAAATATGCGTCGCGCCGTCGTACAAAATGTGTTCGTAAATTTCGTCGGTGATGACGTACGCATTCGCGCGGATAGCGAGATCGCGAATGAATTCCAATTCTTCGCGAGTGAAAACTTTTCCCGTAGGATTATTCGGCGTGTTCAGAATCAGCGCTTTGGTGCGCGGAGTGAATGCGCGCGCCAGTTCATCACGATCAAACGTCCAATCCGGCGCTTTCAGTTTTACAAAACGCGGAGTGGCGCCGCTCAGAATTGCATCCGGACCATAATTTTCGTAGAACGGCTCGAAAACAATTACTTCGTCGCCCGGATTTATGATGGCCATCATGGCGGACATCATCGCTTCCGTTGATCCGCAGCAAACTGTGATCTCGCGCTCGGGATCGACCTCAACGCCCTGTGTGCGATGGAATTTTTCCGCGATGGCGTTGCGCAAAGATTTTGCGCCCCAGGTAATCGCATATTGATTCACGTCGCGATCGATGGCTTCTTTCGCAGCCTGTTTGATTTCTGCGGGTGCGGGGAAATCTGGAAAACCCTGTGCGAGATTAACAGCGCCGTGCTTCGTAGCCAGGCGCGTCATTTCCCGAATTACGGATTCAGTGAAAAGGGCGGCTTTATCGCTGAGCGCATTTCGCGCGGCGGATTGAACGTTTGGAGCAGGATTACCAGGCGTTGCTGCGCTCAGGAAACACCCCGAGTTTTTGATTTTGACGCGACAGATTTCGCCGAAGTGGATTTTGCGGGCGCAACAGCCGGCGCAGCGCTTGCCACGGCCGGCGCCGGATTCAGCATGCGATAAATCTGCGCGTTGCGCATCACAATTTGCACGTAGTCGCGCGTTTCCGTGAATGGAATTGATTCCACAAATTCCGCGACGTCATCATAATTTTTTTCGGACTTCCACAATTTTGAGCGGTCTTCGCCGGCATTGTACGCGGCGAGCGCGCCTTCCACACCAAAATGGGCGATCAAATCGGCCAAATAAAGCGTGCCTAGCTGCACATTGTAATCGGGATCAAATAATTTCGCGCGCGAGTAGCGAAGATTCAGGCGCTTGGAAAGTTGCGGTGCGGTTTTCGGCAAAACTTGCATCAGCCCGACGGCTCCGACACGGGAAACCGCGTCAGGCAAAAATGCGGATTCCTGCCGCATCACGCCGGCGACAATCATCGGGTCAACATGATCGCGAGCTGCGGCCGTTGTGACGCTCGACAAGAACGGCAGCGGATAAAGAACGTGTGCGACGGACGCGGGCATGTCTTCCACACGGCGCGCGTCCGGCTGCGGATAAGCCTGTCTTGCGAGCGTGATGCCAACTCCATAATGATCAGCGGCGGCGGCGGATTGCGCGGCCTCAAGAAGCAAGCGAGGCGCGGGAGAGATTCCGTAGGCCGTGCGCAATTCAAGTTCGGCGCTGGCGTCAAATCCGATCAAGCGCAAAGCGGTGGCGCGAAACCAACGCGGTTCCACTTCCGGCGGAATTGGCGCGTCGAGAGCGACGATCGGTGGAGCTTCGGGAACTGCGGCGATAATTTCGGCAGGCTCGAGCGGCTGCGAACCAATCGCGGCAACTTTATCGGCGGCACGCAAACCAAAAAATGTTTGCGGGAAACGTTGCGAAGCCTTCACATAAAAACTTCGCGCGCGCGGAAGATCTCCTGCGCGTTCCGCGGTACGGCCAAGCCAGTAGAGCGCGTCGGGAACCGCGTTGTAAGTCGGATAAGTTTTGATGAACGACTCGAGAAGCGAAACCGTTTCGGGTTTGCGATCCATGTACGCGGCCCAGGCATAACGCCATGCGGCAATCGGGGCTTCTTTGCCGGTGGGAGCGGCGTCAACAGCGCGACGGTAATAATCAGCGGCGCGCGAACGATCCAGCAAAACCCAATAGTAATTCCCTGCTACGAATAAACTTTCGGCGGTCCACTGATTTTGTGGGAAACGCTGCGCAGCTTCGGTGATCGCGTCGAGCATTTCTTTTTCATGCTTTTCGTTGCGATAGGCTTGCGAAAGTGAATACAGGCGCTCAGCTTCCGCGTCGGCGTCCGTAAATTTTGGTGAAGTCAGCGCAGATGCGCCGCCACCTTGCGACGATTTGCATTGTTCGATGCGAAGCTCCGCGTGATCGTGATCCGCGCCTCCGGCCTGCGGCAATTCAGCTTCAAATTCCTGATGCGCTTCGCGCCAACGATGCGCGCCGAAAAGCGCTTCTCCACGCGCTTGTTGTTGCGCCAGCGGCACTCCGGGAAATGCATCGCCAAGCTGGCGGCTTAATTCCGGAACACGCAGACCCGCGGCGCGGGCTTCGTCGCTGAGCGGAAAACCATAATAGAGCGCGAGATAATCCTTCGCGGCGGCGATATTGCTGCCGGACTTTTCACGGGCCTGCGCACGAAGCAATAGCAAAATAGATTTCTGCGATGTGCGCGCATAAGCATCCAGCGCGCTTGCAGCGCTTTGCGCATTTCCCAGCGCGATTGCGCCTTCGGCGAAGGATTGCACAGCGAGATCGCTCAGCACACTATCCGGAAATTTTTTGCGGAACGCGGCAAGTTCGGTAATTCCCTCTTCGTTACGGCCGAATTGGCGCAGCGCTTGCGCGTGCCAGAACATTGCATATTCTTCCAAACGCGAAGGGCGCTGCTCTGCGGTTGCAAAATATTTCAGCGCTTCGGGAATATGATTGTGATCCAAACTGTAGTGCCCGAGCGCGAGGTTCGCGTACAGGCCGTATTCATCCTTTGCATGAGCCTGCGCGAAATCAGCAAGGTGTTGTTCGGCCACAGCGGAAGGCTTATCGCGCAACGCCAGAGCAAGAACGTTGAGTTGCTGATCGACTTTTCCGGCGACAGGCGCGGACGGCGCAACTGTTTTTTTAGCGGCAGAAGTTTTCGTAGTTGCAGGAGCTTTCGTTGTGGACGCAGGTTTTTTCGCAGGAGTCGTTTGAGGCGGCGTCTGTGCCTGCGTTTGCGCGCGCGTTATCGGCGTAGATGCGCAAATGCAAATCAGCGCGGCGAAAATAATCGCGACGCGCTTCGACAAATTTGTTGCCAGACGCGGCTGCAACAGCGCGTCAGAACTAGAATCCATGAACAGGATTCTACTGCTGAACTGGTTGGGACGAGTAGGGATATTCGCCAAGGGTTTCAGGATCGCCCTTGCCGAGCACTTCCACCATCCAATGATAAAAATAATCGACGCCATGACCAAGTATAGGTTGAAACCTGCGTTCATATTCTTTACGTGCCTTCCCGATTTCATCTTTTAGACGAATGCAGATGTCATGCTGCTCGCGCCCTTCTTGCACCTGCTTGGGCTTAAGCAACTGGATATCCTGCATTGAAACTTTTGCGACGCGATTCGCGCGGCGATGCATTTCCTGCTGATCCTGCGGCAAGGAAGCCACGTCGAAAGCGCCGGTGTCAGAAGTTGCGGCGCTGCTGGATGTTGTTTCCGCGAATGTTTCCGCGTGCGATTCCAGATTCGATTCTTGAACTGGAAATTCCCGCTGTGGCAGAGCAGGCTCTTCAATTTCAGAAACTTCTTCCTCGACATCACTTTCAACTGAGGCGCTTTCGTATTTTGATCCATCAATTGTTGTCGGCGGCGCGCTGGAAGAAATATTCTCGCCGGATGAAATATCGGCGGCTTCAGAAATTGGCGCGCTTGCTGAACTCATTGGAATCGGAGCGGAAGGCGCGGGACGTTCCGGCGCTGCCGGAGTTTCGTGTACGGGCACAGGAATCGCACGAACAGTTTCCATTTCGCGCGGAGAGTAGTCGTCACTGCGGCGCGAAGATTGCCCGGCGGACGCGATAAATCTTCCCAGCACTTCAAGCGACGCGCCAAGGGCGGCTGCAGTGGACTGCGCGCGCAGTGTTGCGGAGAGCGCATTCGCGGGACGGCTTGATCCGCACGCTGAAATTAAATCCGCGACAGCCTGATGCAATTCTTCAGACTGCCGCTGAAGGCTTTCGAGATTTGCGCGTATCGCTCGCGATACGGCTTGATCCATCGAACTGGAATCGGGCGTCATTTTGGCGTTCTCTCCAAATGAAAACGAGAGACCTCTAGTTTGATTCTCGGAGGGCCGCTTGGGGTTGTCAATAAGCTGGAAGTACGCGTTTGCCACAGGAACACTGTTTGGGTTTCAGTGTACGGATGGCCGGTTACTAGTTCACGCA
This sequence comes from Candidatus Acidiferrales bacterium, assembly GCA_036008485.1. Lineage (GTDB taxonomy): Bacteria > Acidobacteriota > Terriglobia > Acidiferrales > UBA7541 > DASTCZ01. Next base: position 1,615 of record DASYNR010000264.1, on the reverse strand, counting down.
CGGCGCCGGCGCTTTATCAGCGCGCGATGACCAACCTAAGGTAGCCTTTTTAGAGTGAGCAAGATACTGCTAATTCGGCCGCCGTCAGTGTTTTCGGCGTCTACGTACAGCGCCCCGGTCACCATGCCGCTCGCGAATGCGTATTTAAGCGCCAACCTTCTGAAACACGGACATCAGGTCTCCAATATCGACGCGCTTGGCGAAGACATCAATCACATCGACGTTTCCTATCATCCGCACGTTCGATACCGCGGCCTTTCCACGGAAAAAATTCTCGAACGAATTACAGAACGGCCCGACGGGATCGGCGTTTCTGTCATGTTCTCGCAGGATTGGCCGCATATTGAGGACATGATCAACGCGATTCACGCGAAATTTCCGGACGTTCCAATCCTCGCGGGGGGCGAACATCCAACAGCCGCCGGCGAATATGTCTTGCGGACGTGCCCTGCGGTAAAACATGTCGCTATCGGCGAAGGTGAAGCGACGATCGTCGAATGGGCGGAATGGCTTGACGGTAAAAGGACACTCGAAGACGTCGGCGGAATTCAGTATGTGGATGTTTTTGGAAATGTAAGGACGAATCCGGCGCGCGAACGCATCCGAAACATTGACGATATTCCCTGGCCGGCGTGGCATCTTTTTAATCTGGAACCATATTTTGCCGTTGGCGAAGGCCATGGAGTTGAGCGCGGACGCAGCATGCCCTTGGTAGCGACGCGCGGATGTCCATATTCATGCACATTTTGTTCGAGTCCTTCGATGTGGACCACTCGTTATGTGATGCGGTCGATTCCGGATGTGGTCGACGAAATTGTCGCCTACATGAAAAAGTATGGCGCGGACAATATTGACTTTTATGATCTGACAGCGATCATCCGCAAAGATTGGATTCTGAGTTTCTGCTCGGAAATTCAACTGCGCGGACTGAAACTTACCTGGCAACTTCCAAGCGGCACCCGTTCCGAAGTCATGGATGCTGAAGTGATGAAAGCCATGTCGTCGGCGGGCTGCACAAATGTTACTTATGCGCCGGAAAGCGGATCGCCGCGCACGCTGCAGGCGATTAAGAAAAAAGTGAAACTTCCGCGATTGTTTGAATCCATCCGCCATGCGAAGCGTAACGGCATTTTCGTGAAATGTAATTTGATTATCGGATTTCCGCGCGAAACTCGCTGGGACATGATTCAAACAATTTGGGTAGCAATTCGTTTCGCAGTTGTTGGCGTGGAAGATGCGGGAATTTATGCCTATTCGCCGTATCCCGGATCAGAACTTTACAACTATCTGCGTAGCACCGGATCGATTGGAAAAATGGATCGCGATTATTTCACGTCGTTGATGACGTTTATGGATTTGAAGCAGTCGTCGAACTATTGTGAGAATGTTGGCGAGACGGAAATTTCGATCTACCGCTTGATTGGAATGTCATCCTTTTACGCGATTTCATATTTACTGCGTCCGATGCGCGTGTTGCGGACGATTCGGAATTATCGCGCCGGAAAATCTGACACCGTATTTGAAGAACGGCTGTTCGCCTTGCTGCGCCGCCGGAAAATTGAAAATGGACGCAAAGCAGCCGAAGAACATGCTCACCACGTTCCTGCTTAAGTAG
>DASYNR010000263.1:0-2202 GCA_036008485.1 Candidatus Acidiferrales bacterium | reverse complement strand
TGAGCTAATTCATTTGACGTATGCGAATCACATTGACGGCGCGATCAACGATCAGTATCGCAGCCGCGCGGGGGCAATGAAATTTCTGAAGAACATTGTGATTCTGCCGGGATGCGGACAGTTTGAAGCGCGCGCGTCATTCGTATTGCGCGATGAAATGAGCGATCAGTTGGTGGGCGTGGTGCTGACGAGCATGGTGGCGCCGGGAGTTGGACACACGACGCAGCTTTGCGTTTTGCCGGGACATCAGGGAAATGGATTAGGGAAACGGCTGATGCTGGCGTCGATGGACGCCTTGAAGGAACAGCGGGCGGCGGAACTTTCGTTGACGGTGACTTCGTCGAACGAGCGGGCGGTGACCTTGTATGCGGGATTAGGATTTCGGAAATTGAAGACATTTGTGGCGGGGGTTTGGAGCGCGTAAAAGCGCAAAAGCAAAACCGGACGATCAGGCGATCGGCGTTCCCGGCTTAAAATTACTTCTTGGTGCGGTCCTTCAGCAGGCTGTTTAGTTCGTTCATAAATTCCTTGATGTCTTTGAAATCCATGTAGACCGAAGCGAAGCGGACGTACGCCACTTTGTCTAATTTTTTCAAGCGGACCATTAATAGTTCGCCTAATTCCTGCGTGGTGAGTTCGCGTTCTTTTGCTTCCTGCACAGCGCGTTCGACTTCGTCCACCATAGATTCAAGTTTTGCGGTGGGGACTGGGCGCTTTTCGCAGGATTTCAGCAGGCCTTGCAGAATTTTTTGACGGTCGAAGCGCTCGCGGCGGCCGTCTTTCTTGATGACCATGTAAGGAATTTCGTCAATGCGTTCGTAAGTGGTGAAGCGGCGGGCGCACTTCAGGCATTCGCGGCGGCGGCGGATTAGATCTCCGGTGCGGGCTTCGCGCGAGTCGATCACTTTGTCGTCAAGATGCGAGCAGAACGGGCACTTCACTTTTTAGATTCCTTGTCCACTTTCGCGTGATGTTCAGCCGGATGCGGCACCGATTTCGCTGGAACGTGAGTGCCAACGTCTTCGGCTTTGGCTTCAGCACGCGCGAGATTCCACAGCTTTCCGAGGCTAAATCCCTGATGAATCAGCAGCGGAATGCCCACAAGAATGCACGAACAAAAAGTAATAAGCCAGAGGGCGATTGCCGCGGCGGTGGCGGGTTCCTGATCGACTCCGAAAATTGTGGTGAGGGCGATGATGCTGGCGAATTGCGCGCCTCCGCCGACGCCGGGTAATTGCAAAGTGGAACCGACGAGCGTGACGGCGAGGAGTAACATCGCGCCGGGATAATTCATGGGGAATGGAAATGCGTCGCCGAATGCGCGGATGACCATTTGGTAGATGAGGACGACGAGTCCCCAATGTAATGCAGTGTAGAGAATCGCCATCAGCAAATCGGGAACGGTGCGGATGGCTTGCAATCCTTCGCTGAATCCGCCAAGCGCGCCGGCGAACGCCTTTCTCCATCCATGTGAAGCACGCCAGCCTTCCAGACGGCGATGAAGCGATCCCGCCCCGTGAAGCCGAAAATAAACCAGGCCAAAAACAAGTCCACCGAGCAATACGACGAGCAGCCAGCCTCCAGTGCGGGCTTTATCAACCCATTCGCCGCTGGCGCCCGAATCAAAAAGGCTGTGAGGAAAAATCAGAAGGCTGATGCTGAACAAAAGTAATGCGGCGGCGAAATCGAAAGCGCGTTCCAGCACCCAGATGCCGAACATACCCGCGACGGGCGTGTTGCTTTTTTGCGCGAGAAGAAGCGGGCGGACCGGTTCGCCAACGCGCGCAAAAAGGAAAATTGAAGCGAAGCCCATGAGCGTGGCGCTATATGTCTCCCAGAAACTGCACTGGCCGATGTAACGGGAAAATCGCTGCCAGCGCACTGCGCGAAGTGCATAGCACCCATACACGCCGACAAGAGCGAGAAGCAGCAACGGAATATTCGCCAGGCTGACGGAATGCATGAACTTCTTCCAGGTGAAATCCGCCAGATGAAGTTTGTGACGGGAATGGTAGGCGAACGCGCCGAGGGCGACGACGATGACGAGGCCGATTAAAAGTTTACGATAATTGGCGCGCATTCCGTCTGGGGAGCGTAACCGGATGATTTCGGCGTGTCAAGAATGTACGAGTCAATCGAGTTTCTTTGGCGCAACAAAGTATTGCAAATTTGTGCCAGTTTGAGAAGTTGGCCGCGCGAACA
>DASYNR010000262.1:0-4242 GCA_036008485.1 Candidatus Acidiferrales bacterium | reverse complement strand
TCTTTCCGTCGGCGGAGGCGTGGTCTCGGAAAAAGAGACTTACGATTACTTGCTTTCAAATTGCTACACGGTGTGGATCAAGGCGCGTCCGGAAGAGCACATGGCGCGCGTGATCGCGCAAGGCGATTTGCGCGCGATTGCAGGCGGCAATCAAGCAATGGAGGATTTGCGCCGAATTCTTGAAGCGCGTGAGCCGCTGTACCGGAAGGCTGACATGTATCTCGATACCTCGGGAAATTCCGTCGAAGAAAGTTTTGTGGAGCTGAAGGCCGCTTTGGAGGCCAAGCCGGAGTAGGAGGATCACGTGGACGTTGCCGCGACAGAACAGCTTCAGACAAAGGTCGAACCACCGGATTACCGGACGGATCCGCGCAAATACAAACATTGGAAGCTCAGCTTCGACGGGCCTGTGGCGACCTTGACGATGGACGTGGCCGAAGATGGCGGATTACGGCCCGGCTATAAGCTGAAATTGAATTCTTATGATCTCGGCGTGGATATTGAGCTACACGATGCGTTGCAGCGGATACGGTTTGAACATCCAGAGATTCGTTCGGTGATTATTACCAGCGCGAAGAACCGGATTTTTTGTTCGGGCGCGAATATTTATATGCTGGGGCTTTCCTCGCATGCGTGGAAAGTCAATTTCTGCAAGTTCACGAACGAAACGCGGAATGGGATTGAGGATTCGAGCGCGCACTCCGGGTTGAAATTTCTTGCGGCGTGCAATGGGACGACGGCGGGAGGGGGTTACGAGCTGGCGCTAGCTTGCGACGAGATTATTTTGGTGGATGACCGATCATCGGCGGTGAGTTTACCTGAGTTGCCGCTGCTGGGCGTTTTGCCTGGGACGGGCGGTCTGACGCGTGTGACGGACAAGCGAAAAGTTAGGCGAGATTATGCGGATATGTTCTGCACAAATCCAGATGGAGTGCGCGGACAGCGAGCGAAAGATTGGCGGCTGGTGGATGAAGTGGTGAAGCCACAACAGTTTTCCGAGCACGTAAAGCAGAGGGCCCTGAAACTCGCGGAGCAAAGCGATCGGCCCACTGACGCGAAAGGCGTGGCGCTGACGCCGGTAACACGCACGGTCGATGAAGCAGGTCTGCATTACGAATACGTCGACGCCCAGGTGAATCGCGATGCGCGCACGGTGACGCTGACGGTCCGCGCGCCAGAGTCAGTCCTTGAATACACGGTGGAGAGTGCGGTGGCAGCGGGGGCCAGTTGGTGGCCGCTGCAGATGGCCCGGGAGTTGGATGATGCTGTCCTGACGCTCCGCACGAATGAGCTTGATCTGGGATTGTGGATTCTCAAAGCGACCGGGAATTCCGACGCGGTGCTGGCGGCCGACGAATTCCTCTTGAATCATCAAGAGAATTGGTTTGTGCGAGAAGTTTTGGGAATGATGCGGCGGACGTTTGCGCGGATCGATGTTTCTTCACGATCATTGTATGCGATTGTCGAGCCGGGCTCGTGCTTTGCGGGGACGCTGTTCGAATTGGCTTTAGCGGCGGACCGGATTTACATGCGCGATTCACAGGATGGCGAGAATCTAGCGAGCGTCGTGCTTTCGCGAATGAACTTTGGGCCTCTGCCTATGGTGAATGGTCTTTCGAGAATGGCCGCGCGTTTCTACCAGGATTCCGCGCAAGTCGAGAGCTTACGTGGCTTGATTGGAAAAACGCTGACAGTTCACCAAGCGATGGATTCAGGCCTCGTTACGGCCGCACCTGATGATCTGGATTGGGAAGATGAAATTCGCCAAGCGCTCGAATCCCGCGCAGCGCTTTCGCCAGATGCGCTCACAGGGCTTGAGGCGAATTTGCGTTTTGGAATTAACGAAACGCTTGAGACGCGCGTTTTCGGCCGATTGTCTGCTTGGCAAAACTGGATTTTCATTCGGCCGAATGCAGTTGGCGCCAACGGAGCTTTAAAAGTTTATGGAACGGGCGCGCCTGTGAAATTCAATTGGGAAAGAGTTTGAGAAGAGGAAGTAAAGAAGTAATGGCCTGAAGAGGTAAGGATAAAGAACATCGGAGCGGAGAACCATAATGATTGATTACACCGAGAAGATACCGAACAACGTGGATTTGGGGAGGGATCGCGGCTTGCAGCGGGCGCTGGAACATTGGCAGCCGGCGTACATGGGCTGGTGGTACGACATGGGGCCGAACGAGAGCCACAATTATGAGGTGTATCTGCGCACTGCGATCAGCGTGGAGCCGGACGGATGGGCTCAGTTTGATTATGTGAAGATGCCGGAATACCGCTGGGGAATTTTCTTGCAGCCCCGGGATGAGAAGCGCGAAGTGAATTTTGGGATTCACAAAGGGCAGCCGGCGTGGCAGGAAGTGCCGGGGGAGTATAGGTCGACACTGCGGCGGGTGATTGTGACGCAGGGAGATACGGAGCCGGCTTCCGTCGAACAACAACGGCTGCTGGGGTCATCGTGTCCTTCGATGTACGATTTGCGAAATATTTTTCAAGTGAACGTCGAAGAGGGGCGGCATTTGTGGGCCATGGTGTATTTGTTACACCGATATTTTGGTCGCGATGGGCGCGAAGAGGCAGAGGCGCTACTCGCGAGGCGATCCGGGGACGCAGATAATCCGCGCATTCTTGGCGCGTTTAATGAGCCGACGCCAGACTGGCTGGCGTTCTACATGTTTACGTTTTTTACGGACCGGGACGGAAAGTTTCAATTGTGCGCATTGGCGGAGTCCGGTTTCGACCCGCTTTCGCGAACTTGCCGATTCATGCTGACTGAGGAAGCGCACCACATGTTCGTCGGAGAGACGGGCGTGACGCGGATCATAAAGCGGACTTGCGAAGTGATGAAGGAAAACAAATTGGAAGACCCTGCGCAAGTACGGGCGCTGGGGGTAATTGACCTGCAGACGATTCAGAGATACCTAAACTTTCACTATAGCGTGACGCTCGACCTTTATGGCTCGGATGTCTCTTCGAATGCGGCGAATTACTTCACCAACGGTTTAAAGGGACGCTTTCGCGAGACGAAGCTCGAGGACGATCACGTACTGAGCGAGGCCGAATACCCGGTGTACGAAGTGATTGGCGACAAGATCGTGAAGAAGAATGTTCCGGCGCTGACGGCTTTGAACGAGCGGTTGCGTGACGATTACATTGAAGAAATTGCGGATGGGGTGGCGAGATGGCAGCGAGTGATCGATGAGGCCGGAATTCCATTTAAGCTGACACTGCCGCACAAAGGATTTCACCGAGCGATTGGCAATTTTGCGGGACACCACATCAGTATTGCTGGGGAGGTTTTGAGCGCGGAGGCCTGGGAGAAGCGCAAGCACGAGTGGCTGCCAAGCCCAGCAGACGAGAAGTTTGTTCAATCGTTGATGACCGGGCGCGTGGTGGAACCGGGGAAATTTGCGAACTGGATTGCGCCCCCACTTCGAGGGATCAACAGCAAGCCGTTGGACTTTGAATATGTGCGGTTCAACTGACGGACAGCGACCCTTTTTTCGAGGATACGCATACTTGCAGCCGATCATCGACATTCACATTCATATCATGCCGTACCACATGATGAAACCGTCCGCGATGGCTTTGATGAAGCACGGACGGAAAGACTACGCGGATGTGATGCGTTACTGCGAGGATCCAAAGGCGTTTCTCGCGCACTTGGATAGTTTGGGCGTTGAACGCGCGGGGTTGATCAATTACGTTGCGCCGAAAATCATCGGGTTCACACCCGAGGTGAATGATTGGAGCGCGAAATATTGCAGCGCGGCACCCGATCGGCTTATTGCGTTTGGCGGAGTGCTGCCTGGGACGATTCCCGATGCCGGGGCGGAGGTGGACCGCATGGCAAAGATTGGGATTCGCGCGATCAAGCTGCATCCATCGCACCAGGTGCTCACTCCGAATTCGTACATAAACGGAAACACGGATTTGGCTGCGATTTACGAGCGGGCTCAAGCCCACGGAATGCCGGTGATGATTCATACAGGGACTTCGATCTTTCCTGGCGCGAGAAATCTACACGCGCAGCCGATGTTGTGCGACGACGTGAGTATCGATTATCCGAATCTTGTGGTGATACTGGCGCATGGGGGAAGGCCACTTTGGATGAACGAGGCATTTTTTCTGGTGCGCCGGCACAAGAATATGTACATGGATATTTCCGGGATACCACCGCAGAAATTGATGGAGTATTTTCCGCGAATTGAAGATATTGCGGACAAAGTTTTGTGGGGAACTGACTGG
>DASYNR010000261.1:0-5231 GCA_036008485.1 Candidatus Acidiferrales bacterium | reverse complement strand
TTCCACGTCATCGCTGATTGAGGTCTTGAAGTTGGCCATGGTCACTGTGACCTTATAGTGGCCTGGGGGAAGATCGTTAACTGCAAACTTGCCGCCGTCAGTCGTCTTCGTCTCCGGCAACGTTTGGTTGGTGGTTATGTCCGTGACCGTAACAGTAGCTCCAATTACCGCCTTACCGTCAGGATCGAGAACTGTACCGATGATCGAACCGTTCTCTGACTGCGCCATGGCGCTAAAGCCCATGAACAAACAGAGAGCGGCCAAGCAAAGCAAAGAGACTACTCGCTTCACTGGTGTTCCTCCTTTGAGTTTTGCACGTGTACCTGTGAGATTCATTTTTGCCCCGATTTACTGCATGTCAGCCGCTTACGTCCTGCCGAAACAATTCAGAGGACGCGCTGCTATTCAATGCAGAGAGAATGCACGTTGCGGGCACTTAATCGCGCGGTTCGTAAATCCAGCGGGAAATACTCGTAAATCGTAGGTAAGGAGAAATCACCCACCTATAAAAGGATTTTATCGCTCCTTTACCTCCTTTAATACCCAAGTAAAATCAAATTCCTCGCGTACGGATCGAAAAACCGGCTCCGCGTAAAATTCTCCGTATATTCATATTAGTATTTGTATGAATTTTGGAATCTGCAGCTCTCGTAAACTAAATTCAAAAATGCTGAAAATTCGCGAGAATCAAAGGAATTCAGGCAACCACTGCAAACAATTCTGTTTCAAATCATATAAGAAGTTTGCTGTACGGGGTGGGGTTGGTGAAGTGGCGCGAACTTAAGTGAACGATTCTTCGGAATCGCGCCGCAGCGTTTCTCATTGCCGATCCATTCCGCGTTACAAACTGCGTTTGAGCCCCGCTCGGCCGGCGCATTTATAAATGAGCGCGATTCAATGGGGAAAAATTCGCATCGCCGGGTAGCTAACAATCTTGACGACGGCGCGAATATTCATTTTTCAATCCCAACTTCGTCGCATGTTAACAGCAATTTACAGGATTTTTCGCCACCTCAGAAATTCACGGCGCGCAACCTTCAAGAAATTTCATCATCTAACTATTTTTACGTAATTTGGCGGAAAAACGTAACGAACTTTTCTCCACGACGTCTAATCATACGGTGGTTGTGCGCTCGAAATTAGTTCAGTAGGGGGTCCATTGTGTCTGAGCACGTGTATTTCGCGGATTTTGATGTCGATTTGGACAACGGGGAAATTCGCAGGCAGGGCGCACGAGTCCGCCTGCGTGGCAAGCCGTGCCAGATCCTCGTCATTCTTCTGCGGCATCCCGGAGAAGTTGTCGCTCGCCAGCAGATAATCGAATCCCTCTGGCCCGCGAATACGTTTGTCGATTTCGATTCGAATCTCAAAACTGCTCTCAGCAATCTTCGCCGCGTCTTGGGCGATTCCGCGGATTATCCCCGTTTCATCGAGACGGTACAGGGCGTCGGGTACCGTTTCTTGCAGCCTATTTCTAATGTCGAGCCAAATACCGCCGACGTCCCCGACATTCCGGCGGTAACGGAAAATGCCGATCTGAGTTCTTCGTTCCAAGCCTCTACCGGCGCGGAGCATGTCGACCCAAAGTTCCTGAGAGTTCCCGGAGGATCGCTGGAAGAAAAAGATTGGAGACACATCATCGCGGCAGCCGCCGTTTTGATGATCACCGTCATTGCCGTTTTCGCGGCGATGCGTACTCAGGACCCGCCACCCAGTCACGAGAAGCTCGCGCGCGTGATGCTCGTTCTTCCTTTCGAGAATCTCAGCGGAGACGCTTCTACGGAATTGCTCAGCGACGGCCTCACCAAACAAATGACCAACGAGCTTCAGCAAAAGTTGACCGGAAAAATGGACGTGCTGGCAAATGATTCGGCGCGCTCTTACAAGCACACGCACAAATCTCTGGACAGTATTTCAAGCGAGCTTGGCGGAGTGGACTACGTGCTGGAAGGAACTGTTCGGCGGGCCCATGAAGACATTGATATCGACGCCGAGCTTTTTCGCGTTTCCGATCACAAGAGTATTTGGACCGGTACATTCGAGCACAAAGTAGCTGACATCCAGGAATTTCAGCAAGACATCGCGACTCATATTCTTGAATCAATCTCTGTCGAAATTATCCAGGCCGGTTGGCCCGACCTAAGAACTGGTTCGATGCCTGACGAAAATACGAAACTGCCTGTTCGAGGATTGTAGCGGCGATCTGTTCTCGGCTTCAAACGCCTTCCGCTCTCGCCTCAACCCAAATAACGCTTTCCTCTCAGATAGCGTATTTCGCCGCTGAAACAACGCCCATTTCAAAACTGTTCAAAATGGGATAGCGCGCTAGCACCGCCATCTTGCATAGTTCTGCCATGTATATGGAGCGCGTCTATCACTTGCAAGTTGAATTTTGCGAGATATCGCAATTGCTCGCTCGCGCGCAAAAACTCGAAGACCGTTACGAACTCTCCCAGCGGCGCATGGAAATTGTTGCCGAGGCCAGCGAACTTGTCTACGAGATGGACGCTGGCGTCTCACTTCATCGCGTCCCCGCGGGCGCTTCTTCACTAAGCGAAGATTTCGCCGCTGCATCGAAATAACTCCTCACTCCGTTCCTTCTTCATTTGGCCTCGAACCTGTTCTGAAGATACAATCCACCGGTACATCCACTTACCCTGCCAGACGCGTACTTCTGGTAGAGCCACTGAGGCTTAGTGTCATCAGCGCCCGGCACTGAACAAACGAACGCTGCGCAGGACCAGTCGGATTGGTCGTTGCTGGCGCGCGTCGTCCAGAAAGACGAATCCGCGCTGGCGGCGCTCTACGACCGCTATTCTGGATTGGTCTTCGCGGAGGCTTCGCGGATTCTGCGCGATAAAGGCGCGGCCGAAGAAATTTTGCAGGATATTTTTTATCAGGTTTGGCGGACCGCCGAGAAGTTCGATCCGCAACGAGGGTCCCTGCCGGGCTGGCTGCTGGTGGTTGCGCGCAACCGCGCGATTTCCAAGTTGCGCCGCCGCAGCACCAGCGGCGACGATGAGTTGAACGAAAACGCGGTGGCGTGTCCGTTCAATTTGGAATCGGCGGCTTCGCAGAATCAGTTGCTCGGACGCGTGCGCGGTGCGATGGAAAATTTGCCCGAAGGCCAGCGCGAAGCAATCGAGCTCGCGTATTTTGAAGGCATGACGCACAGCGAAATTGCGTCTAAAACTGGAGAGGCGCTGGGAACTGTGAAGACTCGCATACGCTCGGCGCTGGAAGTTTTGCGACGGGTTGTCGGCTAGTTTGAATGAAGAGGTTGCTTAGCAAAAAAACGTGACGAACGAACATCCATATCGGGAAGAAGATTTCGATCTCTACGCGCTCGGCGTGCTCGAAGGCGACGAGCTGCGCGGAATCGAAACGCACATAGATTCGTGCACGGACTGCGCGCAGAAACTTGCTGAAGCACGCGGACGCATCGCGCTGCTCGCATTTTCCGCCGGGCCGGCCGAGCCTTCTCTGGAAGTTCGCCAACGATTACTGGCCCGCATTCGCAGCGAGGCGAATCCCTCGCGCGCTACCGATGCTGTTCGCACGGGGCGTGCACCATCAGCCTTCTGGAATTTCGCGTGGGGAACTCTGGCGCTGGCTCTTGCGATTTTCGCTGTCTACTTGTGGAACTCGAACAAAACCTTGCTGCAGGAATTGGATCGCCAGGAAGTTGCAATGAAAACGCAAATGGCGCTGACCGAAAAATACCGCGTTATCTCTGCGTTATTCACATCGCCTAAAACCATAACTGTGAATCTGGCGGCGAAATCCCCGAACGCTACCGAACCCGGCCGCGTAGTTTATAACGCGCAGCAGGGCGCGCTGGTTTACGTGGGCACCCTGCCTCAGCTCGCCGCAGACAAATCCTATGAACTCTGGGTGATTCCGCAAACAGGGAATCCGATTCCCGCTGGAGTCTTTTCCGCTTCGCCAAGTGGCGAAGCTAAAGTAGTTCTGCCCAATATTCCCGCCGGAATTTCACCCAAAGCATTCGCGGTGACTATCGAACCCGCCGGCGGCGGTGCCTCGCCAACTGGCCCATTCGCGCAAGTCGGCGCTACGCCGTAAATTCAAACTTCTAAAATGTGAAGTTTATTTTTTGCGCGCAGGCAGTATTGCTTTCCTATATGCCTTTTCCAAGATATCGAGCGCGGCGCTCAATTCTTCGGCCGTCGTCAGCTTAAACGGCTTCCACTTCTTGCCTTCTTTCTTGTCCGCCGAGTTTGCCATTTTGTACATGATGGAATCGGCGTCGTCGAACGCGCGTTTGTCCGGAATCAGCGCGAAGACGATTCTCCCGCGATAGTACGCACGCATTCCAAACATTGGGTTCGTGCGCACGTCAGGCCAGCGAAGGATTTCTTCGCCAAGCATCACGCACATGCGCCGCATCTCGTCGGAGATGCGCGGAAGTCTTGGACGTTTCATTTCAGTTGTTCCGAATCAGCTTTGCGAATATTGCCAATCCGCAATTCAGCCTGATAAATTTGCAAGATGCAGAAACTCCAACGGAGGCAATCGCCGTGACGCCAAAGGATTTTCAACACATCGCGCTGAGCTTGCCCGAAGCCGTTGAAAGCCAACATTTCGGCCACGCCGATTTTCGTGTGGACGGAAAAATCTTTGCAACACTCGGTCTCGCGAAAGAAGGTTTCGGCGTTTTACTACTCTCACCCGAACAACAAGGCGGAATGATCGAGGACGCGCCAAAATTATTTTCGCCCGTGCCGGGTGGGTGGGGACGCAAAGGCTCGACGCGCGTGCTTCTCGCAAAAGTTCCGCGTGATATTTTGGAAGCCGCGCTGCGTGCCGCGTGGCGCAGAAAAGCGCCAAAGCGTCTCCTGCTCGTCAAATCAACGAAGCGAGCGTAAATTTTTTCGCGTATCGCCGCAGCGCGGATTTTTTCGCGCTCTACTTGCCTTGAATCGAAATCAATTCCACTTCAAAAACCAACACCGCATTTGGTCCTATGCCACTCCCCGGTGGTGGATGATCGCTATACGCCAGATCTGCCGGAATAAATAACTGCCATTTGGAACCGACCGGCATCAACTGCAGCGCTTCGGTCCAACCTTTGATCACCCGACCGACAGGAAAAGGGGTCGGCTGGCCGCGCTTGTAAGAACTGTCAAATTCCTTGCCGTCGAGCAGCGTGCCCCGATAATTGCATATGACGGTATCCGCCGCCGTGGGCTTCGCCCCGGTTCCCGCCGTAA
>DASYNR010000260.1:0-6469 GCA_036008485.1 Candidatus Acidiferrales bacterium | reverse complement strand
TCAACGCGCTTCCCGATAGTGCTGCCAGTAATCCTAACGGCGGCACGAGAACTCCGATCCACATCGCTGCGATAAGCGCGAGATGAATCAGCGGCGCACCATAGAGCGCATGAAATCGTTGTCGGTCAGTCAAGGTACGCGAACCTCTTCTACATTCTAATGAATAATTTGGCAGTTCACGCTAGCTTTGCCGCCGCGTGACTCCATTTGGATACGCTTGGCGCACGGAAGGAAAACTTCCGTTGGCAAACGCAATTGTGGTGCGGGCAGCAAGAATCCTCAGGGCTGCAAAACGCCCTGAGCTACAGAGACACTCTAATTCCGAGGTAACACCATGCCAGTTGTCGGATCATCGGCGTACAACACCGCGGGACAAATCACCGCGCTCATTCGTTCGCTGCTCAATGATTCAGCGGGAAATCTTTTCACCGATGGCTTGCTGATTCCATACGTGAATTCCGCGTATCGCAAAGTGCAGCGCGCGCTTGCGGCCGCGGGCCAGGAAACTTTTCTGGTGGACGACGTGCTGCTGGTCGTGCCGGCCGTCACGGCTGTGGATTCTTCGTTGCAAGTTGTGATTGATGATTCCACCGCGCCGCCGAATCAATTGCCCACGGATTTACTGGTGCCGCTGGAAGTTTGGGAGCGCGCAAATTTAAGTTCCGACGATTTTGTACAGATGATCGACGTAACAGCGACCGGCGGATTGCCCGCAATCGGGCAGGGAATTTCGCTGGACATGTTTGAGTGGCGCGCGGACGGATTGTGGTTCCTGGGCGCGACGCAAGACACGCAAATTCGTTTGCGATATCAGAAATCATTTCCGGATTTCAGCGACGGCACAAGCGTCGTGCTGATTCGCAACGCGCAAGAGGCGATCGCATATGGCGGCGCGGCGATGGCGGCGCTTGCACGCGGATCTCCGCTGGCCGATAGTTGGGACAAGGCCGCGCAAGATGCGCTGGAAGATTTAATTTCTACGACGGTGCGGCGCGATCAGCGCGTCGGTCGGCGAAGACTGCCATTTTCCGCGCGCAATCGCGGATGAGTTCATTGCAAAGCAGAAATAAATTTGATTAAGGAGAAACAATCAATGTCAGCAGGAATTGTTACGAATGAAGCGCGCAACGCCGCGGAGGTTGGAGTTCCAAATAAAACTGGCTCGCCGGTCGGAACACCCGCGGCGAATCGATTTCCGCCCGCGAATTCGGCGCGGCAGCAACCGCAAACGCGCGGCACGGTCACGAGCGGCAGGAATCATCCGCCGATTTCCGGAAGTGTTCGCGGCACCGGAGTTCCGCGCGTGCAAAATGCATCCGCCGAAACTGCGATGCTCTGCAACATCACTGAGCAAACGTGGATCTTGCACCGCACGCACGGAACATTTGTTGTTGCCGGACGCAACGCGGACGCACGGAGTCAGAGAACCGGGAGCGAAAACTCGGCGAGCGAAGAATTCTTAGCGCCAGCTAGCGACATTACGAATTCCAGTGCGGAAAACTCCGCGCCACTCGACGCACCTTACGCATTGACTCAAATTTCCGCACGCACCGGCGCGATTGATCTGGGCGATAAGCGCACGCTGGAATTTCCAATTTCCGCGCGAGACATCGCGGAAGATTTGGCGCGTGAAATTAATGCCGATGGCGGCGAGGCCAGCTACTTCGGGGTTTTTGTTTGCGATGAAGATGTGCCACGCGAAGACGAGCTGGCCGAAGCGCACGAACGCCTGGAATTATTTTACGTAAGCTTAGTGAATTCCGCCGATAAACAGTGGGAGCGCACGCACAACGTCGCCTTCATCAGCGATTTGGAACGGCGCGCGGCGCGTGAATTGCGTTTGGAAAAAGATTGGTCGTACGAGCCGACGATGCGCAACGAATGTCCCGCGTGCGGCGAACGATTGAAGCCGAATGTGGCCGTGTGCCGGGTTTGCGGTGCGGTTTTGAATCGCGAGAAGGCTGCGCAGTGGGGACTTTTGGCGTCACCGGCCGCGGAAGTGATTGTTGCGCCACCAGCGCATGTTGTCGCCGCCGATGCGAGTCGGCAAGCAGAAACAGCGAGAAAATAGCGCGGGCCGGTCTCGAATCTTAGAGAACGCCGCCACAAATACATCCGCACTTAAAGAGGACAAGCATGAAAATTCGCTCAGCAATTCACGCTGGAATTATTTTGTCCGCGCTATTCTGCGCCGCCGGTCCGTGGGCCGCGAACGCCCGCGCGCAAGGTTCGCGAAAGGACGACGTGGTTTTCAACGCGCGGGGACAGCCGCTGGCCGGTGCGACAATTCGCGTTTGCACTTCCGCCGCGACTACAACTTCGCCGTGCACTCCACTCGCATTAATTTATTCGGATGTTGGACTCACGCAGGCTCTGGCCAATCCGACGGTGAGTGACGGCATGGGCAACTATAATTTTTACGCCGCGCCGGGGAGATATGTGATTGAAATTTCCGGGCCATCCATCACAACGCGGCAAATTCGCGATGTGATTTTGCCGAACGATCCGAGCCAACCGACTTCGTTCAGCTCGATCAGTACGAGCGGTAACATCAGCGGCTTCACGCTTTCGCTCGCGGGGAATTTAACTGTCGCAGGCAGCGCGGCTGTAACCGGCACGCTGACAGTCGGCGGTGCGCCGGTGCCGAGCACAGCGCAAGCAAACACGTGGAGCGCATCACAAACTTTCAAAGGGCCAAGTCCGTGGCGTGACGTGACGGCGTTCGGCGCAAAGTGCGACGGCATCACCGACGACACGGCCGCATTTCAATCTGCGTTCAACGCCGCACTCGCCGATCCCGGCGGCACGGTTTACATTCCGTGGAGTCCCGCAAGCGCAAACGGCTGCGTTGTAAAAAGCGGAATCTCGATTCCCGCGCACAGCTACTGGCTGAATGTATTACAAGTCGGCAACATCACGATTCCAACCGGCGGCAGCACTCTGGTGGATAGCGGGACCAGTTTCACAAATGATGTATATTGGCTCGGAGTGGCCGGACAGGGCGCGGGAAATCCGCAGTCGTTTGGCGAGCCAAGCGCGCCAACCATCAACGTATTTGCGAACGTTCCCGCATTTCGGCTGCATTCGGATCAAGTACGGCTGGAAAATCTAGACATTCGCTGCAATACCACCACCGCGGATTGTCTGGACTTTTTCGCGCAAGCTGCTACCGGCTTTGCCGATATCTCGTTGGTTAACGTAAACGCCGGTGTGGCCTCCGGTTCAACAGGCACCGCTGTGGATTTCGATTGCTCCGCTGCTCTTGCCGGCGGAAACGGATGTTTCGGCATCGCGATTCTAGGCGGCGTCTTTTTTGTAAATTCCACGGCCACTTCACACGCGTCCATTATTTTGCGCGACGTTGGGCAAATTCTGATTGGCGATCCGATGCGCAGAATGACCATCCTGGGATATGGAATTTTGATTCAGGATGACGGCACCGGATCCGGAACCGGCCTGGCGCACATTCAAAATATTTTGACGGAAGCGCTCACCGGGGCGGTCGTCACCGCGAAGGTCACCGCTGCCGGCGGGGGCATAAATAGTTTGCAGATCGATCGCGTGGACATCGCCGATTGCGTCAGCAGTTGCTCCATCGTTGACGCGAGCGGACTTTCGGGAAGCGGTGTGAACGGTATTTCCGTGGAGAATTCTTCGGGCGCAACTCTGCTGGCCGCCAGCTCAGCGTTTGTGCAGGGCGTTGTCTCCAAAAATAATTTTGAAGTGAACGATGTGGGCGTGCTGCCGGCCGGCGCGGATATGACCGTTCAAGAGCCGGGAATTTTTAATGTGTTTGGCGGCAACGCAAACGGCACAGCTTTCGCAACACGCGGATCGGCGTGCCTGGGATGTTTGACGACGGGATTACTTACTGGAAGCAATACCGACGTAGCACTACACGTGAAAGATAATTTAAATGGCGGCGCAGGAATTGGGTATACATCACTACCGGGCGGCGGTAGTGGCGGCACCGTTCGCGAGGACTCCTCGGCCTCATCGGCGTTCCACACATTTGAAAGTGCGAATGGAAGTTCGTTCAGCTTATTTTTTTGCCGGCCGACCGGAGGATGCGGAGGAAGCATCCAGTACGTTCATCCGAACGGATTCGCCTTCGGCGCGGAAGGCCAAACCGAAATGTATTTGGGTGATTCGCTTGGCGGAGTTTCGATTCGCCGCGGATTGCAATTTCTGAATGGTGGATCCAGCGCGCTGACGATCGGCGGAAGTTTCAGCACTGCGCGCACACAGAATTTTCAGGACGCGAGCGGCACCATCGCGCTCACTTCTCAGTTGCCTCTGAGCGGCACAACTTCCAGCATCGGCGGCAGCGCTCTTGCGGCGGGCGTTTGCACGACAGGAAATGTCACGATCACCGGACTTTCAACTACGATGACCGCGATGGCAAGTCCTGCGGCTGATCCCGGATCAGGATTCACTTGGAACGCATGGGTTTCTTCGACGACCACGGTTACTGTGCGCGTTTGCAATATTTCCGGCGCTTCGGCCACGCCAACCGCGGAAACTTACAACGTGCGCGTCATCCCATAACAATTGTTTGTCCACGGAAAAATTGCTTGAGGAAAAAATCGAAGGGAATTGCTTAACGGGAAATTGCGAACGCAACCAGGCAACCGACAACGCTCGCGCTCAGAATCACAATCGCCGCCCAGCGCGCAACGTAAACGGTGTGCTGGCGCAACACAATACGCATCGAGCCGATGCCAAATGTTTTGTAACGATCGCCGCATTCTTCGCAGCGAATCGGACGGATAAAAAGAAGCGGCAACACGGTGTGTTCCAAAACGCCTTTGCGGCGCGCGAAAACCTGCTGGAACCCGTGACAGCGTTCACATTTGTATGTCGTGAGGGTCATGACCCTGCCCGTAAAACTTCATGGCAGCACGATGATACTAAATCTAATCGTGCCTCCAATGCAATATGAACGTGTGGAACCTGTAGTGGAGCGGAACATTTAATTTGACGCGCTGCGCCGCGTGCGGGTTGCAAACTATTCGCGCAATTGTTCTTGCAGGGCGTTTCAGGTCATCGGAGTTTTCCCCGGCGGTTTTCTAAATCCGCTTGTTTGGCAGCCGTATAGACGCAACGCTATTTTTTTTGCGCGCGCTCATCCATTCGCATTTGAATTCACGAGGCCAACATGAATCGCTGGGAATTGTGGTTGAAAGGGATGCTTGCCGCGGGAATTGCCGGCGCGGCCAATGGAGTGATGACCGGTTTCGCGGCCGTTGGAATTGATCCTTCACATTTCAATTTGCAATCCGGATTTCACAACACTATGGCCATCGCCGGAGTCAGCGCGGGAATGAGCAGCATTATCGCGGTCGCTGCGTACTTGAAACAATCGCCGCTTCCCGGCGAATCAGATCCCATTCACGGCGGCGATGATCATCACGATCGCGACGATCATCACGACCGCCACTAGGTCGATCGTGTAGCTCAGGGCGATTAGTAGCCCTGAGGCTTCTCGCTGCCCGCGAGCTCATTTGAAATTGACAACGGCACGGTGTTTGGTCTCTCTGCTCGGCGCGCACAAAAACATTGGCGTGTCTGGCGGCCTCCTGAACATCGGCGGCAAAAAGCCTCAGGGCTACGAACCGCCCTGAGCTACACAATAAAATTCTTCACCATTTCATCCGCAAATAATTTTGTAAACAAAAGGAGAAAAACCAGCTATGTCAGCCATGTCCAATTCACAAACCATTGCCGTTCAGCTCGAAAAAGTGCGGGACAAAGTACCCCTTCTTTACGAACGGGACGACGTTCTGCTTTCCATGATTCAACAGCGCGGCGACGTTGAAAAAGTTTCCAGCCGCGCCATGCGCCTTCCTCTGCAAGTGAATCCCGGAGGCAAAGCCGGAAGTTACAACGCTGACGGTGGCGATCTGGGCCGCGGTTCCGGAACGGCGTATGACGTTGCCACAGTTTCGCCGGTGTTCTACCGCTTCGCGGTGGAAATCACCAAGCTTGTCGAGTACGCGTCGAACGCACGCGAAAAAGCCATTGAAAATGCGGCCAAGAAGGAAGTTGCCAACGGAATGAAACAGTTCCGCGCATTTCTGGACAAACTAGTTCAGACCGCCGGCAACGGCGTGCTCGGTTCGATCGCAACTGGCGGAATTTCAGGCACGACATTTACGATGAACGTGCCTCCGGGCGCGGCGCTCGTTTACGTCGGACAAACAATTCAGATTTACGATTCGACGCTCACCACGAATCGCGGCACGGCAAACGTTGTGGCGGCCGATCCGATTACAGCGCAAACCATCACGGTTGACGTGGTGCCGACCGGAACAGTCGTCGGCGATTTGCTCGTGCACGACGGCTTGAGCGGCGCGCAACCTGTTTCACTTTTCGGCGTGCCGTATCATCAGAACAACGCAACGACCGGCACGTGGCTGAATTTGAATCGCGCAACGTATCCGGTGCAGCTCGCAACTCCTCGCGTGAA
>DASYNR010000259.1:0-3642 GCA_036008485.1 Candidatus Acidiferrales bacterium | reverse complement strand
ACAAAATGTTCCAGAGAATCCAGATTCAGTAACTTCTTCTGTGACTGTTGCGAAGAACCGTCGGCGCGAAAGATTCCGCGAGGCGTCGCGGCAAATCCTGCGAGCAACACACTGGACTGCTGCAGAAATTCACGACGGCTTGAACCCAAGCGTCTTTCAGACATTATTTAATTTTTCCCCTGTGAACTTTTCCCTGCCATGACGGGCCAAACACAAAAACATGCGGGACAAGAATCGCGCCGGCGAAAATTCACGCCCGAGCGATTCTTGCCCCGCAAAATCTGCAGATCGGTACGCACTAGTGATTCGTGCGCAATCCTGTTGCCGGATCGAGGATCACCTTTTGATCGTCTCCTGACCGGCAGTTGTTGAAGTCGAACATTTGAATGATTGAGTTGGCGATGTTGTCGTATGAGCCCGCGCCAACGCGTTCGCTGAAGAGCCAGTTATCTTCGATGAATCGCAACACAGAGGTTTGATCCGTCAGTGTGTGATCCACAAAGTTTTCCCGCGACCACGGCGAAATCACCAAGAGTGGCTGGCGAATCGCGTAGCCGCAACGGCCCTGAGCTGGTGCGCTGCCTTGATTGCCGGGAAGCGCGGTGGCGCCATTGCCACAGGACTGCGTCACGGTTGTAACGCCGCTCACTGTCGTGGCCGTGGTGGTCAGCACATCTGCTGTGCTGCTGGACTGGTTCACGATCGGGGGCATTTGGTGATCGTACCAACCGTCCGAGTCGTCATACGCAATTACGACGGCCGTATCCTTCCAAGCGGATGTGCCCTGGAGGAAGTTGATGACGGTGGCGATGAAGGTTTGCTCATCGAGCGGATCGGAATTGCCCGGATGCGCGTCCTGAAAAGCCGGCGCCTTCAAAAAGCTGACCGCTGGAAAGTTGCCGGCGTTGATGGCGTCAAAGAAATCATGAATGTCATATTCGTGATTGGCTTGACCGTTGTGTCCGATTTCGCCGATGTTTGCCGGACGAGTGTGATTCGGGTTGGTGGTGGAAGCATAGTATTGGAAGAACGAATGGTGCGGCACGTAGTCGTTGATGGTCGCCGCTGCTGTAGCCGCCGCAGTCGTGTCGCCGTTCGCTAGCGCGAACGCGAGAATCTGCGGATTGACGGTGCTGCGGGTGCAGCCGGTGCTGCCATTCGCATTCACTTTTGTCAGGTCAAATCCACCCATGAATGAGCCCCAGGTAACGCCATCGCTGGATAGCATGTCGCCGACGGTGCGCGTGGCCATTTGCACGGTGCTGGTTTTCGACGAGCAAATATCGCCGAAAGGATCGCGGTCGCTGATGAGAGTGAAGCCGCCATTTCCGTCAGCAACTTCGCTGGCGGTGCTGGTGGTGGGGAAATTCTGCGCGATACCGTTCGTCTGGCCGGAAACAAGATTGACGACGCCAACGGTGGAGGGCCCGAAGTTCGTGCCGAACGAATTGTCATTCATTGCGAAGTGCTGCGCATAGTTCCACATCGCAGTGACAGTGTTGCCATCGAAATAGCCCATGTTCATGCCCTTGGTGAGAACGACTGCGGGTGGGGCATTGGGTGGCGCACCTTTTGCACCTGTGGAAATCGGGTAGAGGTCGACAAGTCCTTGATGCAGGGCTTCCTGTTCATTCGTGTATGCGTGGCTGTTGCTATTGGTGAGAGCTTGCGTGCGATCCAGACGGTATGGATTCGCGGCATTCACACCATTTCCGGTGACGTTCAGAAAATTAGGATTTCGGGTGAGCAGCGCGTTGTCTGTAGCGAGCACATTGGAAATTCCGTTGACGGTGGGAGTTTTTTCGCGCGCTTCAAACTTGGGTTCGCCGGACGGATTTTCGGCGACCGGATAAGTTCCGAAATAGTGATCAAAGGAAATGTTTTCTCCGAAGATGATCACCAGATGCTTGATGGGAGTGGCGGTGTCCCCCTGGCTATTGTTTTTGTCTTTGTCCGCGCGGGGAGACGGCGGAATGGGGCCGGCGATCATGGCGGGGCTGAGCATCATCGCCACCAGACCGAGAGCGAGAAACTTTCGTATCATATTTTTTCTTCCTCCAAAACAAGTGGGTTGCAGGGCAGCGTGCTGGCCTGCGAGCTTGCGGAGGGTATGCGGTGAACATTACGTGTGCATTAATGTCGCGCAAATCTTGAATGACGCGCATCAGAAAAATTCACACAGAAATAACTTGCCGAACGCCACGGCTGGATTTAATCTTAGAGACGGAATAAACGATGAACCGCGCAACACATTATTACTTTAGCTCTGACTTTACGTGCCGCTCCCTCGTTAATTACTGCGGGGGAAGCGGACCGGCGGAGCTTGTGCGCGGCGAGGTAAGCCAATAGAAAGCTAAGCGCAACAAGAAGGTTTCCACCGGGCCGCTTCCCTAAATGGGGAAAGCGGCTTTTTTGTTTTTGGGGCACGGAAATTTTGGAAAACACTTGGACTGACAGGAGGATGAATGCCATGACGATTGAAGAATTCAGAATGAGGATTGATCAGGTGGACGATCAGCTTCTGCGTTTGCTGAGCGTACGCGCACAACTGGCGATTGAAATTGGGCGCACAAAACGAGAATCCGGTATCGAGCTTTACGATCCCGTGCGCGAGCAGGAAGTTGTGCGTCGAGTGTTGGAAAATAATCCGGGCGTGCTGGATGCAGACGCGCTGACGCGATTGTTCTGCGAAATTGTGACGGAATCGCGGAACGCCGAGGAGCAGGCGGCGCTGAAGCGAGCACCTGCTGCTGATGCGGCGGGAACGTCATGAGCGCGGTGAAATTATCTCGCGTTGCGTTTCAGGGCGAGCGCGGCGCGTTCAGCGAACAGGCCGCTATCGATTTGCTTGGCGAACACATCACGCCGGTGCCCAGGCCAACATTTGAATCGCTTTTCGCGGCGATCAATGACGGCGCGGCGGATTTAATTTTGGCGCCAATTGAAAATGCGCTGGCCGGGTCGGTGCATCGTTCATACGATTTATTGCTGGAGAGCAATTTGACGATTGCCGGCGAAGTCGTGATTCCCATCGTGATGAACTTGATTGGCGCGCCGGGGGCGCATTGGAAAGATGTGCGCTCGGTCGAATCGCATCCGGTGGCGCTGGCGCAATGCGAAAGATTTTTCGCCGAGAATCCGCAGATTCGGCGCATCGTTGCGGAAGATACGGCGGGTAGCGTGAGTAATGTGGTGCGCGCGGGCGATGTGTCACGCGCGGCGATTGCTGGAATGCGCGCGGCGGAAGTTTATGGCGGCGAACTATTACGCGAACATTTGGAAGACGACCGCGCAAACTTTACGCGATTCCTGCTGTTATCACCGGACGCGAAGACTGCACGCGGCGCAAACAAACTTTCACTGGTGCTGCGACTGGCGCATCAGCCGGGTTCGTTGCAGGCTGCGCTGGAGCCTTTTGCGAAGCGGCAAATTAATTTATTGCGGATCGAAAGCCGGCCGATTCCGGGGCATCCGTGGGAGTATCGATTTTATTTGGATTTGGCGGCGTCAACAGAAGATGCGAAGGTGAAAAACGCGCTGGAAGAATTGCGGAAATTTGGGCATGAGGTGCGCGTGCTGGGATGTTACGTGGCGGCGCTGACGGTAGGCGTTAGTGTTACGACCGAGCGGAATTGAAATGCG
>DASYNR010000258.1:0-9219 GCA_036008485.1 Candidatus Acidiferrales bacterium | reverse complement strand
TTTGCGATGTATATGCTAATAAAGGACTTACAGCGATCTGTGGGTGATCGTTATGCAAATAAAGGACTTAGTGGGAATTCGTAGGGGCCACCTTCAGGTCGCCCTGGGGTATGGTCTCGGTTTTCTCTGCTCCTGATTCTTCGGGACTCTCTACAAACTCTGCGCCGCTGCGCTAAAATCCCTTATCTTTACTGCCTGCCGCATACTTCTTCACTCATCCCAACTCCCAAACACCCACATTTCCATCATTTTTTCCACCCCAAAAACTGCATTATAATGCACTTTTTCGCAAAATTCGCCCTCAACATGCATTATAGTGCAGTTTTTCCGAAACCTGCCCCCACCCCCACTACGATCGTTTAAGAGTCCAGGACTTCGCGGAGTTTGCCCAATAGTGATTTGCGGGAAAACGGCTTAGGGACCACGATGGCTCCGTCTTCCAGAATCTGGCCATGCGATTCAAAGCCGCCGGCATATCCCGAGACATAAAGGATCTTCATTTCAGGACGCAACGCCAACATTTTTTGCGCCAGCGCGCGGCCATTCATGACGGGCATCACAACATCGGTCAAAAGAATGTGAATCGGTTCGGTGGAGTTGGCGGCAATTTCGAGCGCCTGCGCGCCGCCGTTTGCTTCGATGACTTTGTATCCTTCGTCGTCCAGAAAAGTGCGCGTCAATTTTCGGACTGAGTCTTCGTCTTCGACGAGCAAAACTGTTTCCGTGCCTTGAAAAAGTTCGCGCGCGGAGCCGTTGGACGGGCGTTGCTGAACGATCTCGTCAACGCGCGGCAAATAAATTTTGAATGTGCTGCCGCGGCCGATTTTGCTATCCACCCAAACGTAACCGCCGCTTTGCTTGACGACTCCGTAGACGGTGGAGAGACCGAGGCCGGTGCCTTTGCCAACTTCCTTCGTTGTGAAAAACGGCTCGAACATGTGTGCGATGGTTAGCTCGTCCATTCCAGTGCCAGTGTCGGAAACAGTGAGCAGGACGTATCGGCCGGAAATACAGGGCTGATGTTGAAGGGCGAATTCTTCGTCGAGTTCTACGTTTCCAGTTTTAATAACGAGCTTGCCGCCTTGCGGCATAGCGTCGCGCGCGTTCACGGCAAGATTAATGATGATTTGCTCGATCTGGCCGGGATCGGCTCTTACGGAACCAAGCGGAGAATCCAAATTGGTGGAAAGTTCTATGTGTTCGCCAATCAGGCGCGCAAGCATTTTTTCTGTTTCCAAAACGACATGGTTCAGGTCAAGAATTTTTGGCGCGAGCACTTGCTGACGGCTGAAGGCGAGAAGCTGGCGAGTGAGCGAGGCGGCGCGTTCGCCGGCTTTCTTAATTTGTTCGCACTGGCTGCGCATTTGGTCGTCAGCAGCAGGACGGCCGAGCAAAACTTCGCTGAAGCCAATGATGACGCTGAGATGATTATTGAAGTCATGGGCGATGCCGCCGGCGAGCTGGCCAATCGCTTCCATTTTCTGAGCTTTGCGTAACTGCATTTCCAATTTTTTCTTTTCACTGATGTCCACGATAAAAGCGACGCGTTCGGGAGCGCCTTGCGTGCCGATGAGCGTGGAAACTCCGATGAGAACGGCAACGTGGGAACCATTTTTATGAATGAATTCTTTTTCCCATGCGGGAGCGACGCCGGTTCGTTTGAGGCGCTCGCTGGAAATTCTGTCGGCTTCGTAAAATTCCGGAGGAGTGAGATCGTGGAAGCGCAAATCGCCGGAACGAACTTCTTCTTTGGAGTAGCCCAAAAGATTCGAGAAAGCGCCATTCGCTTCAATAAGATTTCCGCGGAGATCACTGATCGCAATTGCGACGATACTGGATTCAACGAGGCACATAATTCTTGCCTCACTTATGCGGAGATCACGGACGGTTTGCGCGCCCTGAATGCGAATTGCTCTTTCAGCGAGAGCGCGGCGAACCGCTGTGGGAAGGCGAGTGAGACGGTCTTTGAGAATGTAATCGGTGACGCCTTCTTTAATTAGATCGACAGCGGCTTCATCGCCGAGCGTTCCGGTGACGAGAATAAAAGGAACGTCGATGCCGCTGGCTTTGACAAGGCGAAAAGCTTGCGCGCCGCTCCAAGAGGGAATGCGATAGTCGGACAAAATCAAGTCATAGGACTGCGATTCAAACTTCGCGACGAAGTCACGCTCGGTGTCAACAGTGTCTGCGCGAACGACGAAACCGGATTGAGTGAGAGCTTCAAGAAGGAGCGTGACGTCGCGCGGATCGTCTTCGAGAACCAGGATTCGGAGCGGAATTATGCCGGAATCCGGCGAGAGATCTTTGGAGGATTCCCGAGCTGCTGTTTCGGTCATATTTTCTCCATACTACTTCTCAGAATATGCGCCTTCAGGCGGCGATTGATTTACCACCAGCCAATAAAGACCGAGCTGTTTCACGGTGTCGCGAAACTGAATGAAGTCCACCGGTTTTTGTATGTAGCTGTTGACGCCCAACTGATAGCCTTCGACCATGTCGTGGTCTTCTTTCGAGGAAGTGAGGATGGTGACGGGAATGGCGCGAGTGTGAATGTCATTTTTGATTACACGCAATACTTCCAGGCCGTCGACCTTCGGCAATTTCAGGTCAAGGATGATCAGTCTCGGCGGATGATCAAAGGAGCGCGACGAATAAACTCCTTTGCAAAATAAAAATTCGAGGGCTTCCTCGCCGTCGCGAACAACTTGAATGCAGTTCGATAAATTTTCCTTGCGTAAAGCGCTCAGGGTCAGCTCAATATCTTTCAGGCTATCTTCGACGAGCAAAATTTCGACTTCATTTGGATTCACGATATTTCTCCCTTGACTGGAGGGGCAGCGGGCCCCTGCGGACCTAAAGTGAAATAAAAAGTGGCGCCGACATTGAGTTCGGCCTCGGCCCAGATACGTCCGCCATGTTTGTGGACGATGCGCTGGGAAGTGGCGAGTCCAACGCCTGTGCCTTCAAAGTCTTCCTGCCGATGCAGCCGCTGAAACACGCCAAACAATTTGTCGGCATATTTCATGCTGAATCCGACGCCGTTATCGCGGACGAAAATAGCGGCCTGGCCGTCTACATTCTTTTGACCGATCTCAATGACGGCGTGCTGACGTGTGCGTGTGAATTTGAGCGCGTTGGAGAGAAAGTTGGCAAAAACTTGTTTCACCAAAACGGGATCGCAATCGACAAACGGCAATTCGGCTATTTTCCATTCGATTTCGCGATCCTTCATTTCCGGCTTGAGAGCGCGCAAAACTTCGTCGACCAAAGAACTCAGTCCCGTGGCTTGCAAATTTACTGGTTGGCGGACCATGCGCGAGAGGTTCAGCAGCTCGTCAACCATGCGGCCCATATCCTGCGCGCTGCCCTGAATGGAATCCAGAAAATGTTTTGCGCGGTCGTCAAGCGAGGCGCCCAAATGCTCGGCGAGAAGACTGGAAAAGCCATCAATGTGACGAAGTGGAGCGCGGAGATCGTGAGCGACGGAATAAGCGAACGCTTCCAACTCTTTATTTGCGGCGGCGAGCTGATCCTCGAATTTCTTGCGTTCGGTGATTTCGCGCGAGATGCCGATGGTCCCAACGATTTTCTGGCCGGCATCGCGGAACGGGCCTTTGGTAGTGAGAAAGTGGCGTTTCACACCGCCTATCTCCGCCATTTCTTCAAGGGTGACTGTCGCCCCGCTGCGGGCGATTTCCCGATCGTTTTCGGCGACGGCGTCGTAGCTCGCGTTGGGCAGCAGTTCGCGCATACTTTTTCCTTGCATCTCTTCGACGGTTCGCCCGAAGAGTGTTGCGCAGGCGCGATTGGCGAGGATGAAGTGGTGCTGCAAGTCTCTGATGTAAATGAGATCGGTAGTTCCTTGAACGACGGAGTCAAGCACGCGATGTTTCACGCTTAGCTCGCCGGAAATCTGCGCCAGATGCCGTTCCGCAGCTTTGCGTTGTGTGTCATCGCGCGAAACTTTTGCAAAGCCGCGCAATCTGCCGCAGTCGTCTCTGAGGGCCGAGATCACAACATTGGCCCAAAATCTCGAGCCATCTTTTCGGACCCGCCAACCTTCATCTTCTACGCGGCCGTTCTCAATCGCGCTCTCCACTTCTTTCGCTGGTTTTCCGGATGCGAGATCCTCAGCCGGATAAAAGCACGAGAAATGACGACCGATAATTTCATCGGCGCTATAGCCTTTGATTCGTTGCGCCCCGGGATTCCAGGTAGCAACGGCGCCGGTTGGATCCAACATAAAAATTGCGTAGTCCTTCACGCCGTTCACCAACAATCGAAACTGTTCCTCGCTGCTGTGCAGCTCGCCCTGTGCATGTCTGCGGACGGTGACGTCGCGAATTGAGCTTGAAACGAGCAATCCCTGTTTGGTTTCGACCGGGCTTTGACTGACATCTACCGGAAATTCTGTGCCGTCTTTCCTTAAGCCGACGAGTTTGGAGTTCGATCTCATTTGCAATCCGAATAGCTCCATATCCAGCCCCATGGAGCGCATTTTTGAATCGGCAAAGAACCCGGTGCGGTGGTTGAGACCATTGCCTCGGAGACGGGCGGGAATGAGTATCTCGAACAATTGATTTAGCAGCTTGTCACGCGTGTACCCGAATAGTTTCTCCGTCTGAGCATTTACCAGAACAATTTTGCCGGCTTCGTCAACGACAACAATGGCATCTGGCGCCGCCTCCAGGAGTTCACGAGCGACGGTCTCTGTGTGATTAAAGTGTTTAGAAATATTTGGATCGTGCACATCCCGGGCCACACCTCGTGGCTTCTTGGCGCCGGGCTCATAAATGCGTGCCTTCATAGAAATTTGAATTTCAAAATTTAAGCGTCAAGGATTCAGCGAGAGGGTTGGAAACAGGGACTGGATCCAGACATCCGTGATGCCTTCAGCGAAAATACGCCTATGCAAGAACGAAACCACATCGATTCTGGCCCTCAGTTGGTAGAAGCATCGAGAAAATGAATTGCGAATGTGAGTAAGTGGTACTGGGATTAAGGTTCGGGGTGGAGGAGCGCGGGAGGACGCCCTTCGACTAGGCCAGGATAAACGGAGCTGTCCCGTGGGATGGCACTTAATTTGATTTTGCAGGCGACGGTGCGGACGCTGTTGAAGTCGCGCTGTAAATCAAAATTGCGAACTTTGAGGAATCTTCGCCGGATTTAGACTTTCCGAGACCGATTGTCTTGACCCGTTTGTCGTCCAGCTTAAAATTCTGGACGAGATAATCACGGGCGGCCTTTGCGCGGGCTTCAGTAAGAACATGAACCTTGTTGGAATCGCCTTTTGCTTCCGACGAAGCGATAATCGCGACTCCGAAAGGATTTGCCTCGAGATATTTACCGGCTTCATCGAGGCGTTTCTTGTTCTTCAATTCAGCTCTTTCCGTCTTGCCGAAAAGTTCTTCGGGATCGTAATCGAATTCCTTTGTGGGTTTACCGGCGGGAACATGAGACGCGGAATCCTCGGTCAATTCGGCGGCGTCATTGTAACCTCGCTTCTTAAAGAAACCGCGCAGAAGGAAATTGTGTTGAAGGGCGTCCATATCGTCCCGAAAAGCGGCGATGCCCTGACTGGCTTCGTCGCCGAGCGCTCGAGCTTGTTGAGTGAGGTCTTCCTGCTTTTCGCTCTGAATTACGTCATTGTCGGCGACGTCCTGCGCTTTATCCGAGCCGAAAGAAATTTCGACGAACTTATCGCCCAGAAGGCCTTCCGTTTTAATGGAAGCATGCGAATCTTTCTTGATCAGATTGCGAGTGGAACTGCGCATATTCATAACCACAGTTACGCTTCCATCCGGCTGCTGAGGGAGATCAATTTCCTTGACGGTACCCTGATGAATTCCGCCGAGACGAACTTCCGCGCCGTTACTAAGGCCGCCGACGTTTTGAAAGTCGGCTTTCAATTTGTACGTTGGAGAAAACAGGAAATCTTTTTCGCCGATCAGGTAAACGCCAACGGCGAGAAACAATAGCGCCATTACGACAAAAATGCCGACTCGAAATGCGGTAGACATGGCTCGCCCCTAACACCCTTTCATGAACTGCGCGACAAATGGGTCGTGACTGTTGTGAAACTCCTCGTATGTTCCCTCGACCAAAATCTGACCATCGTTCATTAGAGCTAAACGATTGGATACGGCTCGGGCTGTTTGAATATCGTGTGTCACGACGACAGAAGTGATGTGGCGTTCTTGCTGCAATTTCAAAATCAAGCCGGCGATTTCGGCAGCGGAAATTGGATCAAGGCCGGATGTAGGTTCATCAAACAGCAGAATTTCAGGCTCTAATGCCAGTGCTCGCGCCATGCCCACACGCTTTTGCATTCCACCGGAAATTTCGGCGGGCAGTTTTTGCTGATCTTTATCCATGTCGACGCTGGCGAGAAGCTCATCGACGCGCTTGTCGCGGTCTTTGTCGGACAAATCCGTATGGCGGCGCAGCGGGAATGCAACATTTTCATGAATGGTGAGTGAATCGTAGAGCGCGGCTTGCTGGAATAAGAAGCCAACTCTCTTGCGGACCTCGTTCAATTCCTTGGGCGGTAATTTGGTGATGTCTTCGTCGTTGACGAGGATGGAGCCGGAGTCTGGTTTCTGCAGGCCGATGATAAGTTTGAGGAGAACACTTTTGCCCGTGCCGCTGCGGCCGAGGACTGAAAGCGTTTCGCCGCGCGGTACATTCAAATTGATACCCTTCAAAACCTTTTGAGCGCCGAAGGATTTATTGAGAGATTGCACGCAAACGGGCGATGCACTTTTCTTGGCATCGTTCGTAACGTTGTTCTCGCCGCTCTGATTGTTTTTATCGCTTCGCATCAGCGCCCTTTACGGAAAGAAAACCAAAATCAAATGAACAAGCATAACGTCCGCGAGAATAATGAAAATTGATGCGAGCACCACCGAACTGGTTGCGGCGCGCTCGACTCCTTCGGTGCCGCCGGTCGCATTCATTCCCTGAAAGCATGCGACGACGCCAATCACAAGGCCGAATACGAGAGTTTTTAATGTTGAAGGGAGAAAATCACTAAATGCCACGTCCTTAAAACCGTCGTGAATAAACAAGCGGAGCGAAATCGGTTCCGCCGAGATATTTGCAACCCATCCCATCACGACTCCGCAAAAATCGCTGACCAGCGTGAGCAGCGGGAGCATCAGCACGCAAGCCAGAACGCGCGTGGCCACGAGATATTTGTACGGGTTGACCGCTGACGCCTCCATCGCGTCAATTTGCTCGGTGACCTTCATAGCGCCAAGTTCCGAACCGATGCCCGCGGCAGCCCGGCCGCTGACGACAAGCGCCGTGATGATGGGACCCGTCTCCTTGATAATGGAAAAAACCACGACTGACGGGAGAAGCGATCTAGCGCCGAAACGGATGAGACTATCCCGAGTTGAGAGTGTGACAACGACGCCAGTTGCAGAACCAGCGAGCATCACAAGAGGCGCGGATTTTGAGCCAAGCTGATCGAACTGGTAAAGAAATTCGCGGAACTCGTAGGGCGGGGTGAATGCTGCGCGAACCAACTGCACGAAGAACATGAAAATGTTGCCGAACCACTCGAAGAATCTGACGGTAATGTCTCCGGTGTTTGTAAGAATTCCGGAGCTGCCGGCGTTGGGCGAGGCGTAGGCGGCGGCGAAGACGAGTGCGATGAGAATGGAGTGAGTTAACATCTCCGACCCTCATCAAAGAGATTGTTCCGCGGCATCGTCGCGGCCATCATTGCGCGTGAAGACCTGTTCCTACTCATAATCATATTGGAAAATAACCCCGGTTCATGGTCAATACAGGCATCCCTGCAGGATTTGTCTTCGGGCACCTTAGAAAAATAAGGCGAAGGTTTTTAAGTGGGTGGTTGCAGGTGGGTGGGGCGCCCTTCGACTACGCCCAGGATAAACGGACGCGCCCCTGCGGAGAAAAAGCTGCACCGATAGGAATGCCGGTGCCGCCTAAGACGAATGCGCGAAGCTATTTTATGTTTTGAATTATGGCGGAATTGCTGTCCGACATGGTCTTCATCAAGTTGGACATTGTTTCGATAAGTTTGGCGCGCTGGTCCATGAGCATTTGAATTTTTATTTGCTGCGCTTGGCTCATGTCGATGAGCGAGTCGAGATTGGCTTGAAATTGAGCCGGCAGAGTTCGCAGGTCGGCGAAGGTTGGTTTTGCAGGAACTAAAATTCGCACGGGTTTTTGCAAGTTCGCGGTGGCGTTGGAAATTTCGCCGACGGTGGAAGGCAGCGATTTGCAGAGCGCGGTCTGACACGTATCCTTGGCGTCCGTAGTTTCATTCGATTTAATTTCGAGTTGTGTTTGCGTCAGCAGGTCGCGCAATTTTTGTTTCGCATCTGTGATGATTTGCATCTGCGACATCATATTTTGCAAATCTTTTTCCGAGTCGTTGAGGGTTTGCATCATGACGATGGCGACGAGCGCGTTGATGTCACCGGCTTTGACGGCGCTGCCACGAGTGTTGAGCGCGGGAAAGCGATTGTAGACAGCGGCTTCAATGCTCGGCGCGTCGGGCGCTGTGGACTTTTGCGATTCCGCGTGCGCTTGCTGCTCGACCCATGCCTTTGCGGAGGGCTGCATCGTGGATTGCAAGGCGGCGATGCGGCGCGCCATTTCCGCGGGAACTTCGGGGATTTTCGTTTGCGGTTGCGCGGAGACGGCTTCGGTGCGCTGTTGCGCGAGCGCAGGGATTGAAATGCAGAGCGCGAGAGTGAGAGTGATTGTTGTGGCAGTGAGGAAGTTGAAGCGCATGGGGAACTCCTTTCGTTTGCTGAGGAAATGATAACACCGGGTGGGGACGAGTGAAATGGTGGGAAAATTTAACGCGGAGAAAGGCAAACCGGGAAATGCGTACCCCGAGATCCTTCAGATCAACGAGCCTGATCGGCTCGCTTCAGGATGACGGCGAAGGACAATGGCACGCAAATTATTTTATTCGATGCGGAGAGCCTGGGTTGGCTCGATGCGGCTGGCGCGGAAGGCCGGGAGCCAGCAAGCAACGAGCGCGACGATTGTTAAGATGAGTGCGACGCACGCGATGGTGAATGGGTCAGCGGGGCGCACGCCAAATAATAATTGGCGGACGACGCTGGAGAGAGCGAGCGCGACGGTGATTCCGATGACGGTTCCGGCGAGCGCGAGTTTTAGTCCCTGCGCTAAAACGAGCCGAAGCACGTCATGCGGCTGCGCGCCAAGCGCCAT
>DASYNR010000257.1:0-5668 GCA_036008485.1 Candidatus Acidiferrales bacterium | reverse complement strand
AATCTTGCAATTGGGAAGTTGCCACACTTCCTATTGGAATGCAATAGAAGGTTTGGTACGGTGTGAGTGTCGGGAATTTTATTACCGTGTATGATTGGTGCTCTGGGTGGAGTCCTTGGTGCGCACAAAAAATATTCTTCTGTTGGTGATGGTCTGTCTGATGGCTGTGCCCCCGCTGAAGGGGCAATCGGCCGCGCCTGCGCCTGAGGAGGAATTCAAGATTGTTAGTCAGGCGTATGAGCCGCAGGATCCGCGTGCGATTCGCGTGCAGAGCACGATGGTGGAAGTGAATGTGGTGGTGCGGGACGTGAAGGGAAAACCGATCTCCGGATTGAAGAGGGAAGATTTCGAGGTTGACGATCAGGGGAAGCCGCAGACGATTACTTTGTTCAATGAAGAAGTGGCGCATCCGGTTGTAGCGCCTCGACCGGCCATTGCGGAAGTGGCGGTGGCTCCGCCAGCTCCTCCGCCGGCAACTCCGCCGCGATATTTAGGAATGTATTTTGACGATCAGAACATGTCCACGGGACAGATGGTGTACATCCGAAAAGCGGCGGAAGCGTACGTGAATAAAAATATGGAAGATACGGATCGTGCGGCGGTGTTCACGTCTTCTGAAACTGTGACGCAGCAATTCACCAGCAACAAGCAGCAAGTTCTGGGCGCCTTGGGGAAATTATTGTCGCACCGGCGTGGAGATTCGGTTCCGGGGTGTCCTTTGATTACGCCTTATCAGGCGTATGAAATTGAATTATTTTTTAACGAGCACAATGACGCGACGGATCTGGCGGTGTCGGAAGCGATGGCGTGCCATACGTGCACCGACGCTCCGGATTGCTTGCGCTTCGTGGAAACGCGCGCGGCTACGGTGCTTTCGTTGAATCAGAATAAGGCGACGGACACGCTGGGAGTGCTGGGCGATATTATTCGCTACATGGGAAGAATGCCGGGGCAGCGCACGCTGATTATGGCGTCGGCTGGATTTTTTTCGCTGGGCGAAAGAGTGCAGCACGCGCAGGACAAAATGATTGACGCGGCGATTCACAATGGAATCACGATTAATACGCTGGATGCGAAGGGATTGACCGCGGGGCTTGATCCGTCAGACGGCGGCGCCGGAACCGGCGAACAGCTTGCGGCGCGCGAATCCGGAAACGGTTATGCCGGAATGCTGGCGAATGAAGAGCATGAAGTGTCAAACGATCCGATGGCGGCAATTGCGTACGGCACGGGCGGGAAATTCTTTCACGATAATAACGACATGGTTGGCGGAGTGCGTCAACTGGCCGAAGCGCCGGAAGTTTCCTACGTGCTGGGATTTTCGCCGGAGGAAATAAAAGACAACGGCGTATTTCACAATTTGAAAGTGAAAGTGCCGGGACAGCACGATTTGTCAATTGCCGCGCGGCCGGGATATTTTGCGCTTTCCAAAGAAGAAGCGGCGCCGGGAGTGAAATTCCAAAAATTAAATAAGGAAGTGATGGCATCGGACACGATTTCGGAAATTGCGGCGGAGGTCACTACAAATTCCGGCGTGCTGGCCACCGGAGAGCCTGCGCTGCGAGTTTCGGTGCATGTGCCCGGGCATTCGATGCAATTCAAAAAAGAAAATAAGCGGCACAACGAGCGGATTATTTTTGTAACCGCGCTTTTTGACATGCAGGATCATTATCTGGCAGGCAGTGAAGTGGTGATGGACATGAAACTTCTGGATGCGACGCACACAAATATTGCGCGCGATGGAATTGACTCGAAGTCCACGCTGCAAGCGCCTTCGGGGAAGTATCGGCTGCGGCAAGTTGTGCAAGAAGTGGTTGGCGGAAAACTTTCGGCGATCAGCCGCACCGTTGAAATTCGATAATCCTACACAGGATGTGAAACTTTCCGCGTGATGCAGCATCATATTGAATTGCGTCCGGGCTATCGGGAAAATCTACGCTGCTTCCTTGACACTTGATAGCACGCCGCCTACAATTCTCGGTTTGTTGTACAGATTTATAGGTCGCAGTGGGGCCCATGCTATGGATAAAAAACGACAAGAAACTTACAAAAAGAAATTGCAGGTGAAGCGGGAGGATCTCGTCCGTAATATTGCGCGCGTGGAAGAAGAAGGACGCGCGGCGGATGTGGATACGACCGTGGACCTGGCCGACAAAGCAGCAAATTCCTACACGAAGGAATTTCTGTTTGGACAAACCAGCGCCGAGCGCGCATTTCTGCAGTTGATTGACGAATCGCTGAAGCGCATCAAGTCCGGTGAGTACGGGCAATGCGCGAATTGCGAAGAGGAAATTAATCAGAAGCGGCTGGAAGCTGTGCCCTGGGCGAAATATTGCATCGCGTGCCAGGAAAAGCAGGAACGCGGCCAACTGTAACGACTCGCCTCGCCGGTCGATTTGACATATCAATAACATCGCCAGAGGAATACACTGAAAGCCTGCCGTGTCGTTCGGCCGCGCTTCCGGTGTGGCTGTCCTCTCGGCGCTGCGAAATGCCTGCGACGCTCTCGCCTCGGTCGTCTTTCCCGCGCCGTGCCTGATTTGCGCCTCCACGCTGGATACGGCCAGCCGGGTTCCGATCTGCGCAAAATGTTTGTCGACATTTGAAAAGATTTCCGGGCCGATGTGCGTGTGCTGCGGACGGCCGATTATTTCTCCGGTAGCCGCTGACTTTCTTGTAGTGCAATGCCGGCTTTGCCGCGCGAAAACTTTTGGATTTGATATGGCGCGGAGCTTTGCGATTTACAACGACTCCATGGTGCGCGCGATACTTTTGTTGAAGCATCAGGGAGTGGGGCCGCTGGGAGCGTGGTTCGCGGATCGATTGAACGAACTTGTTTCGCGCACGCCGGGATGCGCGAACGCAGATGTGATTGTGCCGGTGCCGATGCACCCTGCGCGTCTGCGGGAACGCGGATATAACCAGGCCGAATTGATCGCGCAGCCGCTGGCGCGCCGGCTGAAATTGCGCGTGAAGCCATTTTTGCTGGTGAGGACGAAGCCGCGTCCCGATAAACTTCGCATGACTCGGCATGAACGCTGGGAAACAGTTAAGGGCGCCTA
The DNA here is from genome assembly GCA_036008485.1 of Candidatus Acidiferrales bacterium. GTDB lineage: Bacteria > Acidobacteriota > Terriglobia > Acidiferrales > UBA7541 > DASTCZ01. Next base: position 2,606 of record DASYNR010000257.1, on the reverse strand, counting down.
TGTTGCACGTCAAGGCATCCGAGTTGACAAGCTGCACATCCTACTGGTAGATGATGTAATGACGACTGGCGCGACGCTTGACGCATGTTCGAGGGCGTTGCGCAAAGCCGGAGCCGCTCGAGTGACGGCTCTGACCGTAGCCCGCTCAGTTCCTAATTGGATGGCGACGGAAGACGCATTCGAGCAGCCGGGAGTGCTTGGAGCATGAGCACCGGAGGCCAACCTGTTCACCGTCCCTGGCGCACCGCCAGAGGTGGCGCGGCTGCGCCCGAATCGCCCGCGCGTTTGGCCGCCCGCCAGCATCGACGCCCCGCTGTAATGCAGGAGCCGGTGCTCGTTCTGAACGCAACATTTGAGCCGATTAACGTGACGGCTGTGCGTCGAGCTCTTGTTTTGTTATTGAAGGGCGTGGCGCAGGCGGAAGAATCCAACACTACGCAAGTTCATACGACTTCCAAGTCTGTGCAGGTGCCATCGGTAATTCGGTTGCTTGCTTACAGACATATTCCTCAGCAGACACGCGCACTTTCACGCAAGAATATTTTGCTGCGGGATCACAATACGTGTCAGTTCTGCGGACGCACATTTCCTGCGTCGGAACTTACACTGGATCACGTGATGCCGCGTTCGCGCGGAGGAAGGTCGTCCTGGGAAAATTTGGTGGCCTGCTGCTATGCGTGCAATAACAGCAAAGGCGATCGCACGCCGGAAGAAGCGGGAATCGAGCTATCGCGTAGGCCGCGGCCGTTCACTTTGCACACGTCACGCCAGTTGATGCGCTTGATTGGCCACAAGGACGAGAAGTGGCGTAAGTATTTGTTTTACTGATGTTTACGCGCGCGTCGGCGCGCTCCCCGTGAAGGCTTCAGATAAGTGCAACCCGCTGGCGGGAAACGCATCTAAGTTATTAACACCACTTCTAGGACACACCCCGGGAAGCAGTCTTGTCACAAGCAAGGCTGCTTCTCTTATTTTACGGCGAAGTTTTCCGGGAAATAATTCCTTCCAGAACTACTGACGCAAAGCTACGCGCAATCTGCGGCGCCAATTTTCCGCAAGGCCCACGCGCGCAACTTCAATCTCATTTGAAAGATGACGCAAGATCACGGTTGTGGCGGGATGAAAACGAATTGCCGGGGCTACTAGAAATAGTAGAGGCGGTTCGGGGAGAAGTTTGACGCCCGGGAAATATCCGTAACGCTGAATGTCGTCCTGCTGCTGATGCCAGCGCACTCGGAGCCAGTAGTCGGCGGCTTGCAGAACAAGATGAATATCCTCATTCGCTTTTAATTCCAAAATTGCCAGTCGGCCGCCACGAGTTACACCGAGCAGATCGACCACGCCGCGATCTCCGGCGGTGAATGCAGGAACTTGCGTGTATAGGAAACGCGAATCGAGGCGCGCGTCTATTCGCGAAGGATCTGCGAACACTTGTGATTCCAGCCAGCGTTCGGGCTGCATGCGATATTGCGCGTGCGCGGTATCCTGCGCGGCGGGATGCCGGTAAGTGTCGAGCTTGCGGACGAGCTGCTCAAGCTCATGCTGCCGATCTGGAGTTAACGCGCGGCGGTGATCGCCTAAGCCGAAAAAGATCGTAGCGTTTTGCCAGCGCGCGAAATCGGCGCCACGAAATCGCAGAGCGACTTCACGTGTCCCCGGCACAACACTTGCGGTAATTGCGTCGGGAGCGAGGCGGCGGACCGGATCAATTTCCGGTGCGGCTTCGGCGAGAATGCCTTCCACTTCGCGGCGCGCGGTGAGCCAGGTGACCACGTTGCCTAATTCTTTTGCGTCCACGCGGCGCGCGCGGCCGAGAGCTAAATTCAATTCGTAAAATTCAATCTTAGTTGAGGGAGTGAGCGCGCCGGCGCGGTGTGCAACAAGCTTCCCGGTGACGGGCGGCATGAAAAGACGCAGGCCATGTACGCGTCCGATTTTTGCGCGCGCTCTCGCATTTTCCAGCCACAGAAGACCGAAGGTCAGCATGTCGTCAATCGCGGCGGCGCTTTCTTCCGGAGATGCCGCGAGCACGGCCCAGTGACCGTCCCGCGCTTTCAGAAGTCCGCGGGTATATCTTGACGAGAGAGAGTTCTTTAAATCCGCCGACGTGCTGAGCGAAATAATTTCTTCGTCGGTGAATTGCTCGCGCAACATCTCCGCAAAACGTTCAAGGAATTTTTCGCGCGTCAACTGAGTGGAGGCGCGCTCGCCGGAGACGGCAAATTCCAAACGATCCGGCTTGTTGCGGCCGAAATGTTCGACCTCTAATTGCACCAACGACGGCGCTTGCTCGGAAATACGCAGCACACGTCGCGCAAGTGTGCGATCGGGACTCCACAAATGAAGAAGCGTGCCGCGGCCCTGCGCGCGGATTTCATATTCGAAGCTGGCGAGCGACGCGAGACGGACTCCGTTCTCGCGCACTTCCACCGGGCCCGCTGCTACCAGTGCGGCGAGCGACTGTTCGATTTCAGACGCGTCAACTATTTCAGGCATTTCAGCCATATTGCATTGTGCGGAAAATATACGAGCTAAGTTCCGAGCTACTGCAGGCGCAAACCGGTGATGGTGAATGTCGGCGGAACTTGATTCCATCCGTCGGGAAT
>DASYNR010000256.1:0-9820 GCA_036008485.1 Candidatus Acidiferrales bacterium | reverse complement strand
TTTCGCAAATCGCAGATGTTGTGCCAGGAAATGTTTATACGTTGCGCGTGAAAGTTTTGGAAGGTCAGGCGATTCGATATTCGCGGTCGAGCCGCTCGGTTTATCTTTTAATTGTGCAGGATGAAAGTCTGCGCCGTTTGCATTGTAGATTTTTTCACGGCGGATTCATGGAGGGCCGTTACAAAAAAGGCCAGCAACTTGTGTTGCACGGGAAGGTGGATTTTGATCCGCAGCGGCCCGTGCGGCTGGAGATGATTAATCCGCAGGTGGAATTGCTTGGGCCGGAGCCGGGCGACTCCACTGAAGGCGGAAGAATCGTTCCGATTTACGAGGCGATGGGCGCGATCAGTTCGCGAATGTTGCGGCGGATTGTGCATCAAGCGCTCGGCGCGCTGCCGCCGGATTTTCCGGATCGAATTCCCGCGGAGATTCTGAAGCGTCACGGATATCCAAGTCGCCGCGAAGCATTGATGTATGTGCATTTTCCTCCGCAGGAAGAAAATATTGAGAAGCTGAATTCGTTTCGTTCTCCGGCACACATGCGATTAATTTTCGAGGAATTATTTTTCTACGAATTAAGTTTGGCGATGCGGAAACGGAATATGCAGCAGACGGCCGGCATTGCGTTTCGTGTGCGCGAGCCGGCGATTCGCGAAGCGGTGAAACGCATTCTCCCATTCAAACCGACCGGCGCGCAAAAGCGCGTGCTTGGTGAAATTGCGGCCGATCTGGAAAAGCCCGCGCCGATGAATCGGCTGCTGGAAGGTGACGTGGGCAGCGGAAAAACAATTGTGGCGCTGGAAGCGGCTGCGATCGCGATTGAAAATGGATATCAAGTTTCGCTGATGGCGCCGACGGAAATTCTGGCGGTGCAGCATTTTCTTTCGGCGCGCAGAATATTTGAACGTGCCGGCTATCACGTGGATTTGTTGGTGAGCCAATTAAAGGCGGCGGCGAAACGCGAAGTGCTGGCAAATATTCGCAGCGGCAAGGCGCAGCTTGTTGTTGGAACCCACGCGGTGATTGAAGAGGGAGTGACTTTTCGGCGATTAGGACTGGTGATTGTTGACGAGCAGCACCGCTTCGGAGTTTTGCAGCGCAAACAGTTGATCGACAAAGGGCGAATGCCGGATGTGCTGGTTATGACGGCGACGCCAATTCCGCGAACGCTGGCGCTGACGCTGTTCGGAGATTTGGATACGTCGGTGATCGACGAAATGCCGCCGGGCCGCACTCCGATTGAAACGCGAATGGTTACGGATTCCGATTTGCCGGGCGTTTGGGACACGGTAAAACGCGAAGTTGCGCGCGGAAGACAAACTTATGTTGTTTATCCGGTGATTGAAGAATCGAAGATCGAGTTGAAAGCAGCGATTACGGAATACGAGCGATTGTCACGCGAAGTTTTTCCGGGACTGAAAGTTGGATTACTTCACGGCCGGATGAAGAGCGATGAAAAAGAAGCAGTGATGGAAAATTTCCGCTCCGGCAAATTACAAATATTGGTTTCGACGACGGTGATTGAAGTCGGCGTGGACGTGCCAAACGCCACGGTGATGGTGATTGAACACGCGGACAGATTCGGACTGGCGCAGCTTCATCAATTGCGAGGACGCATTGGACGAGGCAGCGAGAAATCATTGTGCATACTGGTTGCGCCGGAAAATCTAGCGGGCGAAGGACGCGAGCGTTTGGAAACGATGGTGCGAACGTGCAACGGATTTGAAATTGCCGAAGTGGATTTGAAATTGCGCGGGCCGGGTGAATTCTTCGGAACGCGTCAACATGGAGTGATGGGATTCAGTGTTGCGAATCCGTTGCGCGATAAAGAATTTCTGGAGTTAGCGCGGCGAGACGCTTTTGAACTGGTGGAAGATAAAGTGACTCCGGGCGCGCTGGAAAAATTGTTGTCGAAACTTGATGTGACCTGGCGACGGCGCTACCAACTTGCGCATGTAGGGTGATCAAAAATAAATGAGAATCGTAGCGGGAAAATTCCGTAGCCGAATATTAAAGCCGGTGCGCGATTTGGAATTGCGTCCGACGAGCGATCGTTTGCGCGAGACGCTGTTTAATATTTTGGGCGACGCTGTTGCGGATTCGATTTTTGTAGATTGTTACGCCGGAACTGGCGCAGTGGGAATTGAAGCGCTGAGCCGTGGCGCGCAGCAGGTTATTTTTATTGAAAAGCACGGAGCGACTGCGGGACTGATTCGCGCAAATTTGCTGGCGCTTGGAGTGAGCATGTCCGTGGCGCGCGGGGCCGCTTCTGAAGTTGAACTGACAAATACGGACGCGCGTCGAGGGCTGACGCAACTTGCGGAACGCGCGGTGCATGCTGATTTTATTTTTATGGATCCGCCGTATGCGGATATGCGGCAATGTTTGAAATTGTTGGAGAGAATCGGACAGCAGAATATTGCTGAGCGATTGCTTGCGCCGCGCGGAAAACTGATTGTCGAGCATGCCGGGTGGGATAAGGTTCCGGACGAAATTGGGGTGTTGCGGCGAGCACGTGTGGTAAAACAGGGCGATTCGGCGTTGAGTTTCTTTGGCTTGGCGGAAGTTGCTGCAGAAGCTGGCGCTCGGAGTGGCGATCCGTTGTAAGACACGGAAATATAAGTAGTTAGCGGAAATGCATAGGCATTATCCAACGCTCGTGGCCGGGCTTTTCTGCGTTTGGAACTCGAGTTTTCGCACGCCGAAAATGAGATAAGCCCTTTATTTGCATAACGATCGACCACAGATCGCTGTAAGTCCCTTATTTGCATACACATCGCAAAATTGGGGGGGTACCCCCCTCTCCCCGTATTCTTGGCCGTCTCCTAAAAGCCACAGCGAAAGACCAGGCGCCGATGAGGCGATCGGGGTTCCTAGCGCACCGAAAATCCTCTGCTCACATTCGGTGTCTCGCGACGTCTATAATATGCAGGATGCCTCTATTTGGATTAGCGACCGCGTTGCCGGGGGACCGAATCACAATCGGGGCCGCAGACCGTTCGGCTCAACTGGGCGCCCGCCTGGACGACCGCACGCTTGTGGAGCGCGCACAAGAAGGAAATCAAAGCGCATTTGAAGAATTGGTGCATCGATACGATCGCGATGTTTTGCGGCTCGCGCTGAATTTAACGCGCCGTCCAGAAGATGCACGCGATGTTTATCAAGAAGCATTTCTGAAAGCCTACAAAAACCTTCCCCGATTCCGCTTCGAGTGCAGTTTTTATACCTGGCTCTACCGCATCGTCACAAATGTTTGTCTGGATCATCTGCGCCGGCGGAAGAGCCGTCCAGAAGATCAAGCGCCGGAATCGGCGGATGAAGGCGACGTGCCGCAGGATTTCTTTGAGAAGCAGCGCGAAATGAATGCGAGTTCCGATCCGGAGCGCGCGGCAATTGGAAAACAAATTGGAATTCAGATTTCCGCCGCGATGGGACAACTTTCCGCGCGCGAACGAATTATTTTTGAAATGAAACATTTTCAGGGACTGAAGCTGCGCGCAATTGGCGATATGTTGGGCACAACGGAAGAGACGGTGAAGAATTCTCTTTTCCGGGCGACGAGAAAATTGCGCATTCAGTTGGGAGGGTTGCTGTGAAGCCCCTCGAGAACGACAAGCTCGCGAAGTCCGCACAAGCGAATGCGTCTGCGCTCGAAGTTAATTGCGAGAGCGCCGAGCGGCTGCTGATTTATTACGCGTGCGATGAAGCAAAGCCGGAAGAGCGCGCCGCTGTGGAACAGCACGTCTGCGAATGCGCGAATTGCGCGGCGATGCTTGCCGTTGAATTGCGTTTGCAACAGATGCTGGCGACGATGCCACAGACCGCGGACGAATTGGATCTGGCGGGCGAATTGCTCGCGCAGTGCCGCAGCGAATTGGCGGAAGCGCTGGATGATTCGCGGGATCGCACAGCGCTCGGTTTGCAATCACAGGGATTTCTTGCGCGATGCTTCGCGTGGTGCCGCATGGAAATGGTCATGCATCCGGCAATGGGCGCGGCATTTTTCGTGTTGATGGGTTTGGCAGTGGGACGCGTGATGCCCAACGCGTCGAACGGCACGCAGCAAGCGGGACTGATTCCAACGTCAACTGTTTATGCCTCGCCGCGAATTTCGGATCAGCAATTGCAGAACATGAATGTGTCCGGAATTTATTTGGTGCCGGACGGCACGGCTGGCGGGCAGAGCGTGGAGCTTCATTTGCGCGCGATGCAGCCGATTGTGATAACGGGTGGGCCGGATGATGAGGATGTGAAGCGCGTGCTGAGTTTTGTGATGACGAATAACCAAAGCGACTCGGACGTGCGCATGGATTCCGTGGATGTGTTGCGCAGCAGCACAAATGACGCCGAAGTGCGGCGTGTGTTGTGCGCTACATCGCTGCACGATGCAAATGCCAGTGTGCGTTTGCGCGCGCTGGAAGCGCTGCATGGTTTTGAGCAGGACGATACGGTGCGCGACACTTTGCTGGACGCGCTGATGCATGACTCGAATCCCGGCGTGCGCATTGAAGCGGTAAGTGAATTGCGCGCAACAGTGGAATCCGGGAAGGCCACGGCTGATCCCCGCATCGCGCGAGTCCTGCGCGATCTAAGTGAGCACGATTCAAACAACTACATTCGCCTGCAAGCGGCGGCGGCCGTTCGGAATTTGGCGCCGCAGCAATAGCACGCGATTAAATCGCACGGCGAAAGAAATAAATTTTCATTGGAGAAGGTTGGGCTTGTACACGCGAATTCAATTGCGGATGGTTGTGCTGGGCGCGATTTTCGGCGCTGCACTTTCGTGCGCGCCCGCGCAATTATTTGCGCAGACGCAGGCGGCACCTCCTGCGCCGCCACAGTCATCGCAACCACCACAAATATCGCAAACGCCTTCGGCTCAGCCGGCCACTCCAAGCCAGCCGCCAGTACTTGCGACGGCGCCGCATGCGCACCCGACAGCAGTGCCGGGCATTTCCACTCGCGGAAATGCGCCAGCCGCCCAAGCGCCACGGCAAAGTCCATTTCCTGAATCCACTACGTCTCCTGCAATTCCGCCCGTCAGTTTGTGGGCGGCTCCGGTGGCGGGTCATGCGTTCACGGCCGCGTCCCCGCGAAGGAACACCACGGCAACTGAAAATAAAGCTGGGACGTTGACCACGCGAGAAGGATTGCGTCTGCGGCTGGATACGGAAACGGGAAATGTTCGCGTGTTCACAGACGCTACAAATGAGGTTCGATATGTGGTTCGCATTGAAACGGATGCGGCGGGCCCTGACGCGCAAAAATTAATTCACCAATTTGATTTGTACACGTCCAGCCTTCCGGCCGGCGTAACAATTTCGGGAAAGATTCCTGGACGCGAACAGCGAGGGCGCGTGTGGGTCACATACGAACTGCATGTGCCGCGAAAATACAACATGGATGTGACCACGCACGCGGGAAATATTCAGGTGGATGACGTTGACGGGCGCGTGAATCTGATCACCGACGGCGGAAATATCACGGCGGGCCGGGTGACCGGCGGAGTTCGGCAACCGGGAGTTCCTGCGGCGCGTTTGGAAAGTATCAGCGGCGGACATATCAGCGTGCGCGATGTTACCGGCGATTTGAAAGCAGTTACCGCGGGCGGCCACATTACGGCTGGAAATATTTCAGGCGATGCGAATCTTTCCACTGGCGGCGGACACATAACCGCGGGAAATATTCGCGGCGTGGCGCAACTGGATACCGGCGGCGGAAATATTTCCGTAGAACGCGCCGGTTCGCGCGTTACGGCTTCCTCTGGCGGCGGACAAATTAGTTTCGGAGAAGCGGCAGGAGCAATTCAAGCGCGCGCAGCGGGCGGCGGCATTCGAGTGTTGCGCGTGTCCGCGCCGATGCAGCTTGATAGTAACGGCGGAAGTATTTTTCTGACGCGCGTAGAAAGCCCAGTGCATGCGTCGACTGGAACTGGATCGATTACCGCGTGGCTTTCGCCGACGGTGAAAATTGCCGGCTCATCTCAATTGGAGTCCGGCCGCGGTGACATCGTTGTTTACGTGCCGCGCGATTTGCAGATGACCATTGAAGCCACGATCGATACCGCCGCGGGACATCATATTGCCGCCGATCCTTCGCTCACGATGAAGACCACGTATCACACTGGAGATTCCGGCAAACAGGTGCACGGAGTCTGCGACATCAATGGTGGCGGAGAAGTGCTGAAGCTGCGCGCGATGGAAGGCAATATTCAGCTGCGGTATTTGGATGACGCGGTATTTCAGCATACGCAGGAACTGGTCGAGCAGCAGGTGCGACAGGAATTCGAGAATGAGCAGAGAAATTTCCAAATTTTCATGCGGCAAAATATGGAGGACTTACAGAGGCTCCAACTGAACTGGACGCAAGATTCGTCGGGTCGAACAATTGTCGTGCCTCCGCCGCAGCCTTCCAATGCGCCGCCCATGCCGCCGATGCCCGGTGCGACACCCCGACCCGCTGCGGCCGCGCCGGCACAACCTCCGCAACAACAGCCGCCTGCGCAAACGGAAGTTTTGTGGATGAAGCTGGGTGAATTTTGGTGGGGTGGAGTGCCCGTGGATTCGGCAGAACAGGAAATGCGGCGCGTGAAAGAAGTGAAGCCGGTGTATCCGAATATCGCGCGGCAGGCCGGCATTGAAGGAATTGTTTCCATGCGCGTGCTGATCAACAAAGATGGCGCGGTGGAAAAAGTGGACGTGCTTTCCGGCGAGCAAGCGCTTCGGCAAGCGGCGATCACCGCGGTTCGTCAATGGCGCTACCAGCCTTTCTTGTTGGAAGGAAACGCAGCGCCGGTGGTAACGATCGTGAATTTGAAATTCCAGATTCAGTGAAGCGGAAGAGTTTCAAACGGGCCGAGTAGTTTTTCGTTTCAAGCAAGAACGCAGGGCGCAACTATCTTCTTCCTTCGGGGGTGTGGGATGCGGAAGTGGCTCGCGGGACTAATTGTTTTTGCAGCGGCGGCGATTTGCGGCGCTCCGGCGCATGCGTACGAGCAGGCCTACGAAAAAACAGTTCCACTTTCAGCGGGCGGCGCACTGCATTTGGAAAATGTAAATGGGTCGGTGGACGTGCGCGCGTGGGATCGCCCAGAAGTGCAGATTTACGCGGTGAAACGCGCTTCGCGCAGCGATGAGGATTTGGCGCTGGTGAGCATTGATGTGGACGCCACGCTGGGCCGCGTGAATATTGTCACGCGTTATCCGCGGGACCAGGGCGTGGATGTGAGTGTGGACTACCGCATCCGCGTGCCGCGCCGCGTGCTGCTGGAAGATATTTCCACGGTGAACGGCACGATTCACGTGACTGACGTGGATGGCGGCGGAAAATTGCACACGGTGAATGGCGATATAGACGTGTTCGATTGCGCGGGCGGATTCAGCGCGCGCACGACGAATGGAGACATTCACGAAGAGTTGCGTGTGCTGACGGCAAAGGCGACCGTGGAACTGGAATCCATGAACGGATCCATTCTAGTGGCGCTGCCCGCGAATGTAGGCGCGGAACTTGACGCGCAAAGCTTGAACGGCGATTTCCGTACGGAAAAACCGATCACGATGAATGGCGCGTTCAACCACGGAAGTTTTCACGGAAAATTGGGAGCGGGCGGCGCTCCACTGAAAATTCGGACCGTGAATGGCGCGATACAACTGGCGGTTTGGAAACCGAGCGTTTAATTTTTCGGCAAATTTTTCGACACCAAATTCCCCGCGCTGCTCACTTCATACGCCGGCAGGCGTCGAAATTGGAAGGAGGCGAGATCATGAACACGAAAAAAATATTGGCCGTCGCCGCGGTAGCGGCACTGGCGATAGGAATTGGCGCGACGGGAAGAATTGCGTCGGCGCAACAGCAGAAACAGGATTCGCAATGGACGAATTCCATTGGGGCCACCGTGACTGATGCAGTGCTTGCACAAGTGCAGCAGGAAGTTGCAAACGCAGCGGCGCAGATTGCGTCCGTGCAGGCGAGAGTGATCGCGCAGAAAGTTGATTCGAGAATTCTGGCCAAGCTGGCGGCCGCGCAAGAAAGAATCGAAGAAGCGCAACAAGCAGCCGCGCCCCAGGCTCGCGTATATTTGAACGGCGAGGATTTTTCGGCCACCGATGAAACCGGCTGGCTTGGCGTGACGCCTGAAGATATTTCAGCGGATCGCGCGAAGGAATTAAAACTTTCAGCGGCGCGCGGTATTTATGTGGGCGAAGTTGAAAAAGATAGTCCCGCGGAAAAAGCCGGATTGAAATCGGGCGATGTGATTTTGGAATTCAACGGCACGCATGTGGAAGGTGTGACGCAATTCCGCCGGCTGGTGCGCGAAACGCCCCCGGGCCACAGCGTGGCGATCGTGGTGTCGCGCGAAGGCAAATCGCAAACGTTGAACGCTACGCTTTCCACGATGACGAATCAATTCCAGAATCAATTTCGGGATCTCAACAACCGCCTGCACGATTTCACGATCAATGTGCCACCGATGCAGAACTGGGAAGGCCCCGCGATTCCGCAGATCACGCCGATGCCGCCGCGCGCAGCGATGCCTGCAATGCCGCCGATGCCTCCGGGCGCATATTCGTTCGCGACTCCAGATGGTGCGTACGCCTTCGGATATGGCGATGGCGTTGGTTCCGGGAACGGCGTCGGTTCTCGATTCGTAATGGGAATGACGCCGAGCATCGGCATCAGCGGCGAAAATTTGAACGGACAGCTCGGCACATATTTCGGCGCGCCAGATGGTGAAGGCGTGCTGGTGCGTGAAGTGCAGTCCGGATCGCCGGCGGAAAAAGCCGGAATGAAGGCCGGCGACGTGATCACGAAAGTTGCAGGCGACAGAGTGAAGACGCTCGGCGAACTGCAATCGAAGCTGCGCGAGAAGCGCGAAGACAAAACCGTGCAGATTACGGTTGTGCGCCGCGGATCGGAAACCAATATTACCGTCGAACCGAACAAGCCGAAGACGATTGCACCGGCGCACGCTCACGGCGTCGCCTAATTAATTCCTGTAGTTAGTTGAATGCCCGGCGCCACCGGTGTAATCAAAGAAATGGCGTCGGGCATTTCATTTTTCCGCGCGAAAGTTTCCACGGTAGTTTACGAAAATCGCGTTTAACGGTACGCTTGAATATGTTGCGGAACTCTGGAGGCGGTCAGATGGCGCGCAGATCAAACGTGCTCGGTGCAATTGTAATTTTTATTTTCGCGGCAACGGCGCTAGCCGTCACGCTGCCCGCATCGCAGCAGGGAACTGCCGGGACCGTGACGCAACCAGCGAAGAAAATTCCCGCGTTTCATTCCGCGCCGGCCACCACGCGTCTTGCCGCCACGATGGATCCAAAACAATTTAGCGACATAGCCACGCAGAACGCCTATGCGATGGCGGCGAAAATTAAGAATGTGCTCTACCAGCAGCCGTGCTTTTGCTACTGCGACGCAAATGATGGGCACCACAGTTTGTACGATTGCTTTGTTTCCGACCACGGCGCGAACTGCAATACTTGCCGCATGGAAGGAATTTTCGCCTACGAACAAACGCGGAAGGGGCAAACGCCGGCGCAAATCCGCAAAGAAATTATCAACGATGAATGGAAGAAAGTTGATCTGACGCAATACGGAACGTTGAAGGATCTTCGCTAACGATCAATCCGCGGGCGAAAATTACTGCCTGCGAATTTCCGCTTTCGATGCGGGCACCAGTAAACGCATCAGCCGGTGCGTGGCGTCCAGATAAATTGTGACTTCCAGATCCGGTGTGCGCATGGTGAGCGTTTCGTATTTCGCGCCGTCGACAGTTACTGGCGCGCCGGCCTCTGCAGTAATCTGACCCGGC
>DASYNR010000255.1:0-7280 GCA_036008485.1 Candidatus Acidiferrales bacterium | reverse complement strand
AACATCTTGAAATCCCTGCTTGGACACTTTCACTTCGTAATTGCCAATCACCAGCGAGAGCACCAGGAATCGGCCATCGTCGGTCGTCGTGACGATTCGCGTTGCGCCCGTTTCAACATTTTTCACCCTAACATTTGCGTCGGCCACGCGCGCGCCTAAGGCGTCGGTCACGATCCCCTTGATGCTCGCCGATGTTTGCCCGCGCGCCGGCAAGGCGCAAATCAGCATGGCAAAAAACACGCAAAGCGAAAGTTTATTTAGCGCGCGGTAAATATGTCCCCCAATTGGAGAATTTTGATTTTCAGACACACCCATGGTCGCGTACTCCCCGCGTGATTTCATTTCGGAATCCCCTTGGAACCAAAGAAGTCAGGCTTGTGGCCTGCGAATTGCGCTTCATCGCCGCTCACAAGGCCGCAAGTACACGATTCAATACGAGTTATACAGATATGTCAAACCGACTTAATACGGATAGGAGCTATGCGGATTTAGACGGATTGGAGCGGGGCGAATCGTACCTGCCTCATCAATGGGAAGAAGCAGCCTTCGCGTCAATCATCACAATCCCACCTGCATTCATCGACGCACCGTCCATCACCGTGACGTCCTCGCTAGGAAAGTGAGTGATGTAAATGCGATTCGTCGCAGGGTTCACCGCGATCACGATCGGGACGCTGACCGGCAGCCCGGGAAATTGCGTTGTGGCCGCTTTGAATAACGCGCCATCGATTACCGTCACGCTATTGTCCATCGGAGCGGGAGTTCCACGACTATCGAATGGGAATTCGTGGGTCGCATCGGAAAGGAAAAAGTAGGTCACATATATTTTATTTGTTCGCGTATTCGACGTGATCCACTGGGGATTTAAGCCGACGCGTACCACGCCAGTCGCGTTTGTCGCACCATCAATCACCGTGACAGTGTTGCTATCGAAGTTGGTCACGAAAATCTTATCTGTTTCGGGATTCACTATGATTCCACGTGGCTCAATTCCGGCCGGTATCGTCGTCACCGCATTCGTCGCGCCGTCAATCACCATCACGCGACCCGGTTTTCTTCGCTCTCCCGGCGCTACCTCGATGTGTTCGGTCAGGTAAATCTTATTTGTCACAGGGTTGACGGCCATGCTGGTAGGCCGCCATCCGGTTTCCATTTTTATTGTGGAGGTTGAATTGGTCGCCCCGTCAATCACGCTTATTGTTCCATTATGCGCGCCGACTGCCGACTCGCACGCAACATAGACCTTGTCTGTCGCTGAATTCACTACCATGGCGTTTGCCCAGCCGGTTGCGACCTGTGCCGTCGCGTTCGTGACGCCGTCAATTACTGTCACGCCGTCTCCGACGGAATTGGCCACGTATATTTTGTTCGTCACGGAATTAACGGCCATCGCTCCCGAAATCAACTTAGTCGGTACGACCGTGACCGCGTTAGTGGCGCCGTCCAATACCCAAACGTTTCTTCCTCTCCAGCTTTTTACGTAGATTTTGTTGGTTACTTCATTCACCACCATGCCTCCGGGGTCCATCGGGAGCTTCACTGTCGTGGTGGTGTTGGTCATTCCGTCTATTACTGTAAGAGTTTTGCCGTCTCTGTCCGCCACGTAAATCTTGTCTGTCACGGAGTTGATCGCCATGCCTCCTGGATCCTTCCCGGCCTTGACCGTGGCGATTACGCTGGGACCGCCGTCGGCATTTGACGCTGCAATTTGCGCGCTAGTAAGTTTCGGCCACGCCATTAGTAGCGCAACGCAAAATGCGAATTTCCATGCAGTCAGTGATTCGTTTTTGTGAGTCGCGATCAATATTCCACCTTCCCGTTATACGTCAGCCCGTCGATTAAGAACCAGACTCGCTGGAGCAGTCTCATGTCAACGAGCTTTGCATTGTTGATTTGAAATTTTCTGGGATCTTGCAGCGGCAGTAAGCGTTCGCCGGCTGCCAGCTTTGCACCGAAAACGAGATTCAGTTTCTGATCGTCATGGGTCTGAACCGGCTTGCCGTTGATGACGCGCGGGAACGAATACAGGATCTTGCTTCCATCAATCCATCCAAGCGCTTCTGTTCTAATCGGCATCACGAGCGTCCCATCCGAGAGTTCGAGCGCAGCTTGTTGCGGCGAGTCCACCGATTCGGCGTTACCATGACGTCCCGAATAAGCAGCGTCGCGTTCGACGTACAAGAGAATGGGATCGCTTTCACTTTCAGCGATTTCGGGCGGATTGTCTTTGTCGAACGCCAGTTTCTGCTGCGCATCCATCGTGTCGTAGTGCTTCTTAATCTGCAACTGTCTGAGCAGCGCCTCGCGAATCGGAAGGGCGGAGCGAAGTTCGATCAACAATCCTCCGGTTATAGTGCCCTGCATTCCCGATGGCATCACCCAATTTGAACGAGTCAAAATCAAGTCGCAATCTGCGGCTGTCCAATTCTCCCAATCCGCGCCTAGTAGCTCCCGGGCGTGCGCCTGCTCCGCGCGCACTTTAGCTGCACGAACTTGGGCCGCCCGTTGAGCTTCAGCGGTCTGTGGGGCTCCATACATGCCGGGGCTTAGTGAAATAAGGAGCGTCGCAAGCGTGGCGACAGCCAATATAGAATTCCGTTTCATACCAGAGATCATCACAATCAATACTCCAGCTTTCCGTTGTAAATCATCGGCGCGATTTGGAATTCATCTGTACTCAGACCGCCACAATTTGGCCGGAAAGGCGGCAGGTCCCGTCCTGCTACGCGAACGAAGCGTTCCTTGAAAGTCAGCGCGCATCCGTAGACGATTGTGATGTTCTTGTCACTCATCGAATACAGCGGTTTTCCGTTCACCGCGCGAGGAAAGATGTATGTCACCCCTCCCTTCTGATACATCGTCAGACCGCCGGCCAATATTTCGATTGGAGTGACCAGCGTTCCGTCGGAGAGTTTTAGAGCGGCCTGCCACACCGGCGGCGGAATCGCGTAACCCGCTCGAACGGCAGCGTCGTCAGCCAGCCACTGTCCGACCCAAATCCGGACGGGATCATTTTCATTTTCCGCAAGGTCTGCGGCATGCTCTTGATCAAACGCCTGTCTTTTGGCGGGGCTCATTCGGGAGTAGGATTTCGCGATTTGCAACTCTCTCAAGTTCGCTTCGCGCACCGGTAAGGAGGAGAGGAATTGAGCCCAGATGTGCTCAGTTTGACCGTTGGCGGACTCAGACGGCGCCGTTTCGTGGCCGTCATAATCCGCCCACGGCGAATACTTGCGAACGTATTCGCAATCTGTTGCGGACCACTGCGTCCAATCTTTTTCGATCCACGGCTTATGTTTTAGTTCAGCCGGACGTGCCGCGTACGAACTACAAAAAATCAGGAGCGCCGCAAGAGTGGCGACCACCACCGCGGCGCTCCGTTTGGCCGAGCGAAGTTTTGCTTCTCTCTCGCTCCAAGCCACTTGTGAGGAAACTCTCTGAACTCGCATCGCCGCTTCTCCCGTTTGCCAGTGCTCACGTCCATCTTGCGTGTGAGCACCGGCGCATCACAAGTCGTTCAACTTCTTCCACGGGTTCGCGTTGACTCGTCATTAGTAAACCTCGTCTAGTGGCCGTGCCCGCCACCGCCTCCGGAACTTCCTCCACCACCACCACCGCCGCCACCAGAATGTCCTCCTCCTCCTCCGCCACCACCTCCGCCGCCGGACGAGCCGCCTCCTCCACCGGAATGTCCGCCTCCCCCACTTCCGCCGCCAGAACTCCCACCACCGGAATGTCCTCCGCTATTTCCTCCGGAGCTGCCACCCGAATGTCCGCCGCCGGAATAGCCGCCGCTTCCGCCGCCAGCGGATGTTCTTCCGCCGACCGCCGTGCCGCCGCTGCCGCGTGAACTTCCAGTCGACCCATTATTAAATTGTCCGTTTGCAGTGAAGTGGCCAACGACTTCCGGTTTCGCGGAGGTGTGTCCGCCAATTGGCTCACCGCTGGCGCGCTCAAAAGTTTTTGCGTGATAGTTGTACGAAATTGTCCGCTCGCCAGTTCTCGTGATCGATACGGGCAAGCCCTTCGCGCCGGGCTGCGTCCGCGCCGTCAACACAGGATTGCGCGTCACAAGACGCCCTTGAATTTCTGGGCGTTGAACGGGCATCCGCGCCGCCTTTTCCTCTGACGGACGAAATTCCTTCGGCGTTTTTGTTAGAAGCGTGACCTTTTCCGAAGGATTCCATTTCACAACTTGCAGTGGCCCTTCCGGTTTTTTTCCAGCCGCGAACGCGCCGTTCTTCAAATTCAGCGGCGTCTGTCCGCGCGCATCATGCGGATTCCGCGGCACCCAGCAATTTTTGTTGCCGATATGCATGTAGTGCACCGGATGATGATGCGTTCGTCCCGCCACGAATCGATAGCGCCCGCGGAAGGGAATCCATCCGCCGGAATAGCACACGCCCCACATCCAGGGATCATGCTCGATCGTTTCTCTGAGAAGAATTCTCTTTCCTGTGACAGGATCGGTCGTCACTTCTTGCCGCCGTACTTCATCGGAACACTCGTCGAGCCGTACGCGGTACACAGTTACCTTGGGATTTTGCGGGCCGCCTGGAACGATCGTTCCAGGCGGTGGTTGCTGAGTGATTGGCGTTTGCGCTGCGGATTGTTGAGACGATTGCTGTGATTGCAGCGGGCCGAATACATTCGCCCGGAATACTGGCGCTCCCAGACTTGCGATTAATGCGGCGCCTGCGTCGGTATTGCCAGCTAGCGTCGTTCCGTCCGGCAGCGTCGTCCCGTCGGGAAACACCGCGCCATCGCCGAGATCAATCACGCCATCGGAATTGTCCACGCCGTTCGGACGCCAACAATTTCCTTCCGGCGCGCACGGATAAAATGTGCCGCTCTCGTACATGTCAATCAGTCCGGGAACTGACGCCGTTAGTCCGGATGCTTTCAGCGCCGCTGTCATTTCCTGGTCGCGTTTTGTCACGCGCGCCAGAACCCAGGCGTCCCAATCTGCGGGTGCGCCGGAATCATTCGCGATATTTCCCGTCACACGCTTGCTGTTCTGGTAGGTGATCGGTTGTCCACCGTTCAAATGAGTTTTGTTTGAGCCGCTTCGCTGCATGAGCCCGATCGCTGTACTCGTCAAGCCCGCAGGAACAATCACCGTATGCGCCACGCCATTCGTATAAACTGTAACCGGGCCTCCGGTGAAGGCTGCTCCCTGACCGCCGTACTCGATAACGTCATCGCCCTTGTCGTTTTCCGGCGTGGCCGTCACGCCATCCAGAAAACTATCCACTCGCACCAGCGCGGCTGTGGGAAAACTCAGCCGTTCCGATGGTGTTGAGATCACGAATGCTTCCTGCAGGGCGGGCTTCGCGTTCACAGTCAACGTGCCGGTGACGAGTTCCAAATCCGTAATCGGCACAAGGTATGTGGAGTCCAGACGATTAAATTCCAGCACGGAATGGTCGGCTAAATAAATCACGCTGCCGTTTTCAAATTCAATTTCCGCGCGCCCCACTCCCGTGGCCACCGTAAAGCCTTCTTCCATCGGCACATTAGATTGGGCGAGTTCCCACGGAGTATTTAGATCCGCGCCATTCTTGCCGCCACGCGATAGACGCACGTCGCCCTGGACATAGCTGAGCCGGACAATTTCCGGTTCATAGGCGCGCACCGCTTGTGCGCTGGCGCGGGACGGCATCGCTCCCATCATCAAGATCCCAATCATCGCGAGTGCGAAATATGAAAAAAACCGGAACAACGTATTTGAGGATTTTGTCGAAATTAATGATCTTGCGGATTGTGACGGCGCTGCGAAAGCTGCTGAAGTCTTCATGACACCCTCCTGCTGAGAAGTAGGGGCCCTGTTGATATGACGCGCGAGCTAACTTTACGTTTCGTATTTCTCTAGATAAAGTAAGCACTTACTTACATCTGGCGAAAGCCTACCAAATCACGCCCGGCGGTGCAAGAGAGAAACTGTGGAAATCTCAGCTAGTCCTGGTACCGTTTGATGTGCCGAATCGCGCCTTCGATGCTGCGAAACTCGCCAACTTGGGTTTTCTTTCCGGGAATGTGATCGAACACATGACTCACAAATTCGGTGAGTGTCTGCTTGATTTCGGGATCCAGGGTTACAGCTTCGCCAAGTAAGGCCGCCAGAACGTTATGATCGATCTCGCCATCTTCAATTTGCTCCATCAACCCAATTGGTTCGCATTCCACGATCTGTCCTGTCCGCAAATTCTCTCGCGTGAGCACGAAGCAATCCACGTTGTCGCCATCTTCTGCTGTTGTTTTCAAAATAAATCCATAAGGAAATGGATATGCGCGCGAGACTTGTTGGTCGGCGAGTAAGATCAGCTTCTTCTCGTCGTGCGAATGCTTCACGAATGAACCAGCTTCGTTTTGAATAAATACTTTCATCGGCGCCATTTTATCCTGCGGCGCGCACTTTCGCGCCGCCATTTAATCGCGGCCGCAAATATGCGTATCACAGCACGGATTTTTGAAACTTCTCGCAACTCGTGTCAGAATTCCGCTCATGCACTTATTCTCTCCGCTCACCATTCGCGAAATCGCGTTTCGCAATCGAATCGCCGTTTCGCCGATGTGCCAATATTCTTGCGTCGACGGATTCGCCACTGACTGGCACCTCGTACATCTCGGTTCGCGCGCAGTTGGTGGAGCGGCACTGGTTTTCGCCGAAGCTACGGCCGTCACAGCCGATGGGCGCATCAGTCCGATGGATTTGGGAATTTGGAAAGATGAGCACATTGAGCCGCTCGCTCGCGCCGCTAAGTTTATTAAGGCGCAGGGATCCGTTCCGGGAATTCAACTTGCTCATGCTGGACGCAAAGCCAGCACTTCCGCGCCGTGGCTTGGCGGAAAACCGCTTTCAGTTGACGAAGGCGGATGGACGCCGATATTTTCTGCGAGCGCGCTGGCGTTCAATGATGGATACCAAATTCCCGCGGAGCTTTCCGTTTCGCAGATAAAAAGTATTATTGGCGCGTTTGCGGATGCGGCGCGGCGCGCGCTGGAAGCCGGATTTGAAGTCGTGGAACTTCATGGCGCGCACGGATATCTTGGGAATCAATTTCTTTCGCCGCTTTCCAATCATCGCACCGACGAGTACGGCGGCAGCTTTGAGAATCGCACGCGATTCCTCCGGGAAATGATTGTTGTAGTGCGCAAAGTTTGGCCGCAACGTCTGCCGCTCTTCCTGAGAATTTCCGCAGCGGATTGGATGGAAGGTGGTTGGACGGGAGACGATTCCATCGCGCTTGCGAAAATTGTGAAGCCTCTTGGCGTGGATC
>DASYNR010000254.1:0-3256 GCA_036008485.1 Candidatus Acidiferrales bacterium | reverse complement strand
ATTAAATTTAGTGCCGCAGTGAAATTGAAGGAGGCACCGGCCATGCGCCCTCAACACTGGCTTTACACAATTCCGCTTCGCGTTCGTTCCCTTTTTAAGAGAAGCGCGGCCGATAGTGACCTTGATGAAGAGCTGCAATTTCACATCGACCAGAAGACGCACGGATTTATTTCCAAAGGATTATCCGAAAAAGATGCACGCTACGCGGCGCTCCGGGAATTTCGTGGCGTCGAACGATCCAAAGAAGCCTGCCGCGATCAGCGCAAAGTAAATTGGATTCAGGATTTCGGACAGGATCTTCGGTACGGTTTGCGAATGCTGCGCAAGACGCCGGGATTCACGGCGGTCGCGATACTTACGCTTGCTTTGGGAATTGGTGCGAACACAGCCATCTTCAGTTTGATTGACGCCGTGCTGCTGAAATCACTTCCCGTTCAGAAACCAAATGAATTGGTGCTGGTCCGGATGGTGACTCCTGAGAGCAAGGGCGATCCTGATACGGATATTAGCAATCCTGTGTGGCAGGAAATTCGAGATAGGCAGGACGTTTTCTCCGGCGCGTTCGTGTTTTCCAATTTTAGATTTGATCTGGCGCAGGGTGGCGCCACGCAGTATCTGAAAGGACTTTACGCGAGTGGAGATTATTTCAACACGCTCGGCGTTGTGCCGGCCGCCGGCCGCCTTTTCACCGCTGGCGATGACGTTCGTGGCTGCTCCGGAGTGGCCGTTTTAAGTTACAACTTTTGGCAGGAACATTTTGGCGGCGCACAAAATATTGTCGGAAGCACACTCAGATTGAGCAATCATCTGTTTCCGATCATCGGCGTTTCCGCTCCGGGTTTCAACGGAGTGACTGTCGGAACTCATTTCGACGTGGCGTTGCCTGTCTGCGCCGAGGCTATCGTTTCCGTGACGGGCAGCGACGGGCAGAAGTCTCTGGACGATGCTTCCAGCCGCTGGCTCTCTGCGATGGCGAGACTAAAACCAAATACTTCTGAAGCGACAGCCGATGCTCGGCTGGCGGTTATCGCGCCCGGCATTTTTGCGGAGATTGTTTCGCCGGAATGGAAAGCTGAAGACAAAAAAGATTTTCTGGCCGGCACTCTTTTTACGCAGCCCGCGCCGGCCGGCGTTTCGGATCTTCAGAATTACAACCAACCGCTGAAAATTCTGATGGTTGTCGTGGCGCTTGTTTTGCTAATCGCGTGCGCCAACATCGCAGGGCTTATGCTTTCGCGCGCAGCCACTCGGCGGAAAGAAATTGCGGTTCGGCTGGCGATGGGTGCGTCGCGTGCACGGCTGATTCGCCAGCTACTCACGGAATCAATTGTGCTTTCGTCGCTGGGAGCGTTGGCCGGAATTCTGCTTGCGCGATGGGGATGCGCGCTTCTGGTGCGCCTGATTTCCACTTCGCAGTATCACGCATTCATCGAAATCACTTTGGACGGACGCGTTCTCGCGTTCACCGTTGGCGTCGCGCTCTTCACCGGATTGCTATTCGGGCTGTTGCCGGCTTTGCGATCGTCGCGCGTTTCGCTCACGTCAGCGATAAAAGGTGCGCAAGCCGAGGAGACCCGCAGCCGGTCACATCTTCGTTCCCATTTGCGGCCCGGGCGATGGGTTGTTGCGTCACAGGTAGCGTTGTCGCTCGTGATCCTGATTACCGCGGGACTCTTTCTACGAAGCTTCAGGAACCTTGTGACGCTGGACACCGGTTTTGATCGCAGCAACATCTTGCTAATCGAAACAGATTTTCAGAACGCAAACGTTTCGGCGGATCAGCGAGCGATACTTACGGCTCAGATTCTGGAGCGGTTGCATTTAATTCCCGGGGCGATTTCCGCGAGCGAATCCTTCGTCACGCCGATTAGCGGTTCAATGCACGGACATCGTTTCACGCTGCCAAATGGCAACGCGCCGTCAAAAGGACTTGCCAGCGCGTACGTGAATTTCGTTTCTCCGGGCTACTTTGCAACTCTTCGCACGCCGCTTCTTTCGGGACGTGACTTTGACGAGCGCGATTCCGAAGGCGGACAGCCGGTTGTCGTGGTCAGCGAAACAATGGCTCGCAGATTTTTTCCAAATACGCCGCCCATCGGACAATATTTGATTACGGATAATTTTCTTGAGGAGGGAACGCCGAAGAGGACGCCGCCACTATTGATCGTCGGCGTTGTGAAAGACACGAAGTACCGAAGGATCAGCGAAAAGACTCAGTCGACAATTTATTTCCCGGTCGCGCAAAACCAGAAGCTAGACGATCCTCGAAATTTTGAGATTCGCACTGCCGGTGATCCCGCGGTGGTCGCGCGCTCTGCGGAAGAAGCAATCGGGGCAGTGAATAAGAATATTTCTCTTGATATTCAGACGCTTGAAGCTCAAGTGGACGATTCGCTTCGGCAGGATCATTTGCTGGCAACGCTTTCGGGATTTTTTGGAGCGCTGGCCTTGCTGCTGGCGATGGTTGGATTGTATGGTGTGCTCGCGTACACCGTCACTCAGCGGCGCAAAGAGTTCGGCATCCGCATTGCGCTGGGCGCACAGAAAAATTCCATCGTCGGGCTGATTATGCGCGACGTGGCGGTGTTGTTGACAGTTGGAATTTCTGGTGGAATCGCAATTTCGTATTGGGCTGAGCGACTGATGGAGAAAATGTTATTTGGTTTGAAGGCGCGCGATGCGGAAACAATGATCATTTCGGCGACGCTCCTGGTGGGCGTTGCGCTGATAGCGGCGTATTTGCCGGCGCGAAGAGCGACGCGGACTGATCCAATGGTCGCGTTGAGGGATGAATAGCAGTCTCGGCGTCAGTTATTAAACCACACCAAATTGTCGGGCAACTTTCACGAACGTCCACTCGCATCAAAACGCTTAGACGACGTATACTCCTATGCTGCGGCGCGCAGTTCGTCCGCATGTTGTAAACTAATTTCGGAAATTTATCTGCGCGTGCGTTTGCTGAGTACGTGTGGGAACAAACGAGGTCGTTGCTTTGCCTAGCCCTGCTCTGGAGTCAAAAATTAATCGCGATTCCGCGGATTTTGCGAAGAACACGCGATCGCTTGTGGACCTGCTGACTGAGATCAAGAATCAGGAGCAGCAAATTTCCGAAGGCGGCGGCGCGAAGGCTATTGAGTCTCAGCATAAAAAGGGACGGTTGACCGCGCGCGAACGCATCGCGAAACTGATTGATCCGAACACAACTTTTTTTGAGCTGGGAATTTACGCCGCTTACGAAATGTATGAAGAATGGGGC
>DASYNR010000253.1:0-3673 GCA_036008485.1 Candidatus Acidiferrales bacterium | reverse complement strand
ACAATTTGCGTCATTACTTTGGAGCCTTGGCCGCCGAACATTACCAGGCCCGTCGGGAGATCCGATTTCAGTCCGAGAGCAAGGCGCTCGGCCGCGCGGTCAACGTTAATCGGCTCGTAAAATCGCGGATTGACGATCATGCCTGATACCTGGAACACGCGATCCTTCGCATGACCTAGCGCGAGCGCTTGCTGCACCGCGCGGTCTGATCCGCAGATGAAATCCTGTTTTTGTTTTTCCAGCCAAAATCGCGGAGGGAAATTTGCGATGTCCGTAAGAATTGTAACGAACGGGCGTCCGGGGCAGGCCTTCGCAAAACTTTCGCAAAGCGCGCGATTGAAATGCGGCACCAGCGAGACGACCATATCCGGCGAAGATTCGCGCCAATATTTTTCAAGCAGCTTTACAGTTGGTCGGTGATAAACCGCGAGGATCGTTTGCAATGTTCGCAGAAGGACGATGCTGCCCAGCGTCATACCCGACTTCAATACAGAGTTGTAACAATCCTGAATGCGCACGCCGAAAATCTTCTTAATGATGTCCAGCTGATCCAGCGCTTCCTGCAAGTTAAATAAATCGATTGTCCACGGAAGTTTTTCGGATTCGATAGCCGTCTGAAGCGCGGTAGCGGCGCTGCGGTGGCCGCCGCCCGCGTCGAAGAAGACGAATTCGATGCGTTTCTGTTTCTGGTCGACTGGCATTGGAGTTGCGTCGCGCGAAGCCAGCCGAATTCTCGCACATTCCTTAGCAAGGGAAATGCCATTTGCACGGGGCGATCTGAGGAAAACTTTCGGACTTTGTCCAATCTGTCATAAGTCCTTATTAATCATAAGATTATGCGGGTGTCACGGCAGAGTAATGCACGAGTGTTACAACAATTTCATGAAGTGCGACATGCACATCCACTCTTACAACTCCGGCGCGTGTACCTCTCCGGTACTGCGCGCTTTTTGCCGCGAAAGTTACAGCGATCCGGCGGAAGTTTACGAGATGCTGGAGCGGCGTGGCATGAATTTATTCACGCTCACGGATCATGACTCGATTGACGGCTGCGATTCGCTGCGGCGGAATGCGAATTTTTTCGTGAGCGAAGAAGTTACCTGCACGATGCCCAGCGGAACGATCGCGCACATCGGCGTTTACGATTTGAACGAGCGACAACACATTGAAATTCAGCGGCGGCGAAATGATTTGGTTTCGCTGTTGATTTATCTTACCGAGCACCGGCTGTTTTTTAGCATCAACCATGTGTTTTCAAATTTAACTGGACGCCGCGCGAAAGAAGATTTCCGCTGGTTCAGCGACTATTTCCCAGCGGTGGAAACTCGCAACGCGGGAATCACCGGTGCGGCGAATCGACAGGCGGTGCGGCTGGCGGCGCGCACGAAAAAGATTGCGATTGGCGGAAGCGACGCGCACACGCTGGAATCGGCGGGCGTTGCGTTCACCGAAGTTCGCTGGGCGCGAAATAAGGATGAATTTTTTGACGGATTGAAACATGGCGCAGCGCGCGTTCGCGGCGAAGCAGGTTCGTTCGCACGATTGACGAGCGACGTTGTGCGAGTTGCACACGAAATGATGCGCGAGGAGCGCTGGACAAGAATTCTTGCTCCTCTTGCGCTACTGATTCCCGTTGTCATCGCGGGCCACTGTGTTGCGGAACAGATTTTCGCGCAACGGTGGGCTCGTCGAGTGATTCCCGCACCGCAAAGCCGTGACCGCTGGACGCTGATCACCGCGCCAGTGGATCCGGCGGAGGAGCTGGCATGAGCGCAGCGCGAGCCGTCTGGGGATATATCGATACACACGATCAGGATTTGATGCGAAAAATAAATCGCTGGCGCGCGCCTCGCTGGGTGCGCCTGTGGATGGTTTACGCGACGCGGTGCGGAGATGGCTGGTTATGGTACGCGCTCGGAATTATTTTGATTATTTTTGGCGGAGCGCAGCGATTTGCGGCGATTGGATCGGCGATCTTGTCAGTGGCGATTGGCACGTTGATATTTATGTTGGTCAAGCGCGCGAGCCGCAGAAAACGGCCGTGTCAACTTGAGCCGCACTGCTGGTCGACAGTATTGCCGCCGGACCAATTTTCATTCCCTTCCGGACATTCCATCACGGCGTTTTCCATCGCGATGACGGTGGGATCTTTTTATCCGCAATTTCAGGAATGCCTGCTGGTGTGCGCGGTGAGCATCGCGATCAGCCGAGTGATTCTAGGAATGCATTTTCTTAGCGACGTGATTGTGGGTTCTTCGATCGGCGCGTTGCTTGGATACGGTTGCTATCACCTGTTCGCATGAAATGCACATTCCGAGATTTGCGCGCAATCATCCGCAAAAGTTACGCGCGGTTTCAGCGAGCACCGCGGCGCAATTCACCACGGAATCCAAATCCACCCATTCGATTGCCTCGTGCGCGCCGGCTCCGGCTGCTCCGTAGTTAACGGTTTCAATTCCCGCAGCGGCAAACAGAGCGGCGTCCATCCAGAATGCGACGCCTGCTTCTTCCGGCGCGCGTCCATGAATTTTCGTGGCGGCGTTACGCACGCATTCGGCGATGCGGGCTTCGCGTGGACAGACTAGCGGCGGACGGTCGAGCAACAATTTAATTGTGGCTTGTTCGCCGACTGATGCGATCACGCCGCGAATTTCGTCGAGCACTTGCTCAGTGGTTTCGTCCGGGAGAGTCCGGCGCTCGACTTGCAGCGCGCAACTTGGCGCATAGGTGCTGAGCCCAGCACCGCCGTGGATTGTGGCGCAATGTTGCGAAGCTGCGCCGACGAGCGGATGCGTTCGCGCGCGAAGTGTTGTGCGGTCAAATTCATCGAGCGCAGCGATGATGCGTCCCATACGCGCGATGGCGCTGACGCCTAAATCCCATCGGCTGCCGTGGGCGGCGCGGCCCTCGGTGATAATTTCTGCCCAGACAAAACCTTTGTGTCCAAGAATCAGGCGGCCTTCGCTAGGCTCCGTAACAACGCACGCGTCTGCTTTGTGATGCGCAACGAAATGCTGCGCACCGATGCTGGCGTATTCTTCGTCGGCAACGAGCGCGGCAATTACTGTGCCATTGAGATTTTCATTTGCGAGTTTTGCCATCGCGCACAAAATAGCAGCGGCGCCGCCTTTCATGTCGTAACTACCGCGGCCGTAAACTTTATTACCTTCGGCGCGCGGATCGAATGGAGCGATCGTCATGCCTTCAGTGCTTACGGTATCGATGTGCGCGCATAGTATTAATGTAGGCGAGCTGCCGTTGCCAATGCGTGCGATTGCATTTGGGCGTCCCGGAGCAGCTTCTTCCAGCCAACTTTCGATGCCGCGCGCGCTGAACCAATCACGAATTGCGCCCGCAATTTTCGTTTCGCCTGCGCCTCCAGCCGGCGCGAGATCGGGATTTACGGATGGAGTGGCGATTAGAAGTTGCAGTGTTTCTAAAACGGATGCGCGGTCGAGTGGGTCTGGTGGCGTCATAAAGAATAGTTTTCGGTCAGTGACTAGCAACAAAACCTCGCCGCTAAATCCGTGGAGAGGATAGCGCAATTCCTGTATCCTGCGGAATAGTTACAGCATCAGATGCGCGATTGATTTCTTTGTGGGCAGTCGAACGAAATTGAAGTCCGGAGTAAAATAAAGCCATGGAAAAAGCGACATTTGCAGAGGGATGTTTT
>DASYNR010000252.1:0-12992 GCA_036008485.1 Candidatus Acidiferrales bacterium | reverse complement strand
TTCATCTGATCGCACACATCCGCGGGCGGCACGGGCGAACCATCAGGATGCACGCAATAATCTTCGTCATGCTCCAGCACAATTTTTATTCCCGCCGAATTAATAAAATATCGAGTGATCACCGGCGGCACGCCCGTGGCTGCCGACCAGCGATACATGTCCTCCGCGAACGCCGCAGGAAGTTGGTTCAACTCCAGAGACTCATCCTTAATTTGTTTGGAAAAAATTGTGAGCGTCGGCGTGGGTTCTCCATTCGTCGGATGAAACGAAAATCCACCAAGCGCGATGCCGTCATGCATATCAGTCCACAAAAACCCCAGCCCTCCCGCGCCCCGCTCGGATTCACTTGATACCATCGCATAGCGGCCGTCGCGTATCTCCACTGGCAGCGGAGCACTCGTCAACACAGTTTCCAGCGCGTCAGAAAGCGGCATGTCCCGGTGATAGTGATAAGGCGCGTCAGGCACCACCGCGTGAATTAATTTTCGATACTTCCCGTCCTTCGCGGCGTCGCGCGACGAACGCCCCGCAAAATCATTGATGAACGTAAGCTCGCCGCTGGCAATTGGCTTTTGAAAAATCGCTGGATCTGCAGCCGCAGGAAATCCCGCCGCCTCGTTGTTAACCTCGCGCGCAAACGCACTCGACCAAACAACTCCGCATCCCACCAGAATAAAAATCACCGGCGCCACAAAATTCCAGAGTTTGTATCGAGGCGATTTTCGACACAATGACAACGCACGGAAGGATTTCATCTCACACCTCACCTCAAAAATAAGTGCAATTCAAAATTACGTGCAACTTAACATAACGCAATTTCAACCTTCCAAGTCCAATATCATCAATCGCTTACGCGACATCCACCAACAAAATCCGTACCTCCCACCCCCACCCCATTTTGCGATGTATATGCAAATAAGGGACTTATTCCGATCTGTGGTCGATCGTTATGCAAATAAAGGACTTACGGGCGCAACGTAGGGGCGCTGCTTGCTGCGCCGTCGTCCGACGCCTTCCCGCGGGCCACCCCGGCCCTTCTGCGAGGCTGCCTTTGGTGTTCTATATTCTACTCAATCTTTTCTCTGCGTCTCTGCGCTTCCACGTTTAACGCTTTTCCTTTCTTTTTCCGGACCCAAAAACTGCATTATAATGCACTTTTCCCCGAAAATCCGTCCCAAACATGCATTATAATGCACTTTTTAAGCTTGTTACCCCACTCGCCCCGCCAGTTTTTACTACGGAACCGAATCACATTCAATCGAAATTCCCAGTGCTGACGTATAATCACCGCGTCGCCCAAAATGATTTTCTTCATTGGAGAAACTCCGTACGGAGGCTCAACTTGAATTTCCAGTCACGTTCGATTCTCGCGCTCGCATTTATTTTCTTCGGAGTGGGCAGCCTTCACGCGCGCCAACATTCCGGAATGACTATGCCAACAAATGAAACGCAAGCGGCCGGCACTCCCGAAGTGACCGGAAAAATTCTGCCCGGCCTCGGAAATTGGCATCATCCCATAACAACGAAAAGCCCAGAGGCCCAGGCGTTTTTCGATCAGGGTCTAACTCTCGTTTACGCCTTTAATTTTGACGAAGCCAAGCGCTCGTTCCAGCGTGCTTCAAAATTAGACCCCGCCGCGCCAATGCCGTATTGGGGATTAGCGCTCGCGCTGGGTCCGAGTTACAACGGCGGCACGAACGTTTATCCGGCGACGAATGAAAAAGAAGCCTACGAAGCATTACAGAAAGCGAAAAAGCTTGCCGCAGTCGGCCCCGAAAACGAACGCGCGTATATTGACGCGCTATCAAAACTTTTTTCCGCCGACGATGGGGCCGATCCCGCGAAGCTCGCTCACGATTACATTCCCGCTGCGCGAGACCTGAAAAATAAATATCCCGATGATCCCGACGCCGCCACAATTTACGGCGCAATCCTGATGGATTTGCACACCAAAAAATTGTGGACGCCCGAAGGCGCGCCAAGTGAGGACACTCTGGAAATTGTCGCCGTGTTTGAAGATGTTTTGCGCCGATGGCCGAATCATCCCGGCGCAAATCATTTGTACATCCACACGATGGAAGCTTCGCCTTTTGCAGAACGCGCGCTCCCAAGCGCTCGTCGTCTTGAAACTTTAGTGCCCGCGGCGGGACATCTTGTTCACATGCCCGCGCACATTTATATGCGCACCGGAGATTATTCCGCCGCCGTAAAAAGTAACGCCGACGCCATCGCAACGGATCGCAACTACGTAAAATATCTGGGCGAGTTGGGCACAACAAATCCGGGCTATCAGTTTGCTTATGCGGAACACAACTTTTCATTTTTAACGGCGGCCGCGGGAATGGCCGGCGAATATGAGTCCGCGGAAAAAGCGGCCAAGGAGCTAGCGGCCGATGCAGCGCCGTTGATCAACGATTCTCCCTGGGTTGAAGCCTACATGATCAACACGATGCTGGTTCCCGCGCGTTTCGCAAAATGGGACGACGTGCTGGCGATTCCCGCGCCCGACGCGAAACTGAAAGGCTTTACATTTTTTTGGCATTACGTGCGTGGTTGCGCGTTCGCCGCGAAAAAACAAACGCAGCAGGCCGAAGCCGAACGCGACGCGATGGAACAAATTTTCAAAGATCTTCCGCCAGGACATGCGTTCAACATGATGCCGAATGATTGGAGCACCATGCACGAAATGGCAGCCGGCGCGCTGAATGCGCGAATCGCATCGGCGCATGGAGATTTCAACGGTGCGGTTGAAAAATGGCGCGCCGCAATTGTTGCGGAAGATCACATGGTCTATCACGAGCCGCCAGACTGGTATTACCCGATGCGGGAATCGCTCGGCGCTGCTTTTTTGCTTGCCGGGCAGCCTGCGGAAGCGGAAAAAGTTTTTCGCGATGATTTGAATCGCAATCCGCGCAGCCCGCGATCGCTTTTCGGTTTGTGGAAAGCCCTGGAAGCGGAACAAAAACCGGTTGACGCCGATTGGGCGCGGCGCTCATTTGAAGCAGCCTGGCACGGAGCGGCGAATCAATTGCGCATTGAAGATTTTTAAATTCCGGTGGGAAACTTGCTGACTACTTGTCGGGCTTTTTCCGGTCAAGTTTAAGCGTCACCACAATATCTTTCCGCGAATCGAAACTCGAAATCGTTTTCGTGATGGAAGTAAGTCCGTTTAGTTCAGCGTGAATGTCGTAATCCACATTTGGATCCAAACCGCTGAAGGTGTATTGGCCTTGATCGTCGCTGATGTAAGTGCGAATCACCATCGTTTTTTTATTTTGTAGATATACGACGCCGCCATTCACGATGTTATCCGATTTATCCAGAACTCCGCCGTGAACTGTGCGCACCTCAGCATCTTTTTGCCGCGCGGCAAGCGGCAACACCGCTACGATTGCGAATAAAAAGATAAAAAATATGCGGATAATTTTCATGGTTTCTTTGGCGCTCGCGGAACCAGATTAAACACGACGTCCGTTTTGTCGCCGGTTTCAGATGTCACTTTTCTAGTTTGCGCGTTAAAACCTTTCGCCTTCACTTCAATTTCATAATCACCCTGCAACGAAACACGCACCGCAAATTCTCCGCGAGCATCCGAAAATCCTTCCCAGTGCGGCTTCGTTTTGCCGAAAGGATGCGCCGTGTATGCCGCGTCTGGCAAACGCGCTCCCTTATCAGTAAAGACGGTTACATAAAGAATGCCGTCGTCCGGGCTGGGCCTTTTTTGCGGCGCCGACGCTCTCGCTGAAATTCCCAGCGCGCCCGCGAAACAAACGAGCAAGAGGACACTCAAAAAACTGTGATGCCGGGACTGCCGCACGAGATGTGCGGCTGACTGTGGGAATTTACGCAGGCTCTTCCTCATCATCGCCGTCCACTTCGTCATCGTCATCATCGTCGTCGTCATCATCGTCGTCATCCGCATCGTCCGCTTCCTCTTCATCATCGTCATCATCTTCAGAGATGATGTTGAGGTGCACGGGATGCGTCTGCACAATTTCCAGCTCTGCTTCGCACTCGACGCAGGTTACAATTTCGCCTTCTTCCACTTCATCTTCGTCGAGATCAATTTCTACACCGCATTTCGGACAATGAACCACGGCCCAAGGCCTCCTTAATTAACAGTGACCCCACCAGTTGGCCGTATTATATACCGGAGCCGCAAGCAACAAAAAATCGGCGGCGCACAATCCGCCAAGTTCTATAAAGGGTACGGCGAACGCATTTCTCACACGCATATGACAACAAAACGCGAGTATCCGGACCTTCCGATGGTGGGCGTGGGCGGCGTGGTAATTCAAAACGGCCGCGCGCTGCTGATTCGCCGCGGCACGGAACCGATGAAAGGTGAATGGTCGATACCCGGAGGAATGCTGGAAGTTGGCGAAACTCTGGTGCAAGGCGTTGAACGCGAATTGCTGGAAGAAACTGGATTGGCAGTGCGCGTGATTGAGCTGATCGAAATATTTGAGCGCATATCCCACGCGAAAATTTCCGACGTGAATGTTCAACCGAATCCGCGGCCGCAATATCATTTTGTGATTGTGGATTATCTTTGCGAAGTTGTGAGCGGCATGGCGATTGCCGGAAGCGATGTGACGGATCTGGCGTTCGCCGCGGAAGACGAGCTTTCGCAATTTAATTTGACACCGACAGCAACGCGAATTTTCAAGAAAGCATTTGTGATGGCCGCGGCGCGACATGGCGCGCAACGAAATTCGCGCAAGTGATTCGGTTTGCGGCTTCAACCGTTAGTGCTTCGACGAGCTATTTTTCAGGATTTGGATTCCCCCGCTGTTATTCGTCAATTGCATCTGACAGCCGCCGCCATTTATTTTTCCGTTCAGAGAATCGCCGTCAATCGTTCCGGTCGTCATGATCGGTAATTCACTGGAAACTTTTCCAAAAGTTACGTGAGCGGCGACGTCATATTTAGCTGAATCATCGAGATAAACGCGAACCGAACCGAACGATGTTCGCAAATTAACCGCGTTGCACGCGCCCGATGAATTCTTTGCGGGCAGAACGGAAACTTCCACCGATGCGTTCTGATCGTCCACTTCCACGCCGCCGGAAATATCATCGAGCCTGACGGAAGCAAACGAAGTTCTTACGCTGGCCGCGCCATGAATTTCTTCAGCCTTTACGCTGGTGTTTGTCGCTTCGACGGTGAGGGGACCCGCGATATTCGCGGCTTTCACCGAGGCGAAACTTGTTTTCACATATGATTCGCCGCCAATATCCGTTAGCGAAACGCTGCCATTCGTAGTGACGACATGAGCGCCCTTATGGATGTTGGTTGCCGTTACGCTATCGAAGCTGGTGTGCGCGTCGATCGCACCTTGAATATCCGAAAGATGAACGGAGCCATTATTGCTGGTGATTGTTGCGTCGCCATGAATTTCGGACGCATCGACAGCATCAAATGAAGTTTTCAGATTCACGCCGGCGTGAATATCTCGCGCGATAATTTTTCCGTTCTGATTCACAACTTCCAGCGGGCCGCCGATGTCGTGAACGTCCACCTTTCCAAAACTCGTGCGGATCGTGGCGCTGCCGCCGACGCCGCTACCTGAGACAGGGCCGTTTTGCGAGTGACAAATAAGTTTTTGTTTGATGTTCAGAAATGTCACGCGATCAAATGACGCGCCGAGATCTGCTGAGCCGGTGATGTTGGTTACATCTAAGGAACCATTTTGATTTCGCACCACCAAATCGCCGGTGATATCTCCGACTTCAACCGCACCAAATGAATTTGTGATCGTTGCGCCTGCGGCGTGATGCAGACGAACCGATCCATTTCCGCTTGTGATCGTCGCGGTGCGTTCGATATTTGCGGCGCTTACGGCGCCAAACTTGTCGTGAAGGGTTAGCGCACCACGGATGTCGGAAACGGTGGCAGTGCCATTGGTGGTAGTCAGGTCGGCGTCGCCATCGTTGCCAATAACTTCCAGCGATCCGAAGGAGGCACGCACGAGTTGGGTGCCGCGTCCATCGTGAATTGAAACGCTGCCCTGTTCAGCGTCTATGTCGGTTGCAGCTTTCAGGCCCGCTATGCTGACCTTCCCGAACTTGTTGCGGATGGTGAGCGGAGCGCTTTCCGGCATATCGATTGTGTATTCCACGGAAAAGGAAGGTGTTCTGTGTCCCCAACCCGAATTATTTTCGTCGGGATAGTCGGTGCGTACAAGAACACCGGACGCGGAAGGCTCAATATGAATTTGAATCTGATTCGCATAAGCCTCGGCTTCCTGCTGGGAGGATGCGGAAACGTGAATTGCCGCCGAAATATGTACATCGCGCGAAGCGTGCGTGCGAACAGTGATGTCACCGAACTTGTGCTCAATACGCAGAGACTGGCCGGATGGCAGAGGAATGCTGCGATCGAAGTTGTGAGTGACTTGTAACTGTGCACTTCCGGCTGGACTGCCTGCGGGCCCCGCGGCGCATTTCGCCGGACGCGCCGCTGCCAGCAAGATTATTCCGAGCGCACAGACTGCAAACTTCGATGCCTTCACTTTATTCCTCCCGAAGAACTTGCTCGAGCGTCTGCTGCTTTTCCTGATAGAAAGAAAGCAGCTCGCTTCGCAAATACGCATTTGCCTGATTTCTTTCCAGATTGGTGCGGCATTCGGAAATCGCCGCGTCCAACAAATTTAATTTTTCACGATAGTTCTTGAGCAGCGGAGTTGAAGCTGCATTCAACTTTGGTTCGGCCAGCTTGGCCAGTTTGTCTATGGATTGTTCGTAAGTTTTTTGCGCTTGCTCGACTTGTTGCACTGCTTGATCGGTCAGGAGATGAGCGTCATTTACCGGTGTGCTGGTGCTGCGATGCAAAAGTAACCATGCACCCGCGCCGGAAGCCGCCATCAGGACCAATGTTGCGAGCGCGATCTGCCAGCGCATTTGTGGAATCAAATTCAAATCCGCAAACCACGCACGCCATCCGCGTGGACGCGCGATTTCTGTTTGCAGCGAATTTTCAATTCGCGGCCAGAGCGCGGGACTTTCCCATTCTTTGTGCATGGTCAACGCAGCCGCGGAAATTTCGCGCCAGATATTCAGCTCAGCGCGGCACGATTCGCAGCTTGTCGCATGCTGTTCGAGCGCCGCGATCAGCTCCGGCGATTCTTCACGCAGCGCCTGTTCAAGATTGCTGCAATCAAATTGTGGTGAACCTTTTTGTGATTCTGCCATTTCTCGCCTCTCACCGAACTTCAACGATTAACTTTGTGATGCTGCCATTTGTCCCGAACCGGCCTGCTGAGAAAGCAATTCGCGTAATTTTCGTTTGGCCTGGTACAACGCGTTCTTGGACGCCATTTCGGAAATTCCGAGCATCAGTCCAATTTCCGCGTGCTTAAATCCTTCCACTTCGTAAAGCACAAACACGGAGCGAAGATACGGCGTCAATTGCTGGACGCATTTTTCAAGAGCCATGCGCAGCGGATGATCGTGCATCGGCGCCGGCGAATCGAAAGTTTGATCGTCGGCCACCAAATCCTGTTCCGCGGTTTCCATCCGGCGCGTTTTCTTTCGGCGCATGTCGTAACAACAATTCACCAGAATTCTGTAGGTCCAAGTAGAAAATGCCGACTGGCCTTTGAAGTAACGAATGCCGCGATGAATCTTCAGAAAAGTTTCCTGCACAACGTCTTCGGCGTCGTGCGCGTTACCCAGCAAATTCAAAGCGATGCTTTTCATCCTTGAGCTTTGTGCGCGATACAGTTCTTCGTACGCTTCGATGTTCCCAGCGCGGCAGGCTGCCGACAGACGTGCGTCCGCCGCGCGCGCTTCCACACGCAAAGATTCGGCAGCCGGGTCATCGAGCCTGGGCAAACAATGCTCCTGGGTTGATTCCTGCCACGCTAGTGTACCTGCATGCGCCAATCCGCCGACCTCATTGAAATTCTTTCCACATCAACTTAGACGATGGGGAGGGCGGAAATGTCAGGTAGGGTTTTTTGCGAGCAGACGGTGCTGCCATCTGCTCGCAGTAGCGCGCTGGATTACTGGAGTTTCGCTAACTGGCGATGGCTTCGGGAAATTGCTCTGCAACCTGATCCGGCACCTGGCCGTAGGTGCGGAGACGGCCATGAAAATCCGCGATTGCGACGCGCAGATCTACTTCTGAAAATTCCGGCCACAATTTTGGCGTGAAATAAAGTTCGGCGTAGGCGGATTCCCACAGCAGATAGTCACTCAAGCGCAGCGCTCCGCCGGTGCGAATTACTAAATCCACTTCGCGGGCCTGGTCATGAGTAACTTCGCCGAGAAGCGCTTCAAAAGATTCGCGAGAGACATCGGTGACTTTGTAAAAGCGGCACGCGGCGCGATAAATCATTTCGCGTGAGGAATAATCCACGGCGATGCGAAGGTGGAGGCGCCGTCCGTTTACTGTCGCAGATTCGGCGGATTCAGCGGCTTCCCGCAACGCGGGAGAAATGCGATCGCGGCGCCCAATTACGGAGACACGAATGCCGCGTTCGACGCAGCGCGGAGTTTCGACGATTAAGTAATCGTGGAGCAGTTGCATCAAAATATTTACTTCAGATTGAGGGCGCTGCCAATTGTTGGCCGAAAACGCGTAGAGAGTGAGCGTGGAAATTCCCAGCTCCGGCGCCGCACCCAGAACCCTGCGCAAGTTTTCGGCTCCGGCGCGATGACCCGCAGAGCGAGGCAGTCCGCGCTCCGTACCCCATCGGCCGTTCCCATCCGTGATGATTGCTACGTGAAGAAGTGATGCTGATGATGTATTCATATTATTGGCACTGCTTTCTCCGCCGCTGCTACTGCATTGCACTTTGCAATACAAAGTGGACAGGCAAAAAATTTTCGCGCTAACGTTCTCGCGTCGCCTGGATTAGCGCTTCCATGTGATTCAAGTAGCGCTCCAGTGCGCGACGGCCCGCAGCCGTCAGACGGAATTCCGTCTTCGGCAATCGTCCGTCGAATGATTTTGTGCAGGCGATGTAGTCGGCCTCTTCGAGGCGGCGCGCATGAACGCTGAGATTTCCGTCAGTGGTGCGCAAAAGCGCTTTCAACTGATTAAAGGTGAGCGAATCATTTACGGCAAGGGCGCTTACGATTCCCAAGCGCATGCGCTCGTGAATTAAGCGATCAAGATCGGGCGCGACGGCTTCAGCATTTCCGCGAACGGCGCGGAGGCTGACGTCTGCGGCGCGGGATTTTGTTCCGCGCTCCTGTCGCAATGCGTTCTGCTTAGCCACTGAATTCATTCTCCAGAATATTCTTCACAAAATTACCCGCGGTTGGCGATCAACCACCGTGCCGGTGCGCGATGATCGCGCCAAAAACAATTTGCAATCCACCAAAACCAATTGCCATGAAAATATTTCCCCACGCGGCGGGCGCAAGCAGCGCGGCGGCTCCGGTGACCATCATGCAAAGACCCATGACCGGAACGACGCGCACAGAAAAAGCTCCGCCGGTGACGACCGCAGTGCCGTAAAGAAGCAGCCACATTCCGGGCAGCACGTGGGTGAAGCCGGCTTGATAAAGAACGATGGTGAGCAGCGCGCCAACCAGCAGAGGCGGAACGAAACTGAGCGCGAATCTTCTGCCGGCAGCGGAAAATACCTGAACCTTCGCGGCGCGCGCCTTCAGAACGGTTGCGCAACCGGCGATGACTACGGCGACGGCCAACTCGGCAAGCCAAACGGCGAACCAGCGCGCGGTCGTCAATTGAAATGATGCAATGATTGCAGCGGCGAGCGCAGTGACGCCCATGCCGACACCGCCCCATCCAGGAACAGCGGTGAAACGGCCGGCATTTTCCATGGTTTCGCGAATGAAGCGCAGATTATCAGCGGCGCGAACTTCCAGACGGACGGGCTCGGGAGCTGGATCGCGAAAGGAGCGGACAGTGCTCATGGTGAAAGGATACACGAAGGCAGAATTCTGTCAAGTACTTTGTAGTGTAAAGTTAAGCGCTATTTTCGGCGTGGATATTTCCCGGTAATGGCATTCCACCGGATTTTCGCCACTTCAAAAAACATTGCGCGCAGACCGTCCCACATGCTTACAGTGGTGCCTTCCGCATTTGCCCAGCGGACAGGAATTTCGGCAATTGTGAGTCCGTTGCGTTTGGCGAGAAAAAGCAATTCGGGATCGAAGCCGAAGCGTTCGATGCGCTGCTGCTGGAAAATAATTGCCGATTTTTCCCGGTGGAATGCTTTGAAACCGCATTGAGTGTCATCAAAATTCAATCCGAGAATCACACGCACAATCCCGTTGAACATCATTCCCGCGAATTCG
The DNA here is from genome assembly GCA_036008485.1 of Candidatus Acidiferrales bacterium. Classification (GTDB taxonomy): domain Bacteria; phylum Acidobacteriota; class Terriglobia; order Acidiferrales; family UBA7541; genus DASTCZ01. The sequence goes on along the minus strand of DASYNR010000252.1, from coordinate 2,717 downwards.
CGCGTCCACGGCTGATGCACTTCGATCAGTCCGCGATCCATGGCGCGAGAGCCGATTGCTACGTCCTGCGTTGCGAGAGCGGCGAGCAATTTATCCGCTTCCTCGATGGGCGCGGAAAGATCGGCGTCTGTGAAGAGAACAATTCTGCCGCGCGCCTGCTGCATTCCGTGGCGCACGCTGTAGCCTTTTCCGCGATTGCCGGGATTTTTCACGACGCGAAGGTTCGGCCATTCAGCGCTTTTCGATTCAACAATCTGAACGGTGCTGTCGCGCGAGCCGTCGTCAACCACGATTACTTCGGAGGAAATTCCAGTTGCATCAAGATAAGCGCGAATGCGCTCGAGAGTTTTTGGAAGGCGCACCTCTTCGTTATATGCGGGAATAATGATGGAAAGATGGGGCTGAGATTCCATCGTCATTGGTTTCCGTTTGCGGCAGGACGGTTGCCTGCTGTCTGCGTTATTTTCATGAACGGAATCCGTGAACGTTTTCTGTCGCAGAACTCACTTGTGCGGCGCCGATCCAATCTGGCGCAAAAGTTCCTGCGTCGCGGCATCGAGTTGTGAATCATGCGTGCCGTAGCTTTCGCCAACGGGACGAGTGACGAGAATATCCACTTTGCGCGGATGCATTTCCATTTGCTCGCCATCATGCGCGGTGATTCGAGTGCCAGGCAGGCGCAGGCTGGAGCTGTCAATCAAGTTTACGTTGGAAGTATAAATAATCCAGCCGGCGGTTGGCTCTCCAACAACTTTGCCGAGGCCGAGCGTGCGATAACCTTCGGTGAAATCCTCGGCATCTGAAAGTGAATGTTGATCTGTCACAAGAATTGTCGGATGGCCAAGAGTTCGCTGGCCGAGCATGGTTCGCGCGGGGGCGGAAGGAAGTCCGCGCGGAGTCATTGTGAAATAATTTTGGCGCGCGAGGACGTCAATCGCGTAGACATTTACGAAGCCGCCTTGATTGTGGCGAATATCCACAACGACTCCTTCGCGGCCCTGATTTTCGGCGTCGAGATCGAGATAAAATTTGTCCAGTGATTGCTGGGACATGTCGATCATGTGAACGTAGCCGAGGCGTCCGTTGCTGACTTTTTCCACGTAGGCGCGCTTCTGATCGACCCAGGCGCGATAAAGCAGCACGAGTTCCGCTTGCCTGCCGATTGTTTGCACGGGAACAATTTGTTTGTTGGCGCCATCGGCGCTGGATGCGATGCCGAGTTCAACACGGCGCCCGGACTTATTTTCGAGCAATTCGTCGAGATTTGTATGCGGGCCGATATTTGCGCCGTCGACGGACAGAAGATAATCGCCGACTTTGATTCCCTTCACGAGCGAGGCGGGAGCGAGCGGAATAATTTCCGTGATGCGCAAATGTCCGGTGCGATCGTATTCCGCGGGATCGAAATTTAGGCCGATGCGGCCGGTTCCTGAACGTCCGGGACCACCAGCGGCCGCGCCGGCACCGGCGGCGATTCCGGAATGCGATGAATTTAGATCGCCGATCATTAATGAAATCACGCGGCGCATTTCGTCGGGAGTGGTTGAGCCTTCGATGTACGGCGTGTAAATGGTGTGCTCGGCGTTCCAATCAACGCCATTCATTTTTTCGTCGAAGAAATTATCGTGCAGATAGCTCCACGCTTGATGGAACACCTCCATTTTTTCTTTCGCGAAATCCACGTCGAGTTCGGCGGTGATGTTGAGCGCGCGAGTTTGGCGGGAATCCACGGAGACGGCTTCGATGCGTCCCTGTTGGAGATAGAAAACTTCTTTGCCATCCGGAGAAAATTGCGCTTCACGTTTGAATCCGGGAGTGGAAGTGATTTGCCGAGCAACGGCCGGCTCACGCGAAAGCTCATCGAGCGAATATACGTAAAGATTTTGCTGGCCAGCGGCGGAGGCCGTCATGAGCAGCAATTTTCCGTCGGGACTGATGCTGAGCGAATTCGCGTCGACGCCGACTGGCAGCAGACTGAGGCGCCGGCGAACTCCTTCCCAAACAATTTCGACCGGCTTCACAGTTTTCTTTTGCGCATCCGCTTGCGTGGCGGCGTTGGGCTGGCGGGCGGGTGTGTCGGCGGGCGGCGGAGTATCGGCTGGCCGTGCGGGGGTATCGTTTTGGCGCTGCGGATTAATTGGCCTGGGCGTTTCTTCCTTGAATAGATCGCGGAATTGATCTTCGCGGAAACGCGGAGCGCGCGGAATTAAATCGACGCGGGCGACTTGCACATTTTCCGTTCGCTGCGTGGTGTTGAACAATATATACGTTCCGTCGGGACTCCAGGTTACGTAATCACCGTTGGTGTTCGCGAGAAACGAAACGGGCTTCGCTTCGCCGCCGGCCACAGGAGCGATCATCACATTTCTGAAATTCTTTTCATTTGACGGGATCAGCGCGAGCCATTTGCTATCGGGCGACCACACATAAGGACGCGCCGAACCGAGCGGGGGGCGATCCAGATGTCCCGTGGCGGCGACGTGCTCCTGCTTCGTGGCAACATCCAGCACGATCAATTCTTGCGCCGAGCGCAGGAACGCCAGCATTTTTCCGTCGGGCGAAAATTGAGGCTGCGTATCGGGCTTCGCGCCGTGAGTCAATTGAGATTCTGTGCGCGTTGGAAAATCGTACGCGAAAATATGCGGCGTGCCATCGCGATCGGAAACGTAAACGAGTTGCTTGCTATCCGGCGTCCATGCAATTTGATTTTCCGCGCC
>DASYNR010000251.1:0-7481 GCA_036008485.1 Candidatus Acidiferrales bacterium | reverse complement strand
GGAATTGATCCGCTGACCGTCGTGGAATTGCAGCGCCTGATTTTGGATTTAAGCGCGAGCGGAATCGGAGTGCTGGTCACCGACCATAATGTGCCGGCCACACTTTCGGTTACGCATCGTGCATACATCATCAGTAACGGTAAGATTTCTTTCTCGGGCACGCCACAGGAATTGAGCGACGACGCCGAGGTACGGCGCGTATACCTGGGCGAGCGATTTCGGTTGCACTAGGAGGCCGCGAAAACACCGCGAGTCTTGGTATGAGCTGGCTTTCGCCAAAACTTCATCTCAAAGTCTCGCAGAAGCAAATTCTGACGCCGGGTCTGGTGCAGATGGTCAGCGTGCTCGCGCTGAACCGGCTGGAATTGCGCGAGATGCTCAATCAAGAGCTGGTCTCGAATCCCGTTCTGGAAGAACTCACCGAAGAAAGTCCCGTCACCGACGATTACAGCGCAGAAACTTTCCTGAAAGCAGAAACCGAAAAACTTCCTGAAACTGAAGCAAACAACCCTTTTGACGAATTCGATGTGTCCGCACTGTACCAATATTTAGATTCAGGCGCGGGTGATGGCGCGAATCGCGAACGCGAAACGATCGAGCGGCCATCGTTTGAAAAATTTCTTTCTTCGCCAACCGGACTTACCGAACACTTGCAGTGGCAACTTCATGGAATTGTCTGCTCTGAAAAAGCGCGCGAAATCGCGGAAACCATCATCGGAAATCTGGATGAGGACGGATACCTCACGGCGTCGCTCGACGAGCTGGCCTTGAATGGCGGCTACGATATGGACGACGTCGAAGAAGCGCTCGCCGTGGTGCAGGAATTTGATCCGCTCGGAGTGGCCGCGCGAAATCTGCGCGAATGTTTACTGATTCAGCTTCATGTGCTGGACCCGCAAAATACTTTGGCGAAACAGCTTGTTTCGGAATGTTTGCCAAAGAAAACTTTGGCGGCAGGCACCACAAGTCCCGTGCGAATTGCGAATGAGCATGTGGCCGCGGAAAAAACTGTTGTGGCCGCGCCGGATGCTGCGCCGGTCGAAGAAGACTTAGCCTCCGACACGGAAAATGCAGATGCTTCCGCGCAAGAAGAAGCCCTGCCTGTTAGCGTCGAAGATCTCGCGGCTAATTTTGCATCCGAGGTAGTGGTGCCCGGCGCGCCTTCTGCGAACGGCTCCGCGAATTCCGCGGCCGCGCAAAGCGGTTCTCCGCTCGTCGAACCGGATTCACCGCTCTGGAAGCTGTTGCAGAGCAATCAACTGAAAGAAATTGCGCGCGCGCTGAATCGTCCATACGAATTAGTGAAGCGCGCGATGGACGTGATTCGCAAACTCGATCCGCGCCCCGGTCTGCGCTACAACAAAACGCAGCCGCGGCTCGTTGAGCCTGACGTTTATTTCCGTAAAGTTGACGACGAGTGGCAAGTTTTTTTGAATGAAGACGATCTGCCGCAGCTTCGTCTCAGTCCCGTATATCGCCGCCTGATGGCGCGCGACGCAGCCGACCGCGACGTTCGCAATTATGTGAAGGAACGATTCACCGCCGCGATTCAGCTCCTGAAAAATATCGAGCAGCGCAAGCACACCATCCTACGCGTCTGCCAATCCGTGATTCGCAGGCAAGGCGAATATCTCGATTTAGGCGCGGATCACTTGCGTCCGATGATGATTAAGGAAGTGGCCGAAGAAGTTGGCGTGCATCCATCGACTGTAAGCCGCGCTGTGGCCAGCAAATATGCGCACACGCCGCAAGGCGTCGTCGAGCTGCGCCAGTTTTTCTCGGAATCAGTCAACGGCCCTGAGGGCGGCAACATGTCGCTGCTCTCACTGAAGCGTCTCGTGAAAAAAATGATCGAAGAAGAAGATTCGTCTAAACCACTCACTGACGACGCCATCGCGAAAAAACTCAGCGATTCAGGAATTAATGTGACGCGCCGCACTGTCGCGAAATATCGTGAAGTTCTCCGCATTCCCAGCACACACCAGCGCCGGATAAAGGGATAGCCGGCCTCCGTGAAACGAAAAACCAGTCGCGACGGCCGCCAACTGGTGATCCTGACCGGGCTAAGCGGCTCGGGCAAAAGCACCGTTCTGAAAACTTTTGAAGATCTTGATTTTTATTGCGTTGATAACCTGCCGGTCGATTTGATTCCCACATTCAGTGAAATGCATTTTGGCGGAACCAGTGAAATTTCCCGCGCCGCGCTTCTGGTAGACGCACGCGAAGGCGCGCAACTCACACGTTTGCCGGAAACGATTCGCCAGCTTCATCGTGAAGGATTGCCCGCCGAACTTGTTTTCATCGATGCATCGGATGAATCGCTTTTGCGGCGATACAGCGAAACACGGCGTCCGCATCCACTCGGCCACGATCGTTCTGTTCGCGAAGGTTTGAAGCGCGAACGCGTGCTGATGGAGCCAATCCGGAAAATGGCGGACGTGGTCATCGACACCACAAAATTCAACGTTCACGAATTGCGGCGATTCATCACCGACCGGTTTCACACGCGCGGAAAACGTCCCCTGCTTATTTCTCTGGTCAGTTTCGGATATCGCTACGGAATTCCAGGCGACGCCGATTTAATTTTCGACGTTCGCTTTCTGCCGAATCCACATTTCATCGCGCGGCTGCGCCCTTTTTCCGGAAAAGATCCGAAAGTGGCGCGTTACATCCGTTCATTTCCGCAGACCGGCGAATTCCTAAAGCGCATTGAAAGCCTGCTCGTTTTCCTGATGCCACATTATATTCAGGAAGGAAAAAGTTATTTGACGATCGCATTCGGCTGCACCGGCGGCAGGCATCGCTCGGTGATGCTGGCCGAGTCAGTTCGCAAAGCGTTGGCGAAGCGCGGATTTCCGGCGAAGGTTACGCACAGGGACATTAATAAGTAGCGGCGCGATTTTATCTTTCACCGAAGTAAATTTTATTCGTAAACAACCGTTCGCGGCGTGGCAACCGCGTGCGGCGAGAGTGCGTCACAAAGAAGGGAAAACGCGCGTTTCCTTAACGACGAGACGCGAATATTGACGGACGACATTTGGTGATTATCCCTATCGAATTTCGGCGATTGCTCGGCACCGTGCGTCTCTATCGCGCACGGCTCGGATTGGGCGTGGCGTTCCTGGTGATCGCTGGCACAGGGAACGCGCTGATGGCGCTTTTGATCCGGCCGATTCTGGACAGTGTTCTAAGTCCGGAGAGCCAGCTTCCCGGCGCGCTCACGCCGCTTGTCACCCTGCCGTGGAACAAGCACATCATTTATCTAAACTCATTTTATCCGCACTCGATTCGCAATCCCTGGACGGTGTTCGCGATTGCATTGCTGGTGATTTTTGTTGCGAAGGGCCTCACGGAATTTGCCGGCACGATGATTGTTCAGTACGTCGGCCTTTCCGCTGTCACCGATTTGCGGAACCGCGTGTACGCAAAACTCATTCGCCAGCCCATCGGGTTTTTTCAGCACCACACCATTGGCCGGCTTATGTCCGCCACAATTAATGACGTTGAGCGTGTACGCATCGCCATGTCCGAATACCTGGCCGATTTTTTCTTGCAGATATTCAGCTTCGCGGCGCTAGCTGCTGTGGTCTTCGTAGTGAACTGGAAAATGGCGCTGGGCGCGATGGTTTTTCTTCCCGCTGTTTTGCTGCCCATCGGAAAACTTGGCCGCCTGATTCGCAAGTCCGTGCAAAAAAGCCAGGCGCGGCTAGGCGAATTGAACCAGATGATTCAGGAAGGCGTGGCCGGCAATCGCGTAGTGAAAGCCTTCGGCATGGAAGGTTTTGAAATAGAAAAATTCCGTGACACCGCGCGCCGTCTGCTCCGGGAAAATTTGCGCTGGGTCAGCGCCTATGTTTTGAACGGTGTGCTGATGGATCTGCTCGGCGCCGTGGCAATTGCGCTGGCGCTGCTTTACGCGCGCGATCAAATTAATCATAAGCTGATGAGCGTCGGAGAGTTTGGCGCTTTTGTATTCGCGATGCTCAGCGCTTACACGCCTCTGAAGCGCATTGGATCTTTTTATCAACAACTCGAGCAGGCGCGCGGCGCCACGGCGGAGGTCTTCGAGTTTCTGGCGCTCGGCGAGGAAGAATCCGAGAAGCCGGGAGCGGCGATTTTGCCGCCGTTTTCTCGCGAAGTTGTTTTCGAGAAAGTCAGTTTCGCTTATGAGCCGGGTTCACCGGTGCTGCGCAACATTGATTTAACCGCATGCGCCGGCGAAGTCGTCGCCATCGTCGGATCAAGCGGCGCGGGGAAGACAACTCTCGTAAATCTGCTGCCGCGTTTTGCTGCAGCGTCATCCGGCAAGATTCGTTTTGATGGCCAGGACATCGAAGACGTCACTCTCCGATCGTTGCGCGAGCAATTTGCAATCGTGACGCAGGAAAATATTCTGTTCAATGACACGGTGTGGAACAATTTGTGCTATGGCCGGCCCGGTCTGCCCAAAGAAAAAGTGATCGCCGCCGCACAAGCCGCGTGGGCGCACGATTTTATTTCCGAAATGCCGCAGGGATATCAAACAATGCTCGGCGATCGCGGCCAGCGCTTGAGCGGCGGCCAACGCCAGCGTCTCGCCATCGCGCGCGCAATTCTGAAAGACTCTCCGATTCTGATTCTCGACGAAGCTACATCCGAACTCGACTCCGAATCCGAAATGGAAGTGCAGAAAGCGCTCGCGAATTTAATGGTAGGCCGCACAGTTTTCGTGATTGCGCATCGCCTTTCCACAATTCGCCGCGCAAATAAAATTGTGGTTCTCGACGGCGGCACAATCTGCGAACGCGGGACGCATCAGGAATTGCTGGCGCGCGGCGGATTGTACAGCCGTCTTTACGAAATGCAATTCGCTGACGCCGACGCTCCGCTGCAACCGTCCGTCGATTCCGCCGAAGTGGCGCAGCCGGAATCGGCAAAAGGAATCGCATAGTCATGCCCAACTCCGCCCCGCGCACCGCTGCCAATCCTGCTGGATTTAAATCCATGACCGGCTTTGCCGAAGCGCGCATGGAGCGCGATGGTTGGGCGTTACGCGCAAGTCTGCGCAGCGTGAATCATCGTTTTCTGGACGTCCATCTGCGTATTCCCGAGGGACTCGAATCGCTCGAGCCCGAAATTCGCCGTGTCCTTCGCGAGCGCCTGCATCGCGGCCATGTGGACGTGAATTTGCGCGTGGATCCGATTGGCGCAAGCGCCGTGGAAGTGAAGCGCGATCTCGCGGAAGCATATTTGCGCGCCGCGGAGGAATTGCGAAAGCAATTCGCATTAAAAAGTGAACCAGATCTAATCGCGCTGATGCGTCTTCCCGGCGTAGTTGCCGCGCCGGGCGCTCCCGCCGGCGGCCTGAGCGATGAAGCTCTGGAGAAATTGCGCACGCTCGTCGCCGAATGTTTTGAACTTGCCGTTGCGCGCCTTGAAGAAATGCAACTCGTCGAAGGAAAAACTCTCGCCAACGCAATGCGCATCCATCTGGCGCGCGTGGAAGAAAACGCAAAACAAATCGCCGTCCTCGCCGAAAAAATGCGTCCCGCATTTGCGAAGCGATTGGAAACGCGAATCCGCGAATTGCTTGGCGATGGCACGGTTGATCCCGCGCGCCTCGCGCAGGAAGCCGCAATTCTCGCGGAACGCAGCGACGTTGCCGAAGAACTCGCGCGTCTTGCCAGCCACATTTCGCAATTCGCCAAACTTTTGGATAGCGCGGGCGAAGCCGGCAAGAAACTGGATTTTCTTTTGCAGGAAATGCAGCGCGAAGCGAACACATTGCTTTCAAAAACTCCGGGCGTGGAGGCCGAAGGCTTGCAAGTCACCACTCTCGCACTCGAGATAAAATCCGAGATAGAAAAGTTGCGCGAACAGGTGCAGAACATCGAATAAGCGGCTATCATCTTCCCGGCACTAAACAACCAACAGCGAATGAACGCACCAACCACAGAGCCATTAGTCTTCGTGATTTCCGGACCGTCCGGATCCGGCAAATCCACGCTCGTGCGCAAGCTGCTGGAGTTGCCCAATACGATATTTTCCATTTCGAGCACAACTCGGCAGCCGCGTCCAACGGAGAATCCCGGAAAATGGTATGATTTTGTTACTGAAGCCGAGTTCGATAAGCTCGTGCGTGAAGACGCTTTCCTGGAATACGCGCAGGTTTTCGGAAAGCATCGTTACGGCACTCCGCGGAAATGGTTAACGATCGCGCGTGAGACCGGCCAGGATTTGGTTCTGGAAATTGATGTGCAAGGCGCGGCGAATATTCGCGCGCAAGTTCCCGGCGCGGTTTCAATTTTTATCGTGCCGCCTTCCGCGGAAGAGCTGGAGCGCCGCATTCGCGCTCGCGGCCAGGATTCCGCCGAAGAAATTGACCGGCGTTTGAAGCGCGCGCGGCATGAGATGGAAAGTTTTGGGCTGTACGATTTTATCGTTGTGAATGACGACCTCGAGCGGGCTGGACGCGAGGTTCACGCCATCGGGCTGGGCACGCGTTGCCGCAGCAGCCGGGCGCGTCCAGTCGTTGAGCGAATTTTGAAAACTTTTGGAGGTTGACCTTGATGACGAATCAAAACCGTCCGCCGGAAAGCCGTTTTGCCTACGTAGTCGTAGCATCTCGGCGCGCCCGTCAGTTAATGCTGGGTGCCGCGCCGCTGGTGATTAATCCGCATTCGCCGAAGTCCACTCGAATCGCAATGGAAGAGCTGCAGAATTCAGTCCTCGAATTTGATATTCCGCCGATTGCGCAGGGCCCCAGCGAAGAGGAGCTGAAGCGGCGCAAAGGGTAACTCCGCTTCGGTCCACAGGATTCATCCATGCGCGTTGCTTTGGGAGTTACGGGAGGAGTGGCGGCCTACAAGGCTGCTGAACTCGTTCGCCGTCTTCAACAGGATGGCCTTGAAGTTGAGGTCATCATGACTCGCCACGCACAGGAATTTATCACGCCGCTAACTTTTGCCGCGCTCACCGGAAGAAAAGTAATCACCGAAATGTTTTCCGCGGATGATGCCGCGTCCGCGAACGTCGAAAGCGCCATCGAACATATTGCAGTTGCGCAGCGGATTGACGCGCTTGTGATTGCGCCTGCAACCGCGAATAGCATCGCGAAACTCGCGCAAGGTCTTGCGAATGATTTTCTTTCCACACTTGCGCTGGCTACAACTGCGCCAGTTATTATCGCGCCCGCGATGAACGTCAACATGTGGGAACATCCCGCCACACAATTGAATTTGGAAACTCTCCGCGCGCGGCGCGTGCGTATTGTTGCGCCGGATGAAGGCTATCTCGCCTGTGGCATGGTCGGCGCGGGACGCTTGGCCGGTATCGAAGCCATCGCCGCTGCCGTGCGTGATGTGCTCGGAATTAAACGCGACCTTGCTAGCGAAGCAATTCTGATCACCGCAGGCCCAACTTGCGAAGACGTTGATCCTGTTCGCTATCTCACAAATCGCTCGTCAGGAAAAATGGGCTATGCGCTCGCTGATGCCGCTCGA
>DASYNR010000250.1:0-12270 GCA_036008485.1 Candidatus Acidiferrales bacterium | reverse complement strand
TCCGCGCCGGTGAGGATTACGCCGACGAGCAACGGAATATGAAATAGCAATTGAAGCGCGATGGCCGAACCCAATACTTCGGCGAGATCGCATGCGGCGATGGCCACTTCGCAAATAATCCACAAGAAAATTGAAGTGCGGCGGGAATAATGTTCGCGGCAGGCTTGCGCGAGGTCACGTCCTGTAGCGATGCCTAATTTCGCGGAAAGCGCTTGTAGAAACATAGCAATGAGACTGCTGAGGAGGACGACGCTGAGCAGCGTATAGCCAAATTTGGAGCCGCCGCCGATGTCGGTGGCCCAATTGCCGGGATCCATATAGCCGACGGCAACAAGATAGCCGGGGCCGGCGAAAGCAAACATTTTCCGCCAGAAGGAAACGCCGGCGAGGATGGGTACGGAGCGATGCGATTCGGAAAGTGACGGAAGAGCGGAGGAAATTGCGGGAGCGCTTGTTGCCGAGGGAGTTTCTGCGAGAATTGTTTCCGGGCCGGGTGTGCTAGATGGGGTCATGGCGTTCTGCGAACTTTGTTACTTACAAGGGCTACGTTAACCACAATGAACTTATATTATAAACTAGCATTAACATGTTTTGGCGTCAAGAATTTTGGGCCGCGATTGTTCCATTCCGGAGCGAGGGAGTCCGGCGGTCTGCTACAATCATCAAAGAGTTCGGGAGGCTTTCATGGACGAAGGAACAAAGCAGCAGCAGGCGGCGCAGGTACAGATTAAGGCAGACGAGAAAGAAATGCTGGGGCAGTACAGCAATCTGGTGATGATTCATCACAATCCTGAAGAATTTACGCTGAATTATATTTATATTTTCCCGAACGCGACGCAGGGTGCGCCGCAAGGGAAACTTGTGTCCAGTTTAATTGTGAGCCCGGGGCACGCGAAGCGATTGGCACGCGCGCTGGCGGAAAACATTTCGCGGTATGAAGCGCAATATGGGGCGATCAAGGAATCCACGACTCCGGTGCCGACGCCTACAGTTGGATTGGTTCAATAAATTCCGTTACGGAAAAAGAGTGCCTTGCAAAAAAATGGGCGCCGGCGTGCCACGCGGTGTGGCGTCCGGCGCCTTGAAGATATACATGCGCCAGTCTTTGTCTTCGCGAGTTCCTCCTCCTTTAGCCTTTGATTTTTGGCGTTCTTTCCAGAGCGGCGGATGGGTCAAGCACCCGATGTCCGCTTAGCTTCAGGAATCTCAAGCCGGTAGCAAAACCTGCGCCACCGGAAATTTCACAGGCACACCGCGATGCGCATGAAACTTTGCATGCCATCGGTGTGACCTTTCATTTTGTAAAGAGCACGATCGGCTGCGCCCAAAAGTTTTTCAAGCGTGTCGCCATCGGCAGGATAAACGGCAACGCCCGCGCTGACGGTGAGCTGCGGAATTTCCAGGTCGGCGGCCAGTTTATCGCGCACGCGTTGCGAGACGCGTTCGGCTGCTTCAGCGCCTGCTTCGGGAAGAACGAGAGCAAATTCGTCGCCACCGTAGCGCGCGCCGGTGTCGGTTGATCGGCAGTGCATGCGCAAAACGTTTGAAAGACGAACGATAGCGCGCGTGCCGACGAGGTGGCCGTATTTATCGTTCACGATTTTCAGACCATCGAGATCGAAGAGGACGATTGCGAAGTGCCGGCCAGAGCGCTTGGAGCGGTCGAGTTCACTTTGAATTGCGTTTACGAGCGTGCGGTAATTCGCGAGCCCGGTGAGCGAGTCTGTGACGGCCATGGTGCGAACTTGATCGAAGAGGCGGGCGTTATCGATGAGGGCGCCAGCAAGCAAGACTCCGTAGCTGGTGACTTTCAGAACGCGCGCCAACATGCCAGGGCCATCGAGCTGCTGTTCGGATTGCGACGCCACCAGATGGCAGGCGATGTTGATGCAAGCGGTATAGAAAAGAGATTTGTCGAAAGCGGATGCGGTGCGGCGCAGACGATTTCGGAATCCGATGGCGGCCACGACGAAGAGAGCGGCGGGAAGAAGTTCCCACGGGCGAGCCAGGAATGAATTCGGATGAATGGAAATTTGCCAGGGCAGACCGAGAAACGCAGCGCCGGTTAGATAGCCGATTCCGCCGACGACAAAAAATGCGATGGCGATTTCGCGGCCGGGTTCGCGCGATATTGGCATGTGGCGTTCGACGACCAACGCGAGGATCAGGAGCGCGCCAAGAAGAGTGCAGCTCACCATCCATGGAAGAGGCACGCGGAGCGGCAAAGTGGTGCCATTGATCATCGCAGCATATAAATCGAAATTGCCGCCGGCTTCGATGAGCGCGGCGAGTGCGAATCCGAGGGCGAGGATGAGAGAGATGCGGTCGCGAGTACCGCGGAAACGGACGAGAGCGTTCGCGGCAAAGGTGAGAATTAGCAAGCTGCCGAACAGTGAAAGAAAAATATATTGGACAGGCTCAAATGTAAGGTGCGCGGTACGCAGCCATCCGAGGAAGACGACGGATGCGGCTCCGCCGATGAAAGCGAAGACCCAGCGGAACTGGCCGAGTAGGTTTGCGATCTTCCTGAGAGTCGCCACAGTAGCCTCGTAGTGCACTTTCGCACCGATTCGTGTGACTAAAGTGCAACTTTCGGGCCTTTCTCGGAGGTAGTACTGGTACTACTAAGTGATTGAAAAATAAGGACTTACTGGAATTGGCTGGCGAATTGCCGTAGTGGAAATGGGGAGGAAGGTTGGCGGGCGTGTAAGAAGGTTACGGGTTGTGGAGGGTGCTGCCCAAAGTCCGAAATACGACGTCGTGGCTGCGAAATAGTGGGTAACTCGCGGCCCAAGTCCAAAAAATGTTGGAAAAAACGGCAAAAATATTTTAGGAAAAACTTTTCTTTCCTAAACTTTTGGAGCGGGTGGTGGAAGATCTCTTGCCGTTACTTCGCTGGCGAAATTTGCATTGCGGTGCGCGCCATCGCAGAAGGGCTTGTTCGCAGAGTGACCGCAGCGGCAGAGTCCGATGGTGGTGCGTCCGGCAAGGCCGAATTTATTTCCGGCGAGGTCCACGATTTCAAAATCGCCTTCGACCAGGATTGGACCGTTATTTTTGAATGTGACTTTTGTTGGCATTGATTCCCCTTTTTACTTCGGCGATGCGAGCTTCTTAATATTTCGGCATGGATGGATCGACTTCGTCAGCCCACGCTAGAATTCCGCCTTTGAGGTTCCAAATCTTGCGGAATCCGGCTTTACGAAGAAATTCGGCGGCATCGGCGGAACGTTTTCCGCTGCGGCAATGGGCGACGATTTCGCGGGAGCTATCAAGTTCGTTGACACGGCGAGGCAAGTCACCGAGCGGAAGCAGATAGCCATTGATGTTGCAAATTTGATATTCGTGCGGCTCGCGAACGTCGAGGACGAAAAGATCGTCGCCGCGATCGAGACGCTGCTTGAGTTCGCGCGGAGTTATTTCCGGAACTGTGGTAACCGCCGCCGGAGCTTCTTCGCCGCGAATGCCGCAGAATTCTTCGTAGTCAATTAATTTTGTGATGGTGCGATTGGCGCCACAGAGCGGGCAATCGGGATTTTTCTTGAGCTTCAGCTCGCGAAATTTCATGCCGAGTGCGTCGAACAGGAGGAGGCGTCCGATCAGCGGATCGCCCGCTCCGAGAATTAATTTAATTGTTTCGACGGCTTGGAGCGAGCCAACAATTCCGGGAAGCACGCCAAGGACGCCGCCTTCGGCGCAGGACGGAACGAGTCCGGGCGGCGGCGGTTCTGGATATAAGCAGCGGTAGCAGGGGCCGTCGGGCGCGCCGAAAATGCTGACCTGCCCCTCAAAACGGAAAATTGAGCCATAAACATTGGGCTTGCCGAGAAGGACGCAGGCGTCATTCACTAAATAGCGCGTAGGGAAATTATCGGTGCCGTCGACGATGATGTCGTAATCCTTGAAAAGATCGAGTGCGTTCTCGCTGGTTAGGCGCGTTTCGTGTGTAGTGATTTCAATGGCCGGATTCATCGCGGCGAGGCGCTCTTTGGCGGCCTCGGATTTTGGGCGGCCAACATCGGTGGTGGAAAAGGTTACTTGCCGCTGGAGATTGGTGAAATCGACGACGTCAAAATCGACGATCCCGAGACGGCCCACGCCAGCGGCGGCAAGATAAAGGCCAAGAGGCGCGCCGAGACCACCTGCGCCAATCATTAGCACGCGCGCCTGCTTGAGCTTGAGCTGCCCATCCATGCCAACTTCGGGCATTATTAGGTGGCGGCTGTAGCGCAGAACTTCGTCGCGCGAAAGTTTTGGTTCTTCGATTACTTTTGCCTGACTGGACATAATGCTTCCCGTTTCCGCGGCCGGAACCTTACCGGCCGCCTGCAATCGACGGCACGATGCTGACGGTGTCGCCATCTTTCAGCGGAGTGTTTTCCTTTTCAAGATAACGAATATCTTCGTCGTTCACATAGACGTTGACGAAGCTGCGGATTTTTCCTTCGTCGGTGTATAGATGCTTGCGGAGATCACCGAATTCAGTAGTGAGCGCGCGCAGAGCTTCGCCGACGCTGGCGGCCTTTAGTTCGATCACGCTTTTTTTGCCGACGAACGGGCGAAGCGGAGTTGGAATCATTACGTTAACGGGCATTACTTCGATCCTCCAGAGCTGGTGGCGTTCAAATTAGATGATGCGACTCGTGATTCAGGTTCCGGCGAAATCTGCTCCGGCTCGAAGCGCAGGCGGTCGTCAGTTAATCGCCACGAGAACATTGCGCCGGGCTTGCCATTCATCACACTCACAATAATGTAGCTGTACCAAGGCCACGCGTGTTCACGGTCGAACTCGCTGGGCAAAGCCGGATGGTCCGGATGAGAATGATACCAGCCAATGACCTCGAGTCCACTTTTCTGGGCGGCGCGATCGGCGTCACGCACGTCATCAGATGTGACGGAGAAACGATTGCGCGGAGAGTCGTCGCGCCGGTTGACGAGCTTGTGAAGCGCGCGGACTTCGCGGGAATTTTCGGCGTCAGTGCCGAGAATGGCGCCGCAGCATTCGTGCGGGTAGGTTTCCGCGCCGTGGGCGCGGATTTCGCGGACGAAATTTTCTGGTACGGCGATGGTTTCCATGGGCTAAGAGATTGCGCTGTTGAAAATTGTCATTATTTTGTTTCTTCCCAGAAGCGCTCGCTGAGATATTTTTCGGCGGAGTCGGCGAAAATTGTAACGATTACGGCGTGTTCGTCGCGCGGAAGGGATTGCGCTAACTCGAAACATCCGACAAGTGCGCCGGCGGCGCTGGGACTGACGAGCAAGCCTTCTTCGAGAGCGAGGCGCTTGGCCATACGATACGCGTCTTCTGTGCGGACGCTGAGATTTGCGTCGGCGAGACGCGGATCGTAAATTTTCGGAACGATTGCGGTGGCCATGTGCTTCCAACCTTCGAGTCCGTGAAATCCGGAATCGGGTTGAAGGCTGATACAACGCACGCGCGAATCGAGTGCTTTTAATTTTCGCGCGACGCCGGTAAATGTACCGGTGGTCCCAAGTCCGGCGCAGAAATGTGTGACGGTCCCGCGAGTTTGTCGCCAAATTTCCATGCCGGTCGTTTCAAAATGGGCGCGCCAATTTGCGGGATTGCCGTATTGGTCGACATAAAAGTAGCGATCGGGATCGGCGGCGTACAAAGATTGCACGCGGCGAATCGCGCCGTCGGAACCTTCGTCGGCAGGAGTGAAAATTAATTCGGCTCCGTATGCGAGAAGGATGCGCTTGCGTTCGGGCGAAGCGCTTTCGGGCAGGCAGAGCGTGACGGGATAGCCGAGCGCGGCGCCGATCATTGCGTAAGCGATTCCGGTATTGCCGCTGGTGGCGTCAAGAATTGTTTTACCGGGATGAAGATCGCCGCTGAGGATGCCTTCGCGAATCATGGCGAGCGCAGCGCGATCTTTTACCGAGCCGCCAGGGTTAAACCATTCGGCCTTGGCGTAAAATTCGATATTTTCAAATTGCTGGCCGATGCGGGCAAGGCGCAGAAGCGGTGTGTCGCCGATGCAGTCCAATAGAGATGAGGAGCCAGCGACGGGTGGGAGCAGACGTATGCGCCGCTGGTCATCGAGTGCGAGATGGGTTGTTGCGTGCATCGGAAATTGCTGCCCCCTAATAATAAGGCGAGCATTAAAAATAGCATATATCGCCTTTCTAGGATTCGATGCGTCAATATGCCGTGAATATTCAACGATTCGCGGGCGGCGCTTTGACATGAGGGCGGCTAATTGCCTACTCTTATTGGCATGTGGAATGTGAATGAGCGGTTTGACTCCGCGGTGATTCTGGAAAAACTTGCGGAAGTGGGATTTCAGGTCGGCAGCACGGGCGGCGTGGTGCGCGTGGAGAAATACGGGTGCGCTTCGGAGTTCCGCCGGACGCAGGACAATCACTATCAGATGACGATTCTGCCTTCGATTTTGGCGAACGGACAATTCACGCGTTTGTGGGATGCGGGTTACCAGAAATTTTTGCTGATGGATGATGGGCGAAAATTTCCGGCGCTGGCTCCGCAGCTTGGATGTTTGAGGATATTTAACGAGGAATTGCGGACGGCGCTGGGCGTGCCGACTTATTACAATGAGGCGCTGGGCTCGACGTGCCGCATTACGACTTACGATCGCGTGAAGGGGCGTCCGAATGAGGCGCCGGAGAAGATGGTGAGGATTCGGGCGTTCGTGGAATAGCAGTTACCGCGGATATTTTTCTTCCTACACAATTGGAAATTATTCAGCGCGCTGAAGTTGCGCGCGGAGCTGTTCGATATCCACAGAATATTTCGCTACCTTGCGCGAACCCAAAAATAGGACGGGCACTTCTTCGTTGTAGCGGCCGCGGAGAATTGGATCGGCGTCAATATTGACTTCGCGGAGATGCGCTTTGAATTTCGTCACGAGCGGGGCGATTTGTTTTTTCATTTCGTCGCAGAGATGGCAGCCGGGGCGGGAATAGAGAGTCAGATCGCGCGGACCTGCTGCGGCGATGCGAGCATCTTCGGGAGATTCCTGCGTCACGGCTTCACGGTATAGTAGGACTTGTATGGGCCCATTTTTGGATAGAACTGTCGGGCGCGGTAAAGTTCGGCAATTTGTTTGATGTGGCCGAGGTCATGGAACGCCCAGTCGTGAAGATGGTCGGAAATTGTTACGGACCCAATTTCGGAATGCGTTCCGGCACGGCCTAATGCGCCTTCCGGAAGATAGCGCAACATGGAAAGCGAGCGGTCGCGCTCGTGGCAGAAATTTCTGAGATGCTCGCGGCCAAGTCCGGCATATTTTCCCGCGGCGTACGATACATTCTGGTCGTAGGATTCAATCGCGGGATTATTTTCCTGAGCGATGCGTCTGATGCGTTCGCGAAAAATCTGATCGTACTCAGTCATATGCGCGAGAACTTCGCTGATGGACCAGCGATCCATGGCGGGCTTCCAGCCGAGCGTGGAATCAGGCACGTCGAGCAGAATTTTTTCGATGATAATGGGCGTCTGCTCAAGCAGACTAATGCCGGGTAAATTGGATGAAGCGCGCGGCGACATAAAGGCCTCCCAGGGAATCGCGACAAAAGTTATACAGCAAATGGGGCGGGGATGTCGAAAGGTGGAGGAATCGGATGGGAACAGTTTTGGCGTTGGTAGATGATATTTTTTTTCAGGCGAGAATTTCCGCGACGGCGAAGCAAGTTGGTGTGGAGTTGAAAATGTTTGGCGCGGCGGACACATTGCTGACTGCGGCTACTCCCGTTGGCGGAAATGCCGGCGGCGAATTAATTGTGATTGATTTGAATGCGCGGGCGGATGCGATCGGCGCGCTGAATCAACTTCGCGAGGCGGGCAACCAAACGCCCGTGATTGCATTCCTTTCTCATGTACAGACGGAACTGGCGGATCGGGCGCGTGTGGCGGGATGCACGGAAGTGATGCCGCGGTCGAAATTTACGCAGGACTTGGCGGCAATATTGGGGCGCGCGAAGAGGTGAGAGGGTTGATGACGCAAAATAAAATTTCTGATAGTGGCAAAGTTACGCGCACGCTGGCGTGGGGCGTCGCAGGGCTGATGATTTTGGCGAGTATGCCGAAGGCGGCGTGGGCCATGCCACAGGCTGCGAGTACAACGGCGAAAAACGCGCCTGCGTCCGCTCCATTGCAGCAGGCGGCCACGCCGGATGATCCGACCACCGCGTTGACGGGAATACTTACGGCAGCGTGCCAGCACGACACCGCGAAATTTCCGGAATATTTGACGCCGAAAAATGCGACGTTCTACAAGCAGCTTACTGCGGCTCAGCAGGTGGCGATTTTGCGGCGGCTGGTGCTGCTGGATGATCCGGGGCGCGCGCTCCTTTCGACGCGAGCCGATGGATCGTCGGAACTCCGGTGTGAGACGAAGTCAGTTACCCGTCAGATTCATTTGGGCGCGCCGCGCACAGATCAGAATATTTCCTTCGTGCCGATTGACGTGAAGCCGGACCGGCAAATCGACTTCGGTCTGCTGGCGACAAAGGAGGGATGGAAATTACTTTCGATTGGCGTGTTGATGCTGGACTTCGCGCAACTTCAACCGGAATGGGACGCGCAGGACATGGCTGACCGTGAAGTGGTAGCGATTGAGGCGCTGCATAAAATTTGTGCGGCGATTAATACCTACCAGAACGCGTTTGAAAAATTGCCGGAAACACTTGCTCAACTTGGACCAGCGCCGAAAGAAGGAATTTCTCCGGAGGCGGCCGGATTGCTTTCGGCGGAGCTGGTGGCGGGGACGGTTGACGGATACGCGCTACGTTATCGAGTTGTGCCTGCAGGCGCGGGCAACGTGGACACGCAATTCGAGTTGGCCGCGACGCCGACGGAATATGGGAAGGGTGGTAAGCGGTCGTTCTATATGAGCGAGACGGGGAAATTGCGCGGTGGAGATAAGATGGGCGCGCCGGCGACCGCGGCGGATCCATTGATTGATGAGACGGCGAGCAGACAGGCCTCGCAGTAGATACTGAAAGATTGTTGCAGATGCGTAACTAATGCGTGCAGATTTAGCGCGTGGCGGTTGCCGAGCGGCGGGCGGTAGCTCAAGATAGAGATCCCTCTCAAATGCGGCGCTGCGCGAATGCAGATGCCGTCCCTTCCAGAAAACTTGGAGTGCTTTTGCTATGGCAGGAGACTCGTACAAATACGCGACAACGCTGGTACGTAGCGTGGAGAAACAAGACGAGCGACGAAAGATTCCACGTTACGCGGTGAACGCGGATTCGGAAGTGGAAGAGCCTCGCGTGCAGGCGAAAATCAACGGGCGAATGACCGACCTGGGGATGGGTGGTTGCTACGTGGACGCGATGATGACATTCCCGGTGGACACCGTCGTACACATGCGCATGATGCGCGAGGATTTGAAGTTCGAGGCAGACGCGAGAGTGATTTTTTCCAAGCCGGGGCTGGGCATGGGGCTGATGTTTACGGACTTAACCGCAACGCACAAACGATATCTGACCGAATGGGTCGATGAGCTTTCGGGGACGGAGCGGATTATAGCACCGCCTACGAAAAGTACTCCGCTGGATGACGAAGAAGCGGGCATGCGGAGCGAGCAGACCGTTGTACAGCAACTGATCACGCTATTGATGCGCAAGGCGGTAGTAACGCCGGCGGAATATGAGGAATTGTTGCGTGCAATCGGCAAGCAAGTGCGAAATAAATAGAAGAAAATTCGCAGGTTAGGCAAAGCTACTGTGCCATTTTGAGAAACCCAGAGGGTATGTTAATCTGCGTTTCGGCTCGCTAGAGCGAAGGTTTGAAGTCCCGGCTGACGGTTCGTCCGCTTTACTCTTGTAATCCTATTGACGGTTCCCCGGGGAACATCCTTCTTCGCTTTCAGCGCATTACCACGGTACGGGATCACGAATCATGAGCAAACAGGCAGCGACTCAAGCAATGGAAATCAAGCTGGCGCATTCGCCGGATTCCGATGACGCGTTCATGTTCTACGCGCTGGCGACGAACAAGGTGCGGAGCGACGGTCTGAAATTCACGCACGTGCTGGCGGACATTGAAACACTGAATCGCGCGGCCGACACGGAAACGTATGACGTGACGGCGGTGAGTTTCGCTTCGTATCCGTACTTGAAGGAAAAGTACGCACTGCTGGATTGCGGCGCGAGTTTCGGCGAGGGATATGGCCCGCTGATTGTTTCGCAGAAGCCTTTGAAGCGCGAAGATTTGCCGGGATTGCGCGTGGCAGTGCCGGGACTACGGACTACGGCTTATTTGACGCTGAAATTATTTGAGCCGCGCATTGAGCCGGTGGTGATCGCGTTCGATAAAATCGTGGATGCGGTTCGCGAAGGCGCTGTGCCCGCGGGACTTTTGATTCACGAAGGACAGTTGCTATTTCCGCAGGCGGGACTGCATCGAGTGGCGGATTTGGGATTGTGGTGGCAGGAACAACACGGAATGCCGTTGCCGCTGGGTGGAAATGCGGTGCGGCGGGCGCTGGGAATCGAAGTGAGCCGGAAGATTGCGCTGGCGATTCGAGACAGCGTCAGCTACGCGCTGGAACATCGCGAGGAAGCTTTGAATTACGCGATGCAATTTGCGCGAGATATGGAAACGGAAGTGGCCGACCAGTTTGTGGGGATGTATGTGAACAACTGGACGCTCGGATACGGCGACAAGGGGCGGCACGCGGTGCGGGAATTGTTGCGTCTGGGTGCGGAAGCTGGATTGGTTCCGACGGCAGGCGAAATTGATTTTATTGGCGCCGCAGCGGAATAATTTGCGGTAGAGTTTGTTCGGCTATTGGCTTTTTCGATGCGGAGGATACTCTAAACAACACCACTTTTCATCCACGTAGTGAACAATCTTCAGTAGGAATTAATCCGCAGACAGATGTCGAATGTGCTGTGAATAAGCGCGGGAGCGAAGCGCATCCAATGGTGGAAGTTTCTGGAAGCGATGAGAGTTCGACGAAGAAAATGAAGAGTCCCGCTGAACAATCCCAAATATTAGACGAGCTTCTGCGCGAGCGAATTCTCGTGCTTGATGGCGCTATGGGCACGATGATCCAAAAGCGCGATCTTTCTGCTGCGGATTTTGGCGGAGCGAAGCTGGAAGGCTGCAACGAAAACCTTGTGATCACCCGGCCGGACGTGATTTCCGATATTCACCGTATGTACTTGAAGGCCGGCGCTGACATCATCGAGACGAATTCATTCGGCAGCACGCCGATGGTGCTGGCCGAATACGGGCTGGGCGATCAGGCTTATGAAATCAGCAGGAAGTCGGCGGAATTGGCGCGTGCGGCGGCGGATGAAATGTCCACCTCCGCGAAACCGCGATTTGTGGCGGGCAGCATGGGGCCAACGACAAGGGCGATTACGCTGATCGTCGGCGGAATAACTTTTGACGAGCTGCGTGCGAATTTTTACGAGCAGGCGCGCGGACTGCTGGATGGCGGCTCGGATATTTTGCTGGTCGAAACGTGTCTCGATACTCGCAACATCAAGGCAGCTACGCTTGCGATTGAACAACTTGCGCGCGAACGCGAACACAGAATTCCGCTGATGGTTTCGGCGACGATTGAGCAGACGGGAACAATGCTGGCTGGGCAGGATGTTGAAGCGCTGTGGGTGTCACTCGATCACCTGAAGTTGCTTTCGATAGGGTTAAATTGCGCCACGGGGCCGGAATTTATGACCGACCACATCCGGACGCTTTCCGGACTTTCACGGCGCGCGATTTCCTGCTATCCGAATGCCGGAATTCCGAATGAAGAAGGCAAATTTGTGGAAACGCCGACGTCCCTGGCGACGCAGCTCGAGAGATTCGTGGCAAATGGCTGGCTGAATATTGTTGGCGGATGCTGTGGAACGACGCCAGATCATATCCAGGCGATCGCACAAATGGCCGAAGGCAAAGCGCCGCGGCGTGCGCCGGCACCGCATCACCGAGTTTTCTATTCGGGCGTTGAGGCGGTGGAGGCGGAGGAGTCCGCACGGCCATTGCTGGTGGGCGAACGGACGAATGTGATTGGCTCGCGGCTGTTCAAGGATTTGGTGGCGGGCGAGAAGTGGGAAGAGGCCAGCGAAATCGCGCGTCGGCAGACGCGGAGCGGCGCGCAGGTGGTGGACGTGTGCTTGCAATCCACCGATCGCGAAGAAATGAACGACATTCCGCCGTTCTACGACAAAATTATCCGGAAAATAAAAGCGCCGTTGATGATCGATACGACGGATCCGAAGGCGATTGAGCTGGCGCTGAAATATTGCCAGGGGAAAAGCATCATCAATTCG
>DASYNR010000249.1:0-5302 GCA_036008485.1 Candidatus Acidiferrales bacterium | reverse complement strand
TCTTCGATTCGCACTTGAAGAACGGTGCCACTGGGCAGAACGTCGAGAAGGTCTTCGCTGTTGGGATGCAATCTGGTCTGCATGTGAAACGCTAGAATCGTCCCGGACGCTACTTTCACGGGCTCAATTACAAACTTTTGTGCGGCGGCCACGTCGGCCAACAAAAAGGTAAAGCACAGAACTGCGAGCGAATAACGGCGCATCGGCTGGGACTCTGCTTTCTTCAAAATATCTGAGCGATGGGATTCATTTTAGAGTCCCGACTTTACCGCGTCAACGCAAAATTAATTTCCACGCGGCGAAAAACCAAATGAATCGAGCGGACTGGCGTCCAGGTGTTTTCCGATAAGGAATGCTTCGTCCCGAACACGGAATGAAATTCGCCCAGGAAAATTTCTTTCGCTCATTTATGGAGATGCAGCTCAGAAAAGCAAAGGTTGCTTGGAGTTTTCCTAGAGGGAATGCCCCAGAGCCTTCGCAGCATCTTTCCGTCTGGCGGATTTTCACAATCACGCTGAGCGAGAGACATCCAACCGACTTCCACTCATTAGAGTTGCCGATAGGTCTGTAAGGGGGAACCAATTGTTTCGCGCGCCGTGGAAGCGTAGGATGCAGGTGACGAAATTGCGAACCGGACATTTCGGGCGGATTTCGTTTGCCGGTTCATGTTCCTGTGATTGCCGCGCGAATGAAAAGGCTAATCTCACCCTTCTCTCTGGCCTTGGCATTGCTCTGTCTCAGCGGAATCGCTGCGACCGTCACCATCATTCGCCTGTACGCCACGGAAACCCTGGTAAGCCACATCTACAAAGTTGAAGTTTCTCTGGGCGATTTAGAATCGGCTTTGGCCGAAGTAGGCCGCAATCGCGTGGCGTATATAAGTTCGGGCAGCGCCGACGCGCTGGCAAATTTTACCGCTGCCACAAAACGCGTCGAGCCCGCGTTGGCTCGAGTTCGTCAACTCACCAGCGATAATCCTGCGCAACAAGCGCTCTGCGATCGTCTCGACGCAAATGCAAACCAGAGAATGGCGCCTTCCTTCGCGTCAGTCGAACTTAAGCGGGAAGGCCATGACGATCCCACCGAGCAACTCGATATCAACTCCGAGATTTCCAAAGCTGGATTTGAAACCGCCGCTCTCTCGCAACAGATGAGGAAAAACGAGGACCGCATGCTTGAGGGACGAACTCATCTTTCGCGCTTTCTGTTTGCGGCTACTCTCTGGATTCTTGTCGCTCTGTTTGCGTCATCGGCGTTGCTGTTTTGGATTCACTTTCGTTTGCTGAATCGCGAACTCGCCGTGCGCAGATCCGCCGAAAATCAATTGCGCCAGTTAAGCGGACGACTGATGCGCGTTCAAGACGACGAGCGCAAAAGAATAGCGCGCGAATTGCACGACGGTCTGGGCCAAAACATGGCTGCCGCGAAAATGACGGCAGGAATGATACTTGACGAAAATCCCGGGGATCCGCAACTTCAGGAATTGGCGGCGTTGCTTGACGATTCGCTTTCGCAGACTCGCACAATTTCCTATCTGCTTCACCCTCCGCTTTTGGATGAAGTGGGTTTGGTTTCCGCGGCAAAATGGCTGATCGAAGGCTACACGCGGCGCACCGGCGTTGACGTCTCATTCCAAATTCAACCTAAGACGCAGCCTGAACGTCTGCCGCGGAATTTTGAGCTCGCTCTTTTCCGGATTATTCAGGAGACTCTCACAAACATTCATCGCCATTCAAAAAGTGCGAAGGCGGAAGTCTCGATTCGCACTACGGCTCACAAGATTATTTTACTTGTCAAAGACTATGGAAAAGGAATTCCGCCGGAAACTCTGGCGAACTTTGAAACGAACGGAATTCATCTGGGCGTTGGACTTTCTGGAATGCGCGAGCGCGTGAGAGAGCTTGGCGGAAAACTGAAAATTAATTCAGACG
The DNA here is from genome assembly GCA_036008485.1 of Candidatus Acidiferrales bacterium. GTDB lineage: Bacteria > Acidobacteriota > Terriglobia > Acidiferrales > UBA7541 > DASTCZ01. The sequence goes on along the minus strand of DASYNR010000249.1, from coordinate 3,371 downwards.
GCGGAGGCACAGAAATAATTGTGGAGATGCCGTTGGTGGCCTCCCAAGATTTTCACGCGGAAGCTTGATTCCGATAACGAAGAAAAGAAAATTACATCTGACTGCGTGGCGGAGGAGGGGGGATTCGAACCCCCGAGACCCTTTCGGGCCTAACGGTTTTCAAGACCGCCGCGTTCAACCGCTCTGCCACCCCTCCGCTTCTGAGTTTAACTGGCAATGGGCTGCGCTTCAAACACTCATCGATTCGGCACGTGTTCAATCAACGGCCTTCAATTCTCGGCGCAGCAAAGAAGTTTCCGGTGTGTATGATATTCTGCGGCGCGTTACGGCTAGATAGTCAGAAGGGACTTTAAAAATGATCTTGAGTTGCGTGCGCATTTCTTTTATAGGGTTTGCAATTTTATTCTTTGGAATGGCTGCGCTCGTTTTGGCGCAGGCGCCACAGCCGGACGGTGCTGGAATGAAACGGGGAGTACTTCCCGATCGCTGGCAGGTCAGCGGTCCGGAATGTCCCGCCGATCCGAAATTTCAAGTGCACGAGTATAACGAGGATTTATTCATCCTTCGCGAATCAGGCTGCTCGAATTACGAGAAACCATTCCTATATCTTTTATTCGGCAAAGATAAAGTGTTCATGCTTGATACCGGAGCGGGCAAAACGGACGTTGCTCAGGTGGTAAAAGGCGTCATCGAAAACTGGCTTCAGCGAAATCATCGTGATGCAATTCCCCTCATCGTCGCTCACACACACGCCCATGGGGATCACATTTCCGGTGATTCGCAACTGAAGCTGCTTCCAAACACGACGGTCGTTGGGCTCAATCCTGTTGCTGTCCAATCTTTCTTTGGCCTTCGGAATTGGCCGGAAGAAATAACACAATACGATCTGGGAGGCCGTGTTCTCGATGTGATTCCGATTCCGGGGCACGAGGCGTCGTCAATCGCGATCTATGACCGCCAAACCGGAATTCTCTTCACCGGAGATACCCTTTATCCAGGACGACTTTATGTGGCGGATGGGCCAGCGTATGTTCGCAGCATTCAGCGGCTGGTGGATTTCACAAACGGCAAAATTGTGACGCATCTTCTTGGCAATCACATCGAGGAAACTCGCACACCTTTTCTCGACTATCCCATTGGAACCGTGTGTCAGCCCGACGAGCACGCGCTGGAGCTCGGCCGCGCTCAACTGCTGGAACTAAACGACGCGCTCCAGAAAATGAATGGCAAGATCGTGCGGATGGCCATGCGTGATTTTACGATTTGGCCTCATTAATCAGGAACACTCATTCGACGAATGGATTCCGCCACAAATAAAAAAACGGGCTTCAGCGTTGATGACACGCCGAAGCCCGTAGATCTCCGCTGGATGAATCGATGCGAATTATTTATGGATGAATTTCTTGCTGTGGCTGCGAACCCGGCACTACCGCAATCACTCCAATAGTTGTTCCGATCACATCGCCAGAGACCACCAACTCGACGCGGCGATTTGCCTGGCGTCCATCCGCTGTGTCGTTGGATGCAACTGGTTGTGTTTTTCCAAATCCCTTTGACGTCATGGATGTCACAGGAATTTTTTGTTCGGCAAGATAATCTCGAACGGCTCCGGCGCGTTTTTCAGAAAGATCCTGATTGTAAGCATCGCCGCCAACGCTGTCTGTATTTCCTTCGATCGCCAGATTCAGCGACGGATACGCCAAAATGATTCCGGAAATCTTTGCGAGCTTCTCGCGCGCCTCCGGACGCAACGTGTATTTGGCGGTGTCAAATAAAACGTCCGACATATTCACAACGAGTCCGCGCGCGGTATCACGCGTAATTAAAATTGCGTTCAGTTGAATCAGCAAACGCGCGCGAAGCTCTTCGCGATCGCGCAGTGCTTGCTGCAATTGTGAGTCCGACGAAGCTGCTGCGGCTTTGTTGCGCGCCGATTCAGCTTCTGCGGCGAGACGTTGTTGATCGGCGGTCATTGCTGCTGCTTGCGCATTTTGTTGACCGGCTTGCGCATCGGCGGCGTTTCGTTCGGCCTCACTGCGTTTGCGATCCGCTTCGAGCTTCGATGCTTCCGCATTTGCTTGTCCGGCTTCGGCGTTCGCTTGACCAACGTTTGCATTTGCTTCCGCGTCTTCGGCGCGTCGGCGCGCTTCAGCGTCGATCACAGATTGCGCTTTCGCATCTGCTGCACTTCCAGCGAGCGCGCGGTTTTTTGCGTCGCCGCTTTCTGTTTCGCGGGCCTTCATGGCGATCTCGCGGGAATCTTCGGCTGTCTGAACCACCTCGCGCGAAATTGCGATCAGAGGTTTCGTGTCAATGTTCCTTCGCGAAGCCATCGAATCGGCTTCGGTTAACTGGCGAATCGCGTTGGCGTAACTTGTTTTTGCATAACGATCAGCGCCTTCTGATTCCGCGATGCGGACTGCGTTGCGCGCTTCATAAAATTCCAGCGGCAATCGCGCGCTGATCAAAACGGGATCGAAATTATATCCAGTTGGAATATATCCGCCGCGTCCCGTCAATTCATATTTTGCGTCAACTCGTTCTGTGGTGCCGATTGTGTCTGGACGAATATCATTTTCCATGATCACAACATCGCTTGGACGGCGAACCGCGTAATAAGGTTCAGCGGTGACGATCATCGCGAAAGCTTGCAATTGCGTGGTGACATCAAGTTTGCTGCGATCATTTCCGCCGACGAGAACTTCGCCGAGATTTATCGCGCGGCCTTCGGGAGAAATCGCCCACAAAACATAGGTGAGATATTCGTTGCCGAAAGATTTTGGCGATTGCAGATTTCCGAACTCCGCTTCAATTTTCATCGCGCCACGCGTGGTGTTTACTTTTGCTTCGCCGTGCGCGCCGGGCATAAGATCCGTGCCTTTGAAATCAATTTTGGTGGAGCCGCTGTGATGCCGATAATTTACGGCCGGGGTGCTGCGGCTAACAATATTTCCTTGTGCGTGAACAGAAACGCCGAACGCGAGCAAAGACACGACGACCAGGGACAATTTTCTAATCTTCAAGATGGGTCTCCTTTTTTCAGTGCGAGTGAAGCAAAATAACTAGGGAGGGCTTTTGTGACTTTGAGTATCGGGGAATTACGCGGGGAATACTGCGCTGTTGTGAACAGTCGACGTACGGGTGGGGAGAACGGCTAAAAAGTGCATTATAATGCATGTTGAGGGTGAGATTTTGGGAAAAAGTGCATTATAGTGCAGTTTTTGAGGGAGGAAAAAACACGGAAAACGCTCTCAGCGCAGAGATCGCAGAGACGTGGAGGACAGATTTGAGGGGACTAGGGACCGTGGGAGGCCCCGGGGAGTTTTTAATTGGGAGGGCGAATTTGTGGTAAGTCCTTTATTTGCATAACG
>DASYNR010000248.1:0-3420 GCA_036008485.1 Candidatus Acidiferrales bacterium | reverse complement strand
TCGCCCCGGAAAACCCGTCAGCGCATCGCGCTCGGAAATGACGGAAGTCGTATTGCCGCAGGACGCCAATCCGCTCGGAAATATTCTTGGCGGTCGCGTGATGCACTTGATGGACATCGCCGCGGCAATCGCCGCGCATCGCCACAGCAATAGTTACGTCGTGACCGCGAGCGTGGATTATGTCGATTTCCGCAATCCGATTCGCGTCGGCGAATTAATTATTCTGAAATCCAGCGTGAACCGTGTGTTCCACACTTCTCTGGAAGTCGGCGTGAAAATATTTTCGGAAAATACTTTGACCGGCGAACGAAAACACACTACTAGCGCCTACGTTACTTTTGTTGCGATTGATGAAAATCGCCAGCCGCACGCCGTTGCTCCGCTAATTCTGGAAACGAAGGATGACAAGCGCAGATTCCGTCAAGCCGGCGAGCGCCGCCGGATTCGTTTGGCGCAGCGATTCCGTCATCAGGGATAAAGCGCTGCGCTTAAGCGACGCGATTTAAATAATTCTCAACTTCATCCACCACACGAAAAGAACGTTCTACGCACGCGCCCATCGAAGGTCCGTCCAAATAATTTCCCGCCAAATAAAGTCCCGGCGTCGCATCGCAAGACCATTGCAACTCTGTGAGAATCCGAAAATGTCCTAGGTTGTATTGCGGAATCGCACGCTGATGAACATGAACGTTCTGTACGACAGGTTCTTCTTTAATGTTCAACACGCGCGAAATATCTTGGTGAACCGCTGATGCAATTCGTTCTTCGCTCCAAGTACACATTTCTGGATTCAATGCGCCGCCAGCAAAACTTGTGAGCAGAACATGATCTTCAGGCGCGCGTCCCGGAAATAACGCCGAATTCCAAACGCATCCGAGCACGCGCAATCCTTCTGAGCGCGGCACGAGAAATCCAAATCCATCCAGCGCGCGGCCAACTGTTTCGCGGCGATATCCCGCCGAAACAACGGCGATCGGCGCATAAGGAATGCGCGCGAGACTCTTGGTGAATTGTTCCGATGAAGGAGCGAGCATCGCGCCTGCAGGCGCGGTTTCTGTGGCGCAAATCACTGCGCTCGCTGCGAGCGATTCCGTTCGTTGTGTGCCACTAAATGTGCAGCGGACTTCAAAGCGCTCTTTGCTCTCGGAGGTATTTCGTATTACAGCTTCGACACCAACGCCGAGATGTACAGAATCTCCGAGATTCGCGCCGAGCGCATCGAAGAGCGAGCTGACTCCTCTTGTAAGAGAACATATTCCGCGCACTTTCTGTGCACCAGGATTCTTCGGACGAGAACGCATCTTGCGAATTGCGCCGCGCAGCAAGCTTCCGTGATTCTTTTCCCACTCATGCACTTGCGGAAACGCGCTGCGCAAACTCAGTTTCTCCGGATCGCCTGCATAAACGCCGGAAACAAATGGCGCGGCAAGATTGTCCAGCAAACTGGCGCCGAATTTGCGCCGCACAAATGACGCTATCGATTCGTCGTCATTTGGCGGATGAGTTCTGCGAAGCGGCTCGGTCAGCAAATTCCATTTCGTGCTGGGGCTCAGAAGGGAAGTTGTCAGCAGGGAAAATGGAGACATCGGCGCGGCAACTAATTTGCCGCCGACATAAATGTATCGCGGCATTCGCGAAGGAGCGCGTAATAATTCGCCGCTTAATCCTGTTGCTTCGATCAATTCATTTAGCGGCGAAGTTAGCGTAAAACTTTGCGGGCCGCGCTCGAAGAGAAATCCGTCCTGCTGAATTGACTGAACAACTCCGCCGAAGCGATTCGACTTCTCCAGAAGAAGAAATGGAATTCCGCGTTGCTTCAAACGAAATGCGCAAGCTAGTCCGGAAATTCCGCCGCCGATTACGATTACAGGCGCGGAAATTGTTTTTGCGTCAGGCATTTCGCGATTGAAATTTGCATCTCAAAGCGTTTTTGAAAATAACGGGCGGCTATCCAGTTTTTGTTTTTCCAGATAAGCGTCAAACACCATGGCGATGTTGCGAATAAAAATCCGTCCCAGCCAGGTGACGCTAATTTCGTTTTGATCCAACACGACAAGTCCATCCGCTACGAATGGTTCCAGATGCGCAAGTTCCGTGGCGAAATAATCGTCGAAATTAATTCCGAATTCTGCATCAATTTCCGATTTGCGAATCAGCGTGTGGCACAGCAGTCGATTAATTACGGTGCGGCGCAGCACGTCATCATCATTCAAATGATATCCGCGCATGGTTGCGAGTCCGCCGCGATCAATCGCGGCGCCGTAGCCGGCCACATCGCGAAAGTTTTGTCCATACGCGCGGCCAATGGCGCTGATGGCGCTGACGCCCATGCCGTACAAATCCGCGCCGGCCTTTGTGGTGTATCCCTGAAAATTCCTGTGCAGAGTGCGGCTTTGTTGCGCGATGGCTAGCTCATCGCCGGGGCGGGCGAAATGATCCATGCCTATATAAAGGTAGCCAGCGTCGAGAAAAGTTTGCAGGCCGGCGCAAAATATCCGGAATTTTTCGATGCCTTCGGGCAAATGCGTTTGAAACGCGCCTTGCTGTTTTTTCAGCCACGGTACATGCGCGTAGCTGAACATCGCCACGCGGTCAGGAGCCAGAGTCAGCACTTGCGAAACTGTCGCGCGAAAACGCTCGGCACTCTGATATGGCAGGCCGTAAATTAAATCCACGTTGATGGAATCAAATCCGAGTTCCCGTGCGTACGAAATCATGTCGCGCGTTGCTTCGTAAGGCTGCACGCGATGAATCGCTTCCTGCACTTCGGGATGAAAATCCTGAATGCCCAAGCTCAGGCGATTAAATCCCAGGCGTCGCAAAGTTTCCAAATGTTCGCGAGAGGTCACGCGCGGATCTACTTCAATTCCGATTTCCGCGTCGGGCGCAAAAGTAAATCTTTCGCGCGCAAAACCAAAAAGTTGTTCCATCTGTGGAGGAGTTAAATATGTCGGCGTGCCTCCGCCCCAATGAAATTGCACGACTTCGCGTTTTCGCGAAACGTGTTTCGCTACTCGCTCAATTTCCTGTTGCAGCGTCACAAGATATGGCGGCACAACGGAATGATCTTTTGTGATCACCACATTGCACGCGCAAAAAAGACAGAGGCTTTCGCAGTAGGGAAGATGCATGTAGAGGGACATCGTCGTGCCGGCCGCGTCCGCATCTGAGTACGCGCTTTCTAAATCCTTTACGCCGAAATTATCATTCCACACCGGCGCGGTGGGATAGCTGGTGTAGCGCGGTCCGGGCGTGTTGTATTTCGCGAGGAAATCTTCCGTGATGCGGAAGTTTTCCTTGGCGATATTGAATTCGGCGCTTTGCTCAGCCATTTTGTTCTTCTTCTTGATCGTCCTCGGAAACTTCCGGCGCGTTCGGACGATAGTTCTGTCCGGCCTTCACAAACGCAATTGCATTTTC
>DASYNR010000247.1:0-3783 GCA_036008485.1 Candidatus Acidiferrales bacterium | reverse complement strand
AGCTTGACGTACCCGCGTCCGCAAGCTAGCCTTGCTGGACAAATTGCGGCGCCCGCCGCTGGGCGCTCCAACGGATGGCCACTACCGACTCCAATTTGCCGCCGCCTGAACAACCACCGCCTCACGGTGTATTGATGCGTTCCGTGATGCAGGGTCTGCTTTCGTTCCAGAATTATTCCGAACTTACTATTCGCACGATGGCCAGCGTTTTCACTCCTCCGCATTACATCGGCGATCTTCTTGAACAGATGGATATCATCGGCGTCGGCTCGCTGCCCGTCGTTCTGATCACCGGATTTTTTATCGGCGCGGTGATGGTGCTGCAAACGGCCACTCAATTTGCGCGCTTCGGACAAACTTCGCTCACCGGTGACGCAGTTTCCACCGCGCTTGTGCGCGAACTCGGCCCCACAATCACCGGCCTTCTCGTCGCGGGACGCAATTCTTCCGGCATGGCATCAGAACTCGGTTCCATGCTGGTCACGGAACAAGTGGACGCCATGCGCGCGATGGGAACCGATCCTATTCGCAAACTCGTCGCACCGCGTGTGTTTGCCACAATTCTGATGTTGCCGCTTCTCGTTGCCATGTCCGATTTAATCGGATTAGTCGGCGGATTTTTCGTGTCTCTTTTGACGCTACACTTGAACTCAGTGGAGTTCTGGCACCGCGCCATCAACACTTTGGATTTTTCGGATTTAATGCAGGGCCTCACCAAGCCATTATTTTTCGGGTTTATTATCGCAACGGTTGGCTGCTACAAAGGGCTTTCCGTCAAAGGCGGTACTCAGGGCGTCGGACGCGCCACTACTCAGGCCGTCGTAATTTCTTCCGTCGCGATTATCGCCACCGACGTCGTGCTGACGCGAGTGATGTTGTACTACTCCGGGCATCCGCTCTAAGGAAAAAAAATAGATCACCATGAGCGTCGCACCTCACGTCACAGAAAATCCCGCCACCGAAACTTTCACTGGACCGGTCATTGAGTTTCAAGACGTTCACCTGGGATTCGAGGAAGGCGAAATTCTGAAAGGTTTTTCCTTTCACGTGCCGCAGCACGAAACGAAAGTGCTCATCGGAGAAAGTGGCACAGGAAAAACCCTAACCATGAAACTTGCCGCCGGACTGCTGCAGCCTGACTCAGGTCACGTGCTTTTTTCGGGACGGGATTTAAGCAAACTTTCGGAAGAAGAATTGTTCGTTTTCCGCCGCCGTATCGGTTTTGTTTTTCAGGAAGGCGCGCTTTTTGACTCTTTGTCCGTCGAGGAAAACGTTGCTTACCGTCTGCACGAAGAAGGGCAAGATGAAGACAAAATCGAAGCCCGCGTGAGCGAAGTTTTGAAGTTTGTCGAAATGAGCGACGCGATCGACCGCATGCCTTCCGATCTTTCCGGAGGAATGCGCCGCCGCGTTTCCATCGCGCGCGCTCTCGCCTCCAGTCCCGACGTTGTGTTTTACGATTCGCCCACCGCGGGGCTTGACCCCGTCACATCGCAAACAATTATCACGCTGCTGCTTCGCCTTCGCGATACGCAGGGAGTAACCGCGCTGCTGGCCACGCATCGTTTACAGGACGCATTTGCCATGGCGAATTATCGTTTCGATCCGAAGACCAGCCGCATCCTACCTTTTACCAAGGACGAATCGGCGCGCGACGTTGGCGAAATTTCATTTCTGCTTCTGCGTGATGGAAAAGTTTATTTTGAAGGTACGCCGCAAGAAGTTCTGGATTCGCAGGATCCGTATCTCAAAAAGTTTCTCGTTTGACGGAAGTTGTGAGGAGGCCATTCAATGCCGCACCGCAATCAATTGACCTGGGGTGAGCTTCGCGTCGGAATCTTCGTCTTGGCCGGACTTACACTGCTCATCGTCGCGATTTTCTACGTCACTGGACTCGGCTCGTGGTCGCCAAAATACCGACTCGTTACATTCCTGCCCGAAGTTTCGGGCATCACCAGCGGCTCGCCCGTTAGCATTGATGGTATCGATGTTGGCAACGTGGATCGTCTTGTGATCAATACGCCGAAGGATTCTTCCAAGCCGGATCCGGGCCGCAACATCGAAGTCGTGATGCGCATCGACTCAAAATATAAGGATAATATTCGCGTCGATTCGCGCGCCAGTTTGGTTACCGAAGGACTGCTGGGCAGCCGCTACGTAAATATTTCACGCGGATTTCAAGGCAGCCCACTGCAGGACAATCAGGAAGTTCCAGGTCAGGGAGAAAACGGTATGACCGAGCTTCTCGCTCAAGGAGCGGCTCTCGCGCAACATTTGAACGCTCTTTCGGATCAAGCGCAAGGATTGATCACTGACATTCGCGCGGGCAAAGGCACTTTCGGAAAGCTTGTCACAAATGACGAGGCGTACAACAAGATTGTTAGTGTCGGAGACAAGCTCGATACCATGATGGCGAGTATTCAGGCAGGCCAGGGAACTTTCGGCAAGCTCTACACCAGCGATGCGCTGTACACGAAAGCGGATAGCTCCGTCACGCACATTGACAACATTCTCGATGCAGTCGAGCAGCAAAAAGGTACATTCGGAAAACTGATTTACAGTTCCGAACTTCATGACAATGCGAATCAGCTGGTCACGAAGGGCAACACGATGTTTGATAACATCCAGGCCGGCAAAGGAACCTTCGGCAAGCTCTATACCGACGATTCGCTTTTCTCCACATACAAGCAGGCCGGCACAAATCTTTCCACCGCTACGGCCAAATTTAACGACAACAATTCCAGCGTCGGCAAAATGTTTAACGACCCGCAACTCTACGACAACCTCACCGGCGCCACCGCTGACTTGCGATTGTTGCTGAATGATTTCCGCCAGAATCCGAAAAAGTTTCTGCGCGTGAAATTTTCGATTTTCTAGGCCGAGCGGCTGCGGAACTTGTTTGTGAGCCGCCGGATCGAATCTGGCTGCGCGATTAGAATTCCGGCCAGCGCAATCAAAGTAGTGATGGCCGATACGAGAAACGTCTTTTGCGCCGCCAGACGAAATACTTCCGCGCTCACGTAATAGACAGCCGACGCCAGTCCGATTCCCACCCACGAAAGTAAATTCGCAGCGGCGATCACCGACCCACGCCGCTCGATAGGTGGAAGCCGCTGAATTAACGCGTTGATCGGCACCGCAAAAAATCCCGCGAAGAATCCGAGCGCCGCCAATTCCGAAAACACCGTCCAATATCCAAGATGCGCGAAAGAAAGCGCCGCGCAGGCCGCCGCCATTCCGCCCGCGCCCAAAGGAATAAATCCATATTCGATTTGTTCGTTGGAAAAATATCCGGCGGCCACGCTTCCCGCGCCAATTCCCACCGCCATCGCGGCCTGCAAATAACTGGTTCGCAAAGCCGTTAGCCCCAGCGCGCCAGTTCCGTATACAACTACCACCAGAACAATCAACGCCGCCAAATACCAAAAATAAATATTTCCGGCAACGGCAAGCGCCAGCAATCGATTGTTGCGGATAATTCCAAGCTGCTCGCGCAAATCCGTAAACGGATTCGATTCAAATTTCCGGCGCGCGTCGGCGATAGGTACGCGCGATATGCCGTAGCTGGCAGCAAGGCCAATCAGCGAAATCGCCAGCAGCAGCGCGCCCGACCACGCCTGCCTTCCGCGAAACGTATCTGCCAGGAAAGCTCCGGCCATTGTGCCTGTTAGCGCGGCCACAAATGTTCCCAGCTCCAAAATTCCGTTGCCCCACGAAAGTTCCGACTCACGGAGCAATTCCGGCAGCAGGCCGTACTTCGCTCCGCCAAAAAGCGCCGCCTGT
>DASYNR010000246.1:0-3383 GCA_036008485.1 Candidatus Acidiferrales bacterium | reverse complement strand
ACGCCATCACACAGATTCCTGATTGGAATTTATTGGCGCGGGATATTCAACGCGCCGAACAACCCATCAAAACCGAAATTACCGCTCGCGTGCCGCAGGATTGGCGCGAAGCAATGCACCAAGAAAATTTTCGTAAGCGCCGGGGAGGGAATATGTTCGCCGATCTAGTGCAAGACCTGCGCTACACATTGCGAATGCTGCGCAAAGCGCCAGGATTTACCGCTCTCGTCGTGCTCACGCTTGCATTGGGCATCGGAGGCAACACCGCGATTTTCAGTTTTGTGAATGACGCGCTGCTGAAGCCGCTGCCGTATCACGATCCCGACCGGCTGGTGATGGCCTGGGAGACGACGGCAGGTCAGGCGCATTCGGAAAACATTGTCGCCGCGCCTAATTATCTCGACTGGGAAAAACAGAACGATGTATTCGAGCGTATGGCCATTTTTGAATTCCTTGGATACAACGTCTCCGGCGAAGGTGATCCGGAAATCGTCGGCGGACTTCGCGCTTCCAGCGGCCTTTTCGACGTGCTTGGCGTACAGCCCATGATGGGACGCACATTCACGAAGGAAGAAGAAGTGCCCGGGAAAGATCATGTTGTGGTGCTGAGCTACGGATTGTGGCAGCGCCGTTATGCCGCCGATCGTTCGGTTCTCGGCAAAGCGATTCGCATCAATCAGGAAAGCTACACCGTCATCGGGGTGATGCCGCAAGGTTTTGCGTTTCCCGTTGCTCAGCAAAAACTCTGGGTTCCCATTGGTTTCAATGAAGGCGACCGCAACCGCGAAGCGCATTCTTTTTACGTGAGTGCACGGCTCAAGCCCGGCGTCTCATTTGAGAAGGCCCGCGCGGAAATGGACGCCATCGGCCTGCGACTGGCTCAGGCATATCCGGAAGTAAGCCACGGTAATAGCGCCACGATAACGCCGATGCGGGATTTGTATTTGGAGGAATTCCGGCAGGTGATGTTGACATTGTTGCTGGCCGTCGGATTTGTTCTGCTGATTGCTTGTGTGAATATTGCGAATTTATTGTTGGCGCGCGGAAGTTCTCGGCGCAAAGAACTCGCTCTGCGCGCAGCGCTTGGCGCTTCCGGCTCTCGGATTTTTCGTCAGATGATGACGGAAAGCATTTTGCTGTCACTCGTGGGCGGTATTGCCGGTGTGGCGCTTGCGCTGGGAATTTCTCCGCTGCTTTTGAAAATCATGCCCGCGAGCCTGAAGAATATTCCGTTTCGCGATATCGCCACGATTCATCCGGACATTCGAGTGCTCGCTTTTACGTTGGGCGTTGCACTGCTGACGGGAATACTTTTCGGCATTGTGCCGGCGGTGCATGCTTTTGGCGTCGCGCCGGGCGAATCGCTAAAGGAAGCCGGGTCGCGCGGTAATTCATCCGGTAGCGGCCGCCGCGTGCGCGAAACGCTGGTCATCGCCGAAGTGGCGCTCGCCTTGACGGTACTTGCGAGCGCAGGTTTGATGATCACCAGCATGCGGCGTTTATTAGCTGTGTCTCCCGGATTCAATCCGAGCGGAGTGCTCACGATGCAGATGGCGCTTCCTCAAAAAGATTTTTATGGTCCGCCCACACGACCCCTCTTTTGTCAGCAGATGGAAGAACACGTCGGACAACTGCCCGGCGTTCTTTCCGCCAGCGCCGTAAGCCAGCTTCCGATGGACGGCGGTGCCAGCCGCGCCGTCACGTTTGAAGGCAGGCCCGAACCCGCACCCGCCGACCGAGTTGGCACGGGCTACAGCATCGTTTGCCCAAATTATTTCCACACGATGGGAGTTCCCCTGCTGGAAGGCCGTGAATTTACAAATCAGGATTCGCTTCGTGCGCCCGGAGCCGCTATTATTTCCGCCCGTTTCCGGGAAAGACTTTTTCCAAATGAAGATCCAATTGGAAAGCGATTCAAACTTGTCCCTTATCAGGATGAAGCTCCGTGGCAAACAGTGGTCGGAGTTGTTGGAAATGTTCATCAGCGAGGACTGGATAAGACATTTCTCGCGCAGGTATATCTGCCATATAGCCAGGCCGCGTGGCCTTCGATGGCAATCGTCGTTCGTGCGGAATCGAACACCGCCGCGTTAACGGCGAGCATAAGAAAAGCGCTGAGCGAAGTAGTGCCGGAACAAGCTGTGACCGACACGGTGATGATGGATCAGATCGTGGAAAATTCCGTGGGCCCGCGCAAATTTCCGATGCTGCTGCTCACCGGATTTGCACTTGTCGCGCTCGCGCTTACAGCCATCGGCGTTTATGGAGTGGTGAGTTACGGAGTGTCGCAACGCACGCACGAGATTGGAATTCGCATCGCGCTGGGCGCCCAGGCTGCGCGGATTTACAGGCTGATCGCGCGGCAAGCGATGATTCCCGTTGTGGTAGGCGTGGCCGTCGGCGTAGGAGCAGCGCTCGCGCTGAGCAAATATTTGCAGAACCAACTTTATTCCGTGCGCGCTACGAATCCATTTGTGCTTGGCGTTTCCGTGCTTCTGCTGATTCTTGTGGCGATGCTGGCGTGTTTTGTGCCGGCGCGACGCGCATGCCGCGTCGACCCGCTGGTTGCTTTGCGGCACGAATGAACGTTTGAGCGTGAAAAATTATGCGCGATTGGAAACAATTTGTTCGCGAACATTTGCCGCCGCTCGGTTTGAGCGGAGCGCGCGAGCAGGAAATTGTCGAAGAAATCGCGCAGCAAATTGAAGACGCGCATGCTGAAGCAATTTCGCGCGGCCTCACCAGTGAGCAATCCGAAGCGCACGCCATCGCGCAAATTCCTAATTGGAATTTATTGGCGCGGGATATTCAACGCGCCGAACAACCCATCAAAACCGAAATTACCGCTTGCGTGCCGCAGGATTGGCGCGAAGCAATGCACCAAGAAAATTTTCGTAAGCGCCGGGGAGGAAACATGTTCGCTGATTTGCTTCAGGATATCCGCTACGCATTTCGCATGTTACGCAAAAGCCCCGGCTTCACATCCATCGTGGTGTTGACGCTCGCGCTTGGCATCGGAGCGACTACTGCGATCTTTTCGGCTGTGTACGCGCTGCTGATCCGTCCGCTTCCCTATCCGGGCTCGAGCCGCCTGATGGAAATCTCGCAGGGATGGCCTAAAAACAACGACTACGGCGGGGGACTTGTTTCGCAGGATTTCGTTGCCGCACGGTCGAGCCTCAAGTCGTTCAGCTCGATTGCTGGATATCTCTACGACAGCGGGACTCCGTGGAATTACAGCGGTGACCAGAACCTGACAGGGACGGGCGATCCCATCCGCGTGAAGGTGGTTCGGATTACCGCGAATTTCCTTCCTGTGCTGGGTGTCACTCCGGCGCAAGGGCGAAACTTTGTGAGCGGAGAAGATCGCGAGGGCGGACCCT
>DASYNR010000245.1:0-3522 GCA_036008485.1 Candidatus Acidiferrales bacterium | reverse complement strand
GCGGCTAAAACAGTGGCCGAGTCCGGCGGAAACATTTCCAACCCACGCGGCGCGCACGGCTTCCACACAACCCGCGCCGATCAATTGGTCGAAAAGCGCGTCAGAAATTGGACCGGAGAGCGTGAGATTCTTGCAACTCTGGCGAATCATTTCATGGCCAACGGCGAAAGGAATCATTTGCTCGAGCTGCGCACCCATCAGAACGTGCGTACCGGAGCGCACGTGATTCGCAATCGCTTCGCGCATGGTGACGAGTTTGGAAGTCATTTCTTGCTACTCCGATAGCTTTCGCGGACTTCAGGTCTACTTCTCATTCAGAGTAAGTTTCATCGCGTGAAAATCCATTGTCGCAGAATGCGCCTGATTCAGGAGATCCATGCCAGCCCGTCCGTAATACCAGTTACTAAGGGCGATGGTCGGCTTCTTGAGCACGGACGCTGAACGCAAAACGTCATTAAATCCGCCGACCGTGAAACGAACTTCCGGCAGTGTAACGACTTCAACGTCTTTGCTGCCTTCAAATCCGGTCAGCGTTGTTGAATCTTTTTTTCCTACCTGATCTAGAAGGCCCGCGAACTCTTTGGCAAACGGCGGCCATAGTTCACTATCCTCGCCGCCAGTATCCATCACAAATTCCAACTTGTGGTGCTGAAATTCGACCTGCGTAACCGGATCTTCATTGTTGAAACAAATGTTCGCGCGCGAAAGATCGCGTGCCAGCGAGGCAAAGCCGATTTCTATTTTGCCGTCATGCTGCCAGCGTAGCGTCTGAAGAGCGAGTATGACAGGCATGCCGATAATTCCGCGTTTGCCGGCAGGGAAATCGACAAACGGTTCCTGATCGTCGCCAACAATAAAAAACGCGACATTCTTAAAATGAAAGTTCCCGATTATGAAGTCCTGCGCAACAGCCATGCGGCTGCCGGACTTCGATCCTCCCGTCACGCCGACGACAGCCACCGTGCCGTCGAAAATTGTCACACCGAGCCGCTTCGCTTCGGACTCGCTCAGCGTGGACATATTTGCGTCGGTATCGAGCACGAAATTCGCCGGCTTGCCGTTTATGGAAATTGGAACGCTCAAATTGGCGCCGCGCATTTCGTACTGTAGCGTGGATGCGCCGCGCGCCGTCACTGCCATGTCCGGCAATTGACTCAACAATGCGATCGCCGCGCGGTCGCTATCGGTGGCTGGTTTGTCTACGCGCGCTGAAAATTGCTCCTTCATCGCCGCGACGGCTTTGGAATATTGTCCCGTACGCATGAAGAGATGAACAAGCAATTCGCGCGCTTCGGAAGCGTCACTCGATGCCGGGGCGGCGTTGATTGCGCGCCGAAGAAGCTTCTCGGCGGCATCGGGTTGATTGAATGCCGCGGCAAGCGCGCCGCGATAGAGGGCTGGCATTTTTAAACCGACGCTTGCGTCGCGAAGTTGAAACCAGTGATGACCAACATAAAGCGAATCCAACTCTTGCGAGCCGTCTCCGAAAGCGAAAATCGAGGTTGCTGCAAACGTGAACGAGAGCGGCAGGATTATCCGAGCAATGAGCCGCCAGAAGGTTTTTTGCATTGACTGCAAGCCACTCCGTTTGTCTATCTGCCGCGCCAGCTTGGCGGACGCTTTTCCATGAAAGCGCGAATGCCTTCGCGCGCGTCTTCTGTTTTCATCAGCTGATTCAGATAGACCTGTTCGACTTTGCCGAGATCGTTTTCAAATTCATTGCGCAGACGGCGGCGCATGGCACGGCCCGTAAGTTTCAGGACGGCCGGACTGAGCGCGCGGAATTCGCCGATCATATCGCGCACAGATTTGTCGAGCGAATCGTCTGGAACAACACGCGTTGCGAGGCCCAAAGTTTTCGCTTCAGACGCGCTGATTTCGCGGCCGGTCAAAATTAAATCCATGGCCACGCGCGAACCGACTAGTTCGGGAAAAGTGATCATCGCGATGGGCGGAAAACATCCGAGCTTAATTTCCGGCACGCCGAATAGGGCCGATTCTGTGGAGATTACAAAATCACAAAAAGTTGCGAGTTCCATTCCGCCGCCGAGGCAGTGTCCGTGGACCGCAGCAATAGTGATGCAATCGGCGCGTGCGAGCTGGCGAAAAATATGGTGAAACGCGGCGAGCATGGAGCCGACGCGATCGGGCGCGTGGTCGGCAACTTCCGCGCCGGCGGAAAAAGCTTTTGGTCCGGCACCAGTGAAGACTAGAAAATCGCACGCGCCGCCGGGAGGATCGAGCAGCTTGCCGAGACCTCGCGAAAGCAATTTCATGGTGGAAATATCCATGATGTTCAGCGGCGGACGGTCGAGCGTGACCCACACGGTGCGGCCTTCCGCGCGAATTTGCACGGTTTCGCCGCGATGCGTTTCGATGGCTGGTGATTGGCCGAGGCTTTCGTTCATATTATTTTTGCGCCTCCGCTGCGTTCAATCTATTCTGGCAATTCCCTACCGGCGCGCTGACAGTCGGCCGCCTGGCATTTTTATTTCGTCCAAAAATTCTGCGGGTCGAGTTCGCGCATCACGGACAATTCTTCCGCACTGGGTGCCGGAGTTGCGCTTACATTTTCCGGGACGCGCAATTTCCAGCCGGTATTCGCGAGCACGTCCTCGACTGTAACACCGGAATGCACCGACGCAAGAAATGCTTCGCCATCCGCGCCGAATCTTAATACTGCGCGAGTGGTAATCACTGCTGAAGGACCGGAACGCGCGGGTAGTCCCTGTGATTGGCGCCAATTTTTTCCGTCAATATTTCCCATTCCGAAGCCGGGCGAAGTGATGTAAGCGACTCGGTCCACCAAACGGCGCTTGGAATGTTCCAGCAAGACTATGGTCCGTTGCGCGAGGCACGCGATATCGCAGGCTCCGCCGGATCCGGGAAGGCGGACGGTGTGGCCATCGTGTTCGCCTTCGGTCGTATTCAAATTACCGAAGCGATCCACTTCAGCAGCGCCGAGGAATCCGACATTCACGCGGCCTTGCTGAAGAAATCCCATTACGTCCAGCATGGGGCCGGCAAAAGTTGCGGCGTTTAGATTCGGTGGATCGGCCATGGTGTAGAGAAGTTCAGGCGCGGGAGTTTCGCGGACAATTCCATTTTCAAAAAGTCCGATGGCGGAGGGAGCGTGGGTTCGTTTGGCGACGGCAAATGCGAGAAGCGGCAGACGCATGCCGACAAAAACAATTTCGCGGTCGCGAATTTCGCGAGCCGCGGCGGCAACCATCAATTCGCCCGCGGTGTAACCTTGAGGAGCAATTTGTTTTGACGCGCCAATATGCATTCGAGTGTTAATCGTTTACCGCGCGTGCGCCGGATTTCGATTCCGGATCCTTTTCCATTTTTTCCAGGAATTTCGCGAGCTGACGGAAGTACCGGAGCTTCACTCCACCGGCGCTGGCATTTTTCGCGCTGCTCGACGGCAATACGAAAACACGTGCGCCATAAATGTGGCCCTTCTGCAATCCGAGCGTGCACGGACGCTGATTAAATTTTTCGTAAACATTTTTACCGTTG
>DASYNR010000244.1:0-1992 GCA_036008485.1 Candidatus Acidiferrales bacterium | reverse complement strand
ATTAATCGCATCGCTGATTTGCGCTACGACGCGGAAAATCCGCGCACAAAAAATCGTGCTCTGGTTACTGGCGCGCTCACAGTTCCATTCGCATGGGCGTTCACGATTTGCGCCGCGGCGTTGCTCGTTCTGGCCGCGTGGAGATTGAATCGTCTCGCGCTCGAACTTTCGCCCGTCGCGCTGGCTGTACTTTCTTTTTATTCCTACACAAAACGATTCACTTCGTGGTCGCACATTGTGCTGGGATTTTGTTTGGGAATTTCTCCTGCCGCTGCGTGGATCGCAATTGCCGGCTCGCTGGATCCGCGCATGTTGATTCTTTGCGCGGCCGTAACATTGTGGGTTGGCGGGTTCGACGTGCTCTACGCCTGCCAGGATATTGATTTCGATCGCCGCGTAGATTTATTCAGCATTCCAAAACGCTTCGGTGTAGCGCGTTCGCTGATCATCGCGCGAACAATGCACGTCATCATGATTGCGCTGCTTGCCTGGCTTGCCGCAAGTTTCGCGTTGCCTTGGCCGGCTTGGGTTGGCATCGCAGTTGTGGCGGCAATGCTGGTGTGGGAACATTCGATGGTTTCCGCGAACGATCTCAGTCGGCTGAATGCTGCGTTTTTCACGATAAACGGCTATATTAGTGTTCTGTTCTTTTTGTTCTGGGGCGCGGCGGTTTGGGTTTCCGCGACGTAGATTTCATCAGTTTCAACAATTATGACCACTTCTCCCACCAGCGAACTCCAAATCACAGACGCCCGTCTGCGTCCAATTGCCGATAAAGTTTTGGCAGGCGAACGTTTGTCCGCGGATGAAGGCATTTTGCTGTATCGCTCGCCGGATTTGCTCGCCGTTGGATGGCTTGCGAATCACGTTCGCGAAAAGCGCCACGGCGATATTTGCTATTTCAATGTGAATCGCCACATTAATCCTACGAATATTTGCGTGGCCCATTGCAAACTTTGCGCTTTCGGACGTGATCCCAACGCGCCTGGCGCTTACAATTTTGCGCTGGATGAAATTTATCAACGTGCGGCGGAAGGTGTTCGCGCCGGAGCCACGGAATTTCACATGGTCGGCGGACTGCATCCCGATCTGCCCTTTGAATATTTTCTGGATATGATTCGTGGACTGAAGCAGCGCTGCCCGACCGTGCATTTGAAAGCGTTCACGATGGTTGAGGTCGGATATTTTTCGCGCATCGCGAAACTTTCCGTGCGCGAAGTTCTTGTGGCGCTGAAAGAAGCCGGAGTGGATTCACTTCCCGGCGGCGGCGCGGAAATTTTCAATCCCCGCGTGCGCAGAGTTATTTGCGATCACAAAACTTCCGGCAAGCAATGGTTGGAAATTGCGCGCATCGCACATGAAATCGGATTGCGCTCCAACGCCACGATGCTTTACGGCCACATTGAAAATGAAGAAGAGCGAGTCGAGCATCTTTTGTTGCTCCGCGAATTGCAGGACGATACTCACGGCTTCCAGACTTTTATTCCGTTAGCATTTCATCCGGAAAATACAGCGCTCGCGCATCTTCCAAAAACAACGGGCTTTGACGATCTGCGCGCCATTGCCGTTTCTCGTTTGCTGCTGGATAATTTCGATCACATCAAAGCGTATTGGGTGATGTTGACTCCGCGCATCGCTCAAGTTGCGTTGCGATTCGGCGCGGACGATATTGACGGAACCATCGTGGAAGAAAAAATTTATCACGATGCCGGCGCGACGACGGAGCAATTTACTCCGCGCAGCGAACTCGAGCGGCTGATTCGCGCGGCAGGCCGCGTTCCTTTCGAGCGTGACACGATGTATCGCGCCGTCGTTCGCACGACGCCGGTTTCCGATTTGCCGCCGGCCGGCCCGGGATTTGTTCCGTCCGCAACACTTACGCTGAACGTTTAATTTATGTGTCCGTTCGTCCCGATCATTCATCCAACCCACGAGGAGGAAACAGAAAATGGTTCGTAAGGCTTCAGCTGTCTGGCAAGGATCTTTGAAAGA
>DASYNR010000243.1:0-14733 GCA_036008485.1 Candidatus Acidiferrales bacterium | reverse complement strand
GGACCGAAGGATTCAGCGCGCGAATGGTCTGCACGTCCACGTCAATCGTTTCCGCAACCAGACGCAAATCAATTGGCTGGCCGGGCTTTACACGATCGCTCGCCAGCGGCGCTTCGGGCGTCACCGAAATTCCGTAGCGCGTGGGATCTTTCGCAATCAGCGTCATGGCCAGAATAATCGGCACGTAGTTGCGCGTTTCCTTCGGCAGCACGTTGCGTTTGTAAAGTTCCCAGAAATCCGCGTAGCCGGTGCGCTCGATGGCCTTCTGCACATTGCCCGGGCCGGAATTGTAAGCAGCCATGGCCAAATACCAATCGCCGAACATGTTGTAAAGATCGTGCAGATGATGCGCTGCGGCGCGCGTGGCTTTTTCCGGATCTTGACGCTCGTCCACCCACCAGGTTCGCTGCAATCCATATTCATGCGCGCGGCCGGCAATAAATTGCCACAGACCAACAGCCTGCGCGTGCGATACCGCCGTAGGTTGGAACGCGCTTTCCGCCTGTGCCAAATAAATTAAATCATGCGGCAATCCTTCTTCGTCCAGCACTCGTTCGATCATGGAGCGGTAACGCCCCGCGCGCCGCAAACCAGTTTCCACAATGGCGCGCCCGCGCGGCGTGTGGAAAAAATTCAAATACGCCAGAACATACTCATTTGCCGTAAGAGGGAAATCGTGCTGCACCGCGGCAAGTTCCACGGCCGCGCTGGCGGCGAGTTTCGGATCTACCGTGCCCGGCTCCGCCGCTCCAATTTCGGGGATGGCGTCGATCGGCGCGGGTTCGGCTTTCTGTTCAGAAAATCCATCGCCTTCGCGGAAAGCGGCGAATTCTTCGCTGCTGACGGTCTCGACTATCCTTTGGTACGCGGCGAGAAACCGCGGATCGCTGTTGACGTCAATACCGCTGCCGAGAATTGAATCGATGGCCAGATCGAATTCCTGGCGCGCTTTGGTCAAATGCCCCGCGCGGTAGTCCTGCTGGCCGGCCTCGAAGGCCCACATCGAATAGGAAAGAAGCAGGTCGGATCCGAGGGGTTGCGGAGGTTCCAGTAAAACCAGGCTCCCAGGGTGCGCAGTCAGAGGAAGGCCGGTCAGCTTAGGTTGCGCTGGAGCCGACTGTTCCACAACGGGCTTAATCTGCGGAGGCTGCGCCTGAACGGCATTCCGGGTGGCATCATCGCATCCGGCGCAGCATGCTACTGCGCAGGCCGCAGCCAGCAGCCAGATACTGCCTTTCGTCTTGTGATTTCGCCTAGTCACGCGGTTCGTGGGTCGGGGGCCGAATGCGCGCCCAGTCCTAGTATCTTAGACGGCTGCGAGATGGAACTGGTTAACAAGCCAATGGTAGGACGAGGCGGCAGGATGGTCAACCGATAAGACGGGGATGGGTAACTCATGCCAAACACACAGTACTGGGGGGCGCCATGACCGCGGGATGCGGTACCCGGTCAGCCTAGTTGGAGATAGAAGGTGTACGAAACCTGAACGCTATGATGTAGCCCGAGATCGCTTCTTTGCCGTTCATCCTCGCGGGTCTGAACTTCCAACCCGCCACGGCGGTCCGGGCGGAACTTGTCATCGGTGCGGCGTCCTTAACGATCCTTACGAGGCCGGGTTGGCCATCTGCTCCAACCAGCACCCGAAGTACGACTGTGCCGCCCTTCACTTGCGTTCCGCTATCGACCGGGTATTGGGCGCTAATAATCTCTGGCGATACCGGGGGCAACCCCGAACCGGCGGCTTCCTTTGCGGATTCGGGTAGAAGCGGAGGTAACGGAATTTCTCCCGCGCCGAAACCGAAGCTCGGACAGAAAACGACCGCAACTGTCAGCCGGGACGCGATTGGCTTCCCACGCATGGTCGCCGGTGTAAACGTCCATGTCTTCACAGCGCTGACGGCTTGCTCAGTGACCGATGCGAGTGGGCGCGCGATGCGAACTTCATCGACAGTTCCGGTAGCGCTGATGGTCAGGTGAAGTTCGACGATTCCGTTGGCAACGCTATTGAACGGGATTGGCACGCCGGATGCGGTGACGACTTCGGCGGAACGGAACATTCGTGTTTGGCTGGTCGGAGTCTGCGCCAACGCAACAAGTGACGCGCTGGCAAGAAATAGTGCTGTGGCAATCGCGGCTGGTGTGCGCATACTTAAGCTTAATTAAGTTCATGCCCGATGAGAATAGTGCTTGCCCGGTTAGGCAAGCGCCTGACGCAAATCTTCGATCAGGTCGGCGGAATCTTCCAGGCCGATGGAAACACGCACGGTTCCCGGCTCAACTCCGGCGCCGGCCAATTCCTGCTTGTTCATTTTGTAATGCGACGTGTAGATCGGCAACACGCAAAGCGATTCCACGCCGCCGAGGCTTGCCGCCATCAGGAATAAATGCGTGCGATCGCAGAAGCGGCGCGCCGCGGGCAATCCGCCCTTCAAATCGAATGCCATCATGGCGCCGAAGTCTGACATTTGCCGCTTCGCCAGCGCGTGATCCGGATGCGTTTTCAATCCCGGATAATGCACGCGCGCAACTTTGGGATGCTTGCTCAAATATTTCGCAACGGCCATCGCTGTCGCGCATTGTTGACGGACTCGCGGGCCGAGCGATTTCATTCCGCGAACTAGAAGGAACGCGCCTTCGGGATCCATCGAGCCGCCCAGATAAATCACCATCATACGAACCTTGTCGATGAAATCTTTTTTCCCGGCGACGGCCCCGCCAATTAAATCGGTATGTCCGCCCAAATATTTTGTGGTGCTGTGCGCAGACATATCGAAACCCAATTCGAGCGGCTTCTGAAGCGCGGGCGAAGCAAACGTGTTATCCACCAGGCTTACTAAATTAAATCGCTTCGCGAGTGCAACCGCTTTGCGCAAATCTACAATTCGCAAAGTCGGATTGGTCGGCGTTTCAACGTACAGAAGGCGCGTGCGGCTGTTCACTAAATCTTCGACGCCCGCAAGATCGTTTTCAACAAATTGAACTTTAATTCCGAAGCGCGGAAAAATATCGCGCAGCAGCCGGTAGGTGCCTCCGTAAAGCTGGCGTGTGGCGATCATTTCGTCGCCACTGGAAAGCACAGAAAGCAATGCCGAGGAAATTGCCGCCATGCCGCTGGCAGTGACCACCGCGGATTCCGTGTGCTCCAGCGCTGCAATTTTTACTTCCGCAACGGTCAGCGTGGGATTTCCGTAGCGCGTGTAAATGTACGCTTTGCTTTTTCCCTCCGCCCAGCGCTTCATTTCTCCCGTACTGGAAAAAGTGAACGTGGACGAGCGCACGATCGGCGTGCTGACCGGCCCGCCAATTCCGAAATGATCTTCTCCGGCGTGAATGGCGCTCGTTGAATCGCTCCAACGGCGCGAAGTTTTATTTTTCATGGGAGAACATTCTTAACTGGTTGCGCGCGAATCGCAACGTCCAATTTGGCAAACCAAAAATTGCAGCCAAACCAATTTGGCGCGCGATTCACACAGTTCAGTGCAGCATTTCCTCGTCGACTTCCTGTCCGGCGCGCGCCGCTTTTGCATGAGCGATAATTTTATCCGCGATTTCCGACGGCACGAAATCGTAGTGAGAAAATTCCATCCCGTAACTCGCGCGGCCCTGCGTCATGGAAGTCAGTCCCGTGGCGTAGCTCAACATTTCCGACTGCGGAACTTTCGCTTTGATAATTACATTCGTTCCGCGCACTTCGCTTCCGCTGATGTGTCCGCGGCGCGAGCTGAGATCGCCCATCAAATCGCCGGAATATTGATCCGGCGCGGCAATTTCCACATTCATGATCGGTTCCAGCAGCGCGGGCTTCGCGTGGCTCATCGCTTCCTTGAACGCCAACGATCCGGCGATTTTGAAGGCCATGTCCGAAGAATCCACGTCGTGATATTTTCCGTCGTAAAGTACCGCACGGAAATCCACCACGGGATATCCGGCCAAATAACCTCGTTCGGCGGATGCGCGAATTCCTTTCTCCACTGACGGAATAAAATTATTCGGTATCGCGCCACCGAATACGTCATCCACAAATTCAAACCCCGCGCCATGAGCCAGCGGCTCCAGCTTGATGCGGCACACCGCGAATTGTCCGTGTCCGCCGGTTTGTTTTTTGTGTTTGCCTTCGGCCTCGGCTTTGCCGCGAATTGTTTCCAGATACGGAACTTTCGGCGGCTTCAACGTCAAGTCAACGTGATACCGCTTTCGAAGTTTCGCCACCACAACTTCAATGTGCTGCTGCCCTGAACCGGAAAGCAGAAATTCTTTTGTTTGCGGATCGCGCGAAAATCGCAGCCCTAAATCCTCTTCCAGAATTCTGTGAATGGATTGGCCGAACCGATCCTCGTCGGCGCGCGTTTTCGGCTCAATGGCGAATGTAATGGCAGGCTCGGGAATTCGCGCCGGCGGATAATAAATTGGCGCTGCCTTATCGCCCAGAGTTTCGCCCGTCAAAGTTTCTTTTAATTTGGCGACGGCGCACAAATCTCCCGCGTGCATTTCCGCCACGTCGGCGCCCGCTTTTCCTTCCATCGCCTGCACATGCTGCAAACGTTCCGCGGAACCGCGATTGTAATTCACAAGATTCGCGTCAGCCTTCAACACGCCGGACATTACTTTGAAATACGTAATGCGCCCGGCGAAAGGATCGGCAAGCGTCTTGAACGCGAAAATCGAAACCGGCTCGCTATCAGCAATTTTTCGCTCGACGGAATCGCCTTTGCGCGCGGGCTGTTTGAAGCCTTCCACTTTTACGCGCGCCGAAGGATCGGGAAACACATCCGCCAGAAAATTCAGCAGCGATTCGCTGCCGATGTTCGGCAGCGCGGCCGTGGCTAGCACCGGATAAATGCGCCGCGTCAGCACGGCGCCACGCAACCCCTTTAGCAAATCCGCCGGCGGCAGCGTGCCTTCCGCAAAAAATTCTTCCATTAATTTGTCATCTCCTTCGGCGACAAGCTCCACAAGTTTTTCATGAGCTTCAGTCGCTGCATCCGCCATGTCCGCGGGAATTTCTTCGATGGAAGCTTTTCCATCGCCGCCCGATTTATAAATATGGGCCTTCATGTTGATCAGGTCCACCACGCCGCGAAAATTTCTTTCTTCACCAATTGGAAGTTGCACAGCCACGGCGCCGCGCCCAAACACTTCCTGAATATTTGCGAGCGAACGCTCGAAACTCGCCAGATCGCGGTCCATCCAATTAATTACAAATGCGCGCGGCAATTCATATTCCGTGCAGAAGTCCCAAACTTTTTCCGTCACGACCTGCACGCCCGTGTGCGCGTCAATCACAATCAGCGCGCAATCCGCGGCAATCAGGCTGGCGCGCGTTTCATTCACAAACGTGCTGTAGCCGGGCGTATCCAGAAAATTAATTTTTGTTTTTTCGGATTGTCCCGGCGCGGCCCATTCCGCGTACGCCAGCGCCGATTGAATGGAAATTTTCCGGGCGATTTCTTCGTCGTCCCAGTCTGTTACCGTGCTGCCTTCAGAAACTTTTCCGAATCGCGTGGTCATTCCCGCAGTGTGAAGCAACGACGACACCAGCTGCGTTTTCCCGGTGGCGCCGTGGCCTACAATGCCTACGTTCCTTATCGATTGTGTGTTGTATGTGCGCATGGATCCCCCTTTTTTCCCGAGGAGGGTCCCGGCGTGCGCTCGCCGCGCAGCGAATGCAGCGCGAGGCCCCGATTTGGCGGATGCTAGCACGACAGCACGCGCGCGGGCAATCGGGTGATTATGGAATAAGCGGCGCGGCCAAAGCGGTTCGCGAAGTATAATCGAACGCGCATTCCTGCGAGGTGACGGACTTGATGCGAACGCGATTCATTGTTTTGTTCAGCACAATTTTTCTGATCAGCGCAATCATTGCGCTGCCGCTGCCGCCAGTTTCAGCGAATCGCCGTGGCGCGCAAAATGCGGCGACGCCGCAAGTAAGTTCCGTGCCGATTTCGGAAGAACATCACCACCATCTCGTGCTGGCAAATTCATTTATGCAAGCGTATGAAGTGGAAGTTCCGCCGCATGATTCCACGCTGCTGCATCGCCACGATCAGGACTACGTCTATATTGTGTTTGGTGACGCGGACATAACCAACGCCGTGGAAAATAATGAGCCAGTGAAAGCGCATCTTGCCGATACGACGGTGAATTTCGCGAAGGGGCCATTCGCGCACGTCGCGCGCGATGACGGAAACACGATATTCCGGAATATCACCGTGCAACTTCTGCAGCCGCAGGGTGAACTGAAAACTTATTTCTCTTCGGTGACTGCCGCGCTAGCTGCCGCCGACAAAGATCCGAATAACATTCACGTCCGGCGTATGAAAGGCGCGACGGAAGTTGTGATTCTGGAGACGGGTGAGATGCGCGCTCTTGCCGTGAACGTGAAGCCGGGCGCCGCGTGGACCGCCGTGAATTCAGAACACACTTTTCTGGCGGTTTGGATCGACCGCTGGCGCGAACGCCTTCATCCCGGAAAGCCGAACGCCGAAATTTTTCCAATTCAAATGGAAACCTGGTTCGCGCCCAGCGGCGAAACGTCAATCCGGAATACGCTTCCAACACCGATGAATATTTTTATTCTGGAATTTAAGAATGACAATTGATTTTTAACAATGATGATTACGCGGATACGTGGAGACTTCCGTCCGGCCGCACGCAGGCCCATGCCATATTCGGCGTGTTGAACGCCGCGGCGGGATTTCCTTCGTGGTCCAGCAAGATTAATCCGCCGGTGCCCTTCGTGCGCGTGGCCAACAATTGAATGCAATTATCGGCAACCTGCTGCGCCTTTGCGCCGCTCGCTCGCAATTGATCCACGGCGGTTTTCGCCAGCACAACTTTCATAATCGCTTCGCCCCAGCCCGTGCACGAAACTCCGCCGGCTTCTTGATCGGCATAAGTTCCGCAGCCAATCAGCGGCGAATCGCCCACTCGTCCCGCACGTTTGCAACATGTGCCGCCGGTTGAAGTGCCCGCCACCAAATGTCCGTGCGAATCAATCGCCACTGCGCCAACAGTTCCGAGCGAATGCACGTGATGCACATCCGAATGCGGTCCCGTATGACAATTTTTCCAGGCAGCGATTTCGCGCGGCACAATCAAATCCTTCGGATCGCATAACGAGATTCCCTGCTCCACTGCAAATTTTTCCGCGCCGTCGCCGACCAGCATCATGTGCTCATTCGTTTCCATTAATTTGCGCGCCAGCCGAATCGGATTCTTGATCCGCCGCAGCACCGCCACCGCACCCGCTTGCAACGTTGCGCCGTCCATCACGATCGCATCAAGCTCCACGAATCCATCGCGATTCAAATGCGCGCCTGTACCGGAATCAAAAATGGGATCGTCTTCCAGAATCACAATTGCAGCTTCGACGGCGTCCGTCGCTGATCCGCCGCGCTGCAGCACGCGCCAACCTTCTTCCAGCGCGCGCCGGCATCCGGATTTACAAGCTTCCGTGGCTTCAGGAGGAATTGTCCACGCACCGCCATGCACAATGAGAGAAGGTTTCATTTCGCGCGAGGATTTCCTGAATTGAAATTCGTGGTGGAATTCAAAGTGTCTCCGTTGCCAGAATTAATTTTTATGCGGGACTACGCTTCTTCTTCGTAGATCGTTTTCAAACGCACAAGTTCAAATTCCTTCACGCCGTTCGGTGTTTGCACGGAGATTTCGTCGCCAACTTTTCGGCCCAGCAACGCTTTGCCGATGGGCGAGGTGGTCGAAATCATTCCCTTCGCCACATCAGAGTCTTCGGTCGTCACCAGTTTGTATTCCACTTCCACGGATTTCTTCAAATCCATCAGCCACACGCGCGAACCGTAACCCGCGCAATCGCGCGAAAGATTGCTGACGTTCAGCATCATGATGTCGCCCATGCGCTTTTTCAATTGGCCAATGCGCGCGTTCAAATATGTCTGCCGCTCTTTTGCATATTTGTATTCAGAATTTTCGGAAAGATCGCCGTGCGCGCGCGCCTTCGCGATCTCTTTCGGCAAATCGTTTACCAGCTCGCTTTCAATTGCCCGAATTTCCAGCTCGAGCTTTTGTTTAATTTTTGCGAGAGGGTCGATGATTGAGTCACTCATTTTTGAACGCCTGCGTGGTTTCTTTGCGATTTTCAATGCGATCGATTTTCAGCGAACACTTGCACGAGCGGCACAAATAACTTTGTCCAGCCCAACTTGCAGATTCTATCACAATCAGAATCCGCAGCCTGTTCCGCACACCGCCGCGCTACTTCACCTGTACGGTCAGCGTGGCGGTTTTCGTGTTTCCCTGCGCGTCCACCGCCGTCAATGTGTACGTGGTTTCTTTGCGCGGCGAAGCAGCCACGCATCGCGTAGCGGATGGCCAAACGCTTGCAACCGGTGGATCCAATTTCACTTCTTTCGCGTTCGACACGCCGTAACACAATTGCGTCGCTTCGCCGGGATGAATCGAACTGGGCGTCGCATAGAAATTCAAAATTGCGAACTGGCTTCCGCCAAGTGAATCATATGCGCGCTGCGCTTCGGCGGTTTTTTGGCTTGCGGCTTCTTCCGCTGCGCGCCGATCCGCGTCTCGATTATTTTCCCAGCGAAAAAAAAGAACTCCGCCCGCGTAAAGCGCGCCGATCACCAATAAAGTGGACGTGTACACCAACGGATTCCGGAAAAAAGATCGCGGCCCCGGATTCGATCCCGCCGATTTCCACTCAGTTAGCATGAATACATTTCCTTGGGCGCGCGTGAGTTCAACACGCTCCAACGATACCGCGAAATTGTGCATAAAAATACTTGGGGAGTGCACATCAGCAGATTCAAATCACTTCAGAGAATATTGATCGCAGAGGCCGATGATTTCTATCTACGCAGATTCTGACGTAACCGGCGCAGGGCGCGCCGCGGAAACCGCAGGCGGTTTCTTCATTCCAATAATCCACACAACAACTCGGTACAGCAACAAAACTCCGACCATCGCCGCATATTGCAGCGGCTTGGTCTCGTCCGATTTCACCAGCCACGCGTAATGGATCACGCCTGCGATTGCGCTGAAATAAATTAGCCGGTGCAGCCACGTCCAATTTTTGCCGCCCAGCCGGCGAATCCAGCCTTTTGTGGAAGTGATCGCCAGTGGAATCATCAGCACAAATCCTGCGAAGCCGACGGTGATGAATTTTCGTTTCGCGACATCAGCCCAGATCGCGTGCAAATCAAATGACTGGTACAGCCAGATGTACGTCATGAAATGAATGCATACGTAGAAAAACGCGAAGAGTCCGAACATTCGGCGATATCGAATCAGTGCCGGCAGCGAAAGCAATTTGCGAAATGGAGTGATCGCGAGAGTGATAATCAGAAATCGAATTGTCCAATCGCCTGTGGAATGCGTGATGTACGCAACGGGATCCGCGCCCAATTCCACAAGCGTGCTTGGCCCGCGATCGATGGACTGAATGTATCCGTTGTGCGAAATGCCCCATACGAGCGCCAGCGCGGGAAGAGCGCACAACAAAAACACCGGAACCTTCAGCCATTTATTTGAAAGAAAAGAATTCATCGCGCTCTCTTAGTAATTTTTTCTCAAATCCATTCCGTTGTAGAGACTGGCCACCTGATCTCCGTAGCCATTGAATTTAATTGTGGGCCGCGTGCCAAATTCACCCAGACGCCGCTCCTTTGCCTGACTCCACCGCGGATGATCCACTTCCGGATTCACGTTGGAATAAAAACCATATTCGTCCGGCGCGGAAATATTCCACGTCGTCGGCGGCATGTCTTTCACAAATTTCACTTTCACAATGGACTTGATGCTTTTGAATCCATATTTCCACGGAATGGTGATGCGAACGGGCGCGCCATCCTGATTCGGAAGCGTTTCGCCGTACATTCCCACGGTGATCATGGTCAACGGATGCATCGCCTCGTCCATTCGCAATCCTTCGACGTAAGGAAGTTGCAAGCCCGAACGGCTTCCTAACGGCATTTGCTTGGGATCATATAGCGTTTGGAACACTACGAATTTTGCGTTCGGATTTGGCTGCGCCAATTTGGCCAGCACGCTGAATGAAAAACCGTTCCACGGCACAACAATCGACCAGCCTTCCACGCAACGATGCCGGTAAATGCGTTCCTCGAGCGGAGCCATTTTCAAAATGTCGTCCATCGAAAATTTCTGTGGCTTGGCGCATTCGCCTTCGACCGAAACCGTCCATGGGGTGGTCTTGAAATTTCCGGAAGTCTTTGCAGGATCCTCTTTGCTGGTGCCAAATTCGTAATAATTGTTGTACGTCGAAACCTGCTGGTAGGTATTTTCCTTCTCGCTGGTGCTGAATGGGCTCTTCGAGGCAACGTTCAATTTCGTATTCGCGGAAACGCTCTCCGAAGGAGAAATTAAATTCCAAATTCCGCGTCCGGCCAGAATTGCGCCACCAGCCAGTCCTGCTTCTGCCAGGAATTTTCGCCGATTCATGTAAACTTGCTTCGGCGTTACATCCGAATATTTCAAATCTTCCGCTCGTTTTATCAACATGAATGCTCCTTGAGTCGGACCTATGCCCGCGCCAATTTGTTGTATCGGTATCCTTATTATAGCAACTCGTACGCGGCAGGCTCGCGTAGCATCACGCTCAACGCCCTGCTTTGTATACGCCCGAAAGGGGCATTTTGGATTTACCTATTTACGCGGCGATTGCCGCCTGCTTATTAGATACGCTAACCGCTAAAAAGATGTACGCGCAGGCGTCAGGGATTTCAGAATGTCGCCCAGCAGATCCGGCTGGCCTTCAATGCGCACCAGATGCGGAAAGCGCTCGCCGCCGCTGTAATTTACGCGATAGGTCTTCGAGAATCCGTCGTTGTCGGCCACAAATTCAATTGGCGCAGCAGATGATTTCGTTGTGCGAACAGCGTCGTGCAATGCGTCCCACGACCACGCTTTGCCATTAATTGTTTGAATTTTCATTCCCGGAGCAAGTCCCGATTCCGCGGCGGGCATTCCGGGAACAACGTCCAGTACCGTGCCATCGCGGCCAAAATTCGCGCCCAAAGAATATTCCATGGTGATTTCGCCGCCGGTGCGCTCGTCCGCGGAAATGTGATCGTTGGGCACATCGTTGTAAATTAAATTCCAGCCGCTGCCGGTGATGCCGCCGAGCGGCGCGCGCGGACCGATGTAGTCCAGCCGGTCACGGAAAAATTTCCGCCAGTCATACGGAGTAATTGCATTCATCGCGGTGACGACATCATCGAACGTGTAAGTGACGAGCTTCGGCCCGGTACTAGGCGCGCCATGGAAACTGCGGCAGAAATCGTCCAACGATTTCTTTCCGCCGGATTGTTTGCGAATAATCGTGTCAGCTTCCAACCAGATCAGCCAGCTCTCGTCATAAAAATCCACACTACGGCGATACGAGAACCAGGCTTTGCCGGTAATTAAATATAATGTTTGCGCGGCGGTTGCGGTGTCTTGCAACGGACGCCAATTTCGGCCGGCCTGATGATCCAAATACGCGGCGGTTGCGGCGAGTGCTTCGCGATACGCTTCGACGGATCGGATGCCAGCTCGCGCGGAAAGCATTTCGCCGATGTATTGCGTCAGCCCTTCGTAAACCCACAGCAGATCGCCTTTCATCGGCACACCAAAATCCGGCGTAGCTAATCCCGAGGGGCGGCGAAATTTTCCATTCCACGAATGCGTGAATTCGTGCGCAAGCAAATCCGCGTAACTTTCGCGCAAATCAGGATCCAACAACATTCGCTCCGGCGCGCGATTATCGCTGGACTGGTGATGCTCAAGTCCGTTAGGAAAAAAGTGATCGGTCAAGGAAAGGAGAAAATCATAATGATCGTAATGACGCGCGCCGAAAAGCGCGCCGGCTTCGCGCACCAATCGGTTGTACGCGTCCAATTCTTCCGCGGGAATATCCACGGACGCGGCGGAATCGCCGGCTAAATCCAAATGATGCGGAGGCTGCACATCGGTAGCCAATGGAATTGATCGGAAATACGCGCCGGCGAGAACGGGAGAATCAACTAGCGTGGTCAGCGAGACTGGACCAAATTGAATTGCATCGCCTTGCGCGTGCGTATCTGTGAGTGCCGTGCCGAATTTCCATCCCGCCGGCAATTTCAAACGCGCAACGTATGTGAGATCGTCGGATTTTATTCCGGCAGGATAGAGCAGCACATCATTCCATTCCAAAATACTTACCTGCGAAGTCGCCGAAGGGCCGGCGGAAAATCCGTTGCCGTCCACGGGATTCAAATAATCCAAACTTGCTTCCACTGACGTCGCGCCTGCTGGAACATCCATATGAAATTGATACATGTCCACGGAATCGCGATGCCAGATGAGAGTTTTTCCGCCCGCCGTAAATTTCAATCCGGCTAAATCGGAAATTGGTCCATCCGGCATGTGCTCGCCGGGAATCCATTTCGGATATGCAAGAGTCAGCGGTCCGGGCGACGCGGGAATAATCATGTGCGCGTGAAAAATGTGACGCGGCGCTTCGCTTAAGTCCACGCTCAGTTGAATTGGCCCGGCGATTTGATAGGGCGCAGAAATATTTTGCGCCGCTGCGGAAAAATACACGCTGGTGAAAGGTGCACAAAGAATTGCAAGAGCCGCAAGCGCAGTCCACGCGGCGATCCAGCGGATTTGTTTTGCGCGAGCAGTGGAAGAAAGCTTCAAAGTTCACCTCATCTGCAATGAAATTATTTACGGGCCGCTGAATCGCCACAATTTTGATGGCGAACAAAGATTCTACCTAGTTTCACTCTGTAAAACACAGTCGAACTGGACGATTTGTATTATTTTCTTCGGCGAGCTGTGATAAACAGATGCCAAGAGTTTTGGGGCAGAGAGTGAGAAAAATTATCGCGTGGGACCAAATCCATTTTTAGGCGTTGTGTATCATTGGCTTGGCGGACTTGCCTCGGCAACCTGCTACCTTCCATATAAAGGAATCAAACGCTGGGCTTGGGAAGTTTATTGGCTGCTGCAGGGAGTTTTTAGTTGGATCCTTGCGCCGATTGCAATTGGAATGGCGCTTGTGCCGGAACTGCCATCAATTTTGCATCGGGCGCCGTCGAAAACATTGGCATTTGTTTACACTTGGGGAGTTTTGTGGGGATTTGGCGGACTTACTTTTGGACTCTCCGTGCGATTTCTGGGAATGGCGCTTGGATATGCGATCGCACTTGGATTGTGCATGGCGTTTGGAACTTTAATGCCGCCGATTTTTGCCGGTGAAATTGGCGCGATTGCGCGCGAACATTCCGGACAAGTTATTTTGCTGGGAATCGCGATTTGCATGGCGGGAATTGTTTTGAGCGGGCTCGCGGGAATGTCCAAGGAACACGAACTGACCGACGAGCAGAAGAAAAACACGGTGAAGGAATTTCACTTCGGCAAAGGTCTGATGGTTGCGATTTTTGCAGGAGTGATGAGTTCTTGTTTCGCGTATGGATTGACCGCGGGAAAACCTATCGGGGCGCTGACAAAAGATTATTTACTCCAAACGGGGCGCGCGGACCTTTGGCAAAATCTTCCGATACTTGTTGTGCTTCTTTTGGGCGGATTCACCACAAATTTCATTTGGTGCTCGGTTTTGCTGTGGCGAAATAAAACGGCGGGACAATTTCTGGGACGCGCCGGCGGAAAACTTTCCGGAAGTCAGGAAGTTCATGTGGAAGCGGACGAATCGACATCCACGCGAATCGATTCAAAAACGATGCTGCTGAATAGTTTGCTGGCCGCGGCAACGGGAATCATGTGGTACTTCCAATTTTTCTTCTACAGCATGGGCCAAACCAAGATGGGTAAGTACGATTTTTCAAGTTGGACGTTGCACATGGCCAGCATCATTATTTTTTCCACGCTTTGGGGAGTGATTTACAAAGAATGGAAAGGCACCAGCAGGCGGACGATTGTTCTTGTGACGCTGGGATTGATAGTGCTGGTGCTTTCGACGATGGTGGTGGGGTACGGAAATTATTTGAAGGCGTTTGTGAATGTATAGGTCGGGGAGTAGCAAAGCTAAAAAGTAAGGAAAGGATCTTGAGGCAGAGACGCCGAGAGGTCACAGAGAAAACGGAGAGGAGATTATCCACGCAAGAGCTATGAGATGGGCGACGGATTAGAAACCGGATGCCACGCTCGAGGGTGGCTCTACACGAGCAGAGATTCCGCTAAGTCCCTCATTAGCACACACTTGCACCACAGATCGCCGCAAGTCCTTTATTAGCACACACATCGCAAATGACCCCCGGGGGGTGGGGTACGTGTTTTTTCAAAAATGGGGTACGGGAAGTGTGGTTGGGTGATGGCTAAGGGTAGGGAAACAAAGGACATGGTCAGTCGAAGGGCGTGTTGAGTCTCGAAGTTTCGGTGCAAATGAGCTTGCGCACATGTTGTTGCGAAACGTCCCGCCTGTACCTCTCAGAATTAGAGTCCCCCCAGGATTTACGGCTTCGCGAGTCCCATCATCTTTGCAAGCTGGGAGTCGAGCATCCTTGCGGAAAGCAGTCTGGGGAGAGTCCAGTTCTTGAATCGTTGCGGAATGACCGCGTAGCGTGCCTTCGGTTTCGCCGCCGTAAGTGCCACATTGACAGCTTCGCCGATGCGCTCGGGAGGGAGGCCATTCGTTCGTGCTTCGTTGACGATGAACTTCTGAAAGTTCTGTACGGCATCCCAATATTCGGTTTGCTTAAACTCGCTCAGATCTTCTTTTTCACCCTTGTCGTACATCGCTGT
>DASYNR010000242.1:0-11731 GCA_036008485.1 Candidatus Acidiferrales bacterium | reverse complement strand
CCCCGAGTTCGAGAGCGGATGCTAGCACCTCGTGATTTTGCTGTCTAGCAGACGCGCCGTCGACCAATGCGCGAATTTTTGATTTGCAAATGCGCTTTCTTGGATTAAGTTGCAATCGTTGAAGATGGGGTGTATCAGAATGCTGTAGAATAACGATATTTTCGATTCTCCGCAGATTTGCATTCAGGCGGGCAACAGTTTTGCTACACTCACGCGAATCGGCGACAGCTGAGGTGAATAAAAATGACGAACAACCGCAAAGAATTTACGCGCAGGGATTTTATCCATGTTGGCGGCGCAATGGCTGCGTGCTCACTGCTGCCGTCGCCAATAATGAAAGTGTTTGCCGCGCCCGGCCCCGCGGATATTCATTTCGGATACGCATCGATCACCTGGGACGGCAAAGACCGCCAGGCGATTGAAGATATTTCTGCGCTGGGTTTTCCGGGAATTCAGTTGCGCGCAAACGCGATAGCGGAATTTGATAATAATCCCGCGGTGCTGCGCGAATTGTTGGACGCGCACAAATTGAAAATGGTAGCTCTATCGAGCGGCAATCTGGATACAGAGAATCCAGCGGACACAGAGATCGCCGCGCATCTGGCGCGCGCGCAATTCGCGAAAGGCGCGGGCGCGATTTATCTGCAGGTGATTGGCGCGCGCCCGAAAGGGCGGGCTCCTGTTCGCGAAGATTACAAGAAAATGGGTGAGCTACTGATGGAGTTAAGCAAACGCACGTTGGACATCGGCGTGCAAGTTGGATTTCACAATCACATGGGTTTCCTGGCCGAGCGGCCCGAAGAAGTGGACTGGATTTTCGAGGGCACCGATCCACGATACGCAAAATTGGAACTCGACGTCGCGCACTGTGTGCAAGGCGGCGGCGATCCTGTAAAGATGATGA
Source organism: Candidatus Acidiferrales bacterium (assembly GCA_036008485.1). GTDB lineage: Bacteria > Acidobacteriota > Terriglobia > Acidiferrales > UBA7541 > DASTCZ01. The sequence goes on along the minus strand of DASYNR010000242.1, from coordinate 10,827 downwards.
CAAAATACAGCGACCGTCTGCTGTTCATGCACCTTAAAGATGTGCGCACGGTGACCCCGCCACCGGCGCCCGCAGGATCAACTGCGACGCCGAAGAATTATCAATTCGTTGAACTGGGCCGCGGCCGCGTGGACTTTCCGGCAATTTTTGCCGGCATGGCAAAAATTAAATATCGCGGCTGGGCGATCGTTGAATTGGACGCGGTGCCCGATCCAGCGCAAACTCCAAAAGAATGCGCGGAGATCAGCAAGAAATATCTGGCTGATAAACTCGGTTACAAAATTTGAAGCAGCATGATATTGAAGTTGTGTAGTTAAGACGGCAGTCCGGGGCAAGAAAAGGAAAGTCGTAATGGTGAAAAAGTATCTGGCAGTTTTATTTTTCGGCGCGATCATTATTGGAACTGGCGTAACCGCACAAAAAACTACCGGGAATCGAATTACAGTCGTACCGAATGAACCTCAGCGCCGCGTGGATATTTCCATCGGCGGCAAACCATTCACCTCATACATCTATCCCGAAGATATGGAGAAGCCGACTCTCTATCCACTTCGCGCGGCGACGGGAACTCTTGTGACGCGAGGATTTCCGCGCGATCCGCGTCCTGGTGAGCGCGTGGATCATCCGCATCACGTTGGGCTGTGGTTCAACTACGGGAATGTGAATGATCTGGACTTCTGGAATAATTCCTACGCCATCAAGTCCGAAGACAAACACAAAATGGGCACCGTCTACCATCGCGCGATTATTTCCGCGAAAAGTGGCCAAGACGAAGGCACGCTTGAAGTCGAGACCGATTGGGATAATTCGGACAAGAAAGTTTTGCTACGGGAGCACACGAAATTTATTTTCAAAGGTGGCGCGGACTTCCGCAGCATCGACCGCATCACCACTTTAAAAGCGATGGGCGATCCGGTTGTTTTTCATGACGACAAAGAAGGCCTACTCGGCATGCGCGTGCGGCGCGAACTGGAAGAACCTTCGACCACCGCCGCAACTTTCACCGACGCGAACGGCCGTCCAACAACTGTCGCGCAAATGGACAACACCGGCGTAAATGGAAATTATCTTGATAGCGAGGGAAAGACGGGCGACGCAGTTTGGGGCACGCGCGGCCGATGGTGCATGCTCAGCGGAAAAGTTGGCGACGAGCCTGTCTCAATCGTCATCTTCGACAATCCGCAAAATCCCGGCTTCCCCACTTACTGGCACGCGCGCGGGTACGGATTGTTCGCCGCGAATCCGCTGGGCCGGAAAGCGTTTGATCCCAAGGCGGATCAAATGGATTTCACGCTCGCCGCCGGCCAAAGCGTCACGTTTCGTTATCGCGTCGAAATTTTTTCACGCATCGCCACGCCTGAAAGTATTGAGGCCGCGTACAAAGCCTTTGTTTCGGAAGTAAAATAGCTCGCCGATACTTATGCCAACGTACATCGGATTAATCGGCGGCGGAAATATTACGGACACGCACGCCCGCGCGGCGCTCGCCATTCCCGGCGTGGAAATTTCCGCGATTTACGGAACGCATCCCGAAAAAACCGCGAAGCTCTGCGCAAATTACGGCGGGTCACCCTTCGCGGATATCGAAAAGTTTATGGCACATCGTCCGATGGATCTCGTCATCATCGGAAGCCCGTCCGGCCTCCACGCCGAACACGGAATAAAAGCCGCGCGTCACGGACTGCACGTTCTCACCGAAAAACCAATCGACATCTCCACCGCGCGCGCCGATGCCCTAGTTGCCGAATGTGAAAAGTCCAAAGTAAAACTTGGCGTGCTGTTTCAGGACCGCACCAAGCCGGACGTCCATCGCCTGAAAAAATTTCTGGCCGAAGGCGCGCTCGGCAAATTAATTCTGGCCGACGCGCAAGTGAAGTGGCATCGCTCTCCGGAATACTACGGAAATTCTAGCTGGCGCGGAAAACTTGCGCTTGACGGCGGCGCACTATTGAATCAAGGCGTGCATACCGTGGATTTGTTGCTGTGGCTGATGGGTGATGTCGTCAGCGTGCAAGCGCAAATGGCCACGTCGCTTCACAATATCGAAGCCGAAGACACAATCACCGCGCTGCTCGAATTTGCGAACGGCGCGATAGGAACGCTCATCGCCACAACTTCCGCATATCCCGGATATCCGCGCCGCATCGAGCTAACCGGCTCCGAAGGCACAGTAATTCTCGAGCATGACAAAATTATTCGCGCTGACCTAAAAACTCCGCGCCCGGAGCTACTCAACAAAAACGAATCGGCTGATCAGAACCAAAGCGCAACAAGCGCGACAGTCAGCGACACGCGCGGCCACCAAGCGCTGATCGAAGATTTTCTCCGCGCCATAAAAACAAATTCCCGTCCCTTGTGTGACGGAATAGAAGCCCGCCGCAGCGTCGCGCTAATCGAAGCGATTTACGAAGCCGCGCGGAGCGGTGAGCGAACTTCCGTCGTCTGAAGTTTTCACGCAGGTGTGCGAATCAAAGTCATCAAGCGATCATTCGGATAGAAGTGATCAACATTCTCTGGCGTAATCAGTTGATGCTTAATGAAGACGGCCGGCGAAGTCGGCTTCTGATCCAAAATATCCAGCGCCAGCCGTATTAAATGCGGCCCATATTCCTCGGGAAAATACGCGACGGATCCAACCAATCTCGATTTAGGATCTCGCAATTCAGCGCGGCCTTCCGGCTCCGCGTTGTGGCTAACGATCCCGCATTCCGATGCGCGTCCCGCTTCCTGAAAAGCGCGTAGCGCTCCGAGCGCGCTGGGATCATTCGCCGCACCCACCAAGATGCGTTTCGCTTTTGTGGTGCGCAGATGTCTGCGCACACAATCCAGCGACGCGCCGAATTGCCCATCGCCATCCAAATTCACAACTCTGCCGCGATAGCTCGGGCGCACCACTTCCGTTATTCCGACAAGCATTCCCAGCACTCGCGTCTGCGGCACTGATCCGGCGCGCCGAATTTCCAGCAATATAATTTCGTCCGCCAATCCATGCCAATTTTTATTTGCCCAGCGTCCCAAATGCCGCCCGCCGACCAATCCCGCCTCATAATTATTTGCGCCGAAATAACTCGCGCTCGGATGCGGAATATCCACGGCAATCATCGGAATGCCGGCCTCCTGCACCTTCGCCGCGATGGCGGGCGCTGCGGACTCGTCCGTCTGAAATTCGATAATTAAATCCACGCCTTCGCGGATCAGTTGATCGGCATTACGCAGCGCGATGCGCGGATCATATTTGTTATCCATCACCACAAGTTCGACGTGGGCGTTTTCCGCAGCTCGCAATACTCCCGCGCCAACTTCTCGTGCGAACGAGGAGTCCTGTCCCTGCGCGGCAAATCCAATTCTGCATTTGCGAATCGGCCGCACGTCGTATATCAGCCGATATTGATTCTCGCCAACTTTTTCCAGGAAATTGCATTCTCGCAGAGTGAACAGAAGCCGGAAGCACATCGCTTTATTAAATCCCGTACGCGCAACTACGTCCTTCAGCCGCAGAACTTCGGCCTTCGACTTGAAGACCGCCAGAACTTGCGACGCATGAACCAGCGATTTAATTACGTAATTGCTGCGACGCTTCGCGTTCATCTTAATTCGTCTATCCTCACGGCCATATATTTAACGCCATGGACTCATTTTTGTTTTATCAGCCGAACGCGGCCCAGATGTGCGCAAGCGACGCGGAGCGTACCATATCGAGACGGCATCTCACAATATGACATTTCGTTTCGCAATACGTAACACGGCCAACCGAATGGATTACGGCGCGCGACGACCAATCGTATCACTCCTCTCCCGTTAACCAGTTTATTTTCTTTAACATACAATGAATCATCGACATCAATCGGCGTTACAACATCCGATACGCATTCGATTCTTTTTGGCGTCCTTGACACTTTTATTTGCGGGCCGTATACCGTCGTCCAGCATTTATTGACGTGTGCGCAGTTTCAGGGGCGCACGAAAACGATTTAATCGCGCTGAATTTGCAGGGTGTGCTGATTCAGCCGGTGTTCTGGATGTTCTAGAGGTGGGGAATGAATGCCGCGCGAATTTGCAAGTGCGCTTCCCATCCGGATTTTTCTGCTAGAAAAGATTCAATTTGTGAGCTTGCAGTTCGCCCTGGCGCGATAGTTTTTTTTCGCGTGGGGGCTGCTAGCGGACGGTATGCGTGCGGGAGTCTTGCCCCGATTCTCGCACGCGCTCCGTCAGTCTGAATCACGATCAGGATTTTGGGCGCACGCGGAATCGGACTTGCTCGGGGTGGAGCGGCTTTGATTCAAGGAATGTGGGTTTCTGAATACTGGACATCGCTCGGCCGTCGAATCGCCGGGCAAGCGCTAGCGCGTATTCACGCAGGCGCTTCCCTCGTTCATCACTGTATTCCACCCGTGAAGAATAATTTTAAGAATCACAAATTTATGAATAGTTTCAAAAGCCCTTCCTCAGCAGGAAGGGTTTTTTTTCGTCTATCGGCACCGGGGCAGGCAGCACCAATTTACAAACAACAGTTTCTGGACGCCACTCTTTGAGGAGGCAGACAATGTTTCGGGCAACTCGCAGTTTGCTGTTTGCAATTGCGGTGATCTGTATGACGTGCTTGATGCTTTGGGCTCCGTCTTCGTCCGCGCAACTTGCTACCGCCCAGGTCACCGGCCGGGTAGCTGACGCGCAGGGCGGATTGGTCGCCGGAGCCAAGGTCGCCATGATTGAGACGCTGAAAGACGTCCGACATGAAACGACGACCAACTCCGAAGGACAGTACACTCTGCCCAACCTTCCTGTCGGCCCCTATCGCTTTGAGGTCTCGAAGGAAGGATTCAAAACGTATTCACAAACGGGAATCATTCTTCAGGTTGACGACCACATCGATCTGCCCGCCAAGTTGGAAGTCGGCGCGGCCGCGCAAGTGATTGAAGTAAATGCTGGCGCGACCATGGTCCAGACCGAAACAGCGGCTATCTCAAACGTAATTGATTCTCAACGCATCAACGATCTTCCCCTGAATGGCCGCTTCGCCTCGCAGCTCATCGTACTCTCCGGCGCCGCTGTCATGTACCAGGGGCAAACGTCCACTTCCGGATTCGGCGACTTGACTGGTAGCAAAAATTTCTACAGTTCCTTCGCGGTCTCCGTCGCAGGTTCGGCGTTAAACGGAACGAATTATCTTCTGGATGGCGGCGACAACGTGGATACATATTCCAACGTCAACTTGCCGTTTCCCTTCCCCGACGCGTTGCAGGAATTCAGCGTTGAAACCAGCGCCCTTCCCGCACGTAGCGGTCTTCACCCGGGCGGCGTCGTCAACGTCGTAACCAAATCCGGCACCAATGAATTACACGGTGATGCATTCGACTATCTTCGCAACGGCGTTTTCAACGCACGCGCTCACTTCTCCCCCACTGGTGATACCGTCCACCGCAATCAGTTCGGCGGCACCGTAGGCGATAAGATTCTCAAAGACAAACTGTTCTTCTTCCTGGGATATCAAGGTACGCGGCTGGACTCGATCGGAACGCAGTCAGCTTCAGTTCCCACCACCGCGATGTGGGCCGGCGATTTCACCACCTACGTCCAGAACGGATGCGGCACGTTGGCAGTCCAGACCACAAGCCTGGGCACGGCTGGTTCATCGATTCCGTACTTCAACATCGCCCCGGGCGCAACTGTCACCGAAAACTCGGCGCACACAACCATAACCAATATCACCTCGGGCTCTGCAACCACGGGCCTGATCACGCTCAATCCCGCGTTCGCCTTTAATGCTTCTTCGCTGGCGTTAAAGCCGTTCCTTCCGGTGGCAGGCGCCACTTTCAATGGTTCGCCTAACCCCTGCGGCCAAATTAACTATGCCCTACCGACAATCAACGACGGTGATGAAGTAATCGGGCGCGTTGATTACATCCTCAGCTCGAAACACACATTGTTCGGCCGTTATTACATCAACGACTTCAATAGCCCTCCACCATTTAGCCCAACCAACCTGATTCTGACTCAGAATCCAGGTCTGGCGCAGCGCGCCCAGACGTTTACTCTCGGTGACTCGTATGCGTTATCGCCGACCAAGATCAATTCTTTCCACTTCACCTGGAATCGTCGCCGTGACGACCGCGGAGTCAACGCGAATGACATTAACCCCACCGCGCCGATCTCTTCAGGGGGTTTGGGAATCAATGAGTTCAACTACCTCGGAAACTTTTTCCTGATTAGCTCCATCAGCGGCGGTCAAGGCGGATTCGTTGTCGGTTGCGGCACCTGCGCAACGGGGCACTTCAACGTCAACGGCGTTCAAGCCGCCGACGACTTTGACATTATCAAGGGCAAGCACCATTTCGCCTTCGGTATCGACGTTCATCACTCGCAGAACAACACCGTTTCCGGCTTTGACGGTAACGGTACATTTGCCTTCGCGGCCAGCACTACGGCAGTCCCCGCACTCGGATATTTTTCGTCCGATATCGGTCTCGCCGATTTCCTCCTCGGCAACTACAGCGGCTATTCCTTCAGCCGCCCTCAAGCGGTCAACTACGCGTCCACCATTCCGGGCGTGTATTTTCAAGATACGATGCGCTTGACGAATACGCTCACCGTCACAGCCGGCTTGCGATGGGAACCGTCCTTGTACCCAACGGACGAGTTCAATCGCGGCGCGGTTTTCAACATGGCGGACTTCCTCGCCGACGTTCACAGCGTCGTGCAGCCAAACGCCCCTGCGGGTTTCTTGTATTACGGCGATGCGGGGGTGCCAAGATCATTTGCGTCTGATCACCTTCAGAACCTCTCTCCGCGGTTGGGAATCGCTTGGAGCCCGGGCGGAAAGCGGAGCCAGGTTTTGCGAGCTGGCGCCGGCATCTTCTATGACTCGACAGAAATTTGGTACGGACAGCGCCAGTCGTCTGATCCACCATTCGTGGACGAAGTGGACAACCCCGTGGGTTGCGGTACTCTCAGCAATCCGTGGCTGAACTTTCAATTCCCATTGCCCGTGGGCACTTCACAGTGCAGCGCTGCCACCGCCGGCAAAAATAATAATCCTTTCCCTGGTATTCAGACCTTCCCTAGCAACTCGCTGTGGATCGTGCTGCCTCAAAACTGGAAACCAGAATACGTAACCGAATGGAACGCAAGTTACGAAATCGAATTTGCTAAGGACTGGCTCTTCTCCGCGGCGTATATCGGAAACAAGACGACCCACGCTTCACTCGGCGTGGATCTCAACTACGCTGAAACTAACTTCGCGAACACTTCGGGGAACGGTAGCTTCTGCCAGTCATTCTCAGCGTCAGGTTGCACCACCGGCAACGAGACCGCGCGGCGCGTGCTCGCCGTCGCTGCTGCGGCCAGTGGCAAACCAGACTTGATCGCCTCGGCCGCGGAGGTTGGTCAGCTCATCACCGCGGATGACGGTGCAAATGCCAACTATAACGGTTTGCTCCTCACCCTTCGTCACCGCTTCGCACACGGCTTCACGTTGCTCTCGAACTACACATGGAGCCATTGCTTTGACTACAACGAATTCCAGGGTGACGTAGCCGCTACGGCGTATGTCAATCAAATCAGCCGTTCAGCGGATTATGGCTCTTGCGGCACGATTGATATCCGCCAGATTCTTCACAATTCGCTCATCGTCCAAAGCCCGTACCACGGCGGAGGATGGAAGGGTCAGTTGCTCGGTCACTGGCAAGGATCGATGGCGATCAGCGCCCAATCCGGTCTGCCCATCAACGTCACGAGCGGCGTCGATTCTTCGCTCACGGGTGAGGGTTCTCAACGCGTGAACGTCGTTCCTGGCGTTGATCCCTATCTCAACGGAGCGGAGATCACCTCGGGAGGGAACATCGGAAAATTTGCGTTCCTCAACCCGGCCGCATTCCAACAGCTGAACGCGAGCGGCACGAACTGCACATCCAACCCGAATTGCACGCTCTCCGGCGTCCTCGGAAATGTCGGCCGCGATAATCTCCGCGCTCCGGGCGCAATCAATTGTGACGCGTCAATTAGCAGAATCTTTGACATTCACGAGCGATTGAACATGGAATTCCGCGCAGAAGCGTTCAACTTCATCAACCACTGGAATCCAACTGCTCCCGGATCTGGGCTGAACTCTACTGCCTTCGGAACAGTTGGATCAGCGCCTGTGCCGGGTCTGATTCCGTCCGTCTACGACCCGCGCGTTATGCAGTTTGCGTTGAAGTTCCACTGGTAGAACGAAAAAACGTAGGGACGACCTTCAGGTCGTCTGCTTCACGGTAGAAAAAACGGGTGAGAGTCTTCCCCAGACTCTCACCCGTTTTTTATTTTCCCCAACAAATTGATTCGGGTTACGTACCGATGCCGATGTAAGGGCGCCGCTTGCCGTGAGCTGCCCTAAATTTGAAGGATCAGTCAGAAACAAAGGCAAGCATCGGGAAAGCCACGCGAGAACACCGCCGCGACGATTGCGGCTAGGTTACTGAGCGACGCGACGTGGACATTGCAACGAGCCGCATGGTCATTTCACGCCGTACACACCCAATACGGCGTGGCTCGCGCCGCCGGTGACATCGCGAACGATGAGAAGGCCATCATGGCAAAATTTGAGAGTGCCATAACGGTCTTCAACCAAGATTATGATCTTCCCCTTGTTCTATCTAACGACACGAAAGAAGAACTCGGAAAAATAAATATCGCGCTGGCCAATATGATGGCGTTCTCCATGACGGGACAAGCAGCCGACATAAAGACGGCTGTAACGCAGATCCAAGACTCCTCTCGCCTGCGTCTCTCGCGATTCAAGTAAGAGTTGGGGAATTTTCTTGGCCCGAAATTCGCTGGCATAGGCCGATAGAGATTCAATCCGTTGACGGCGGCAAGGAGGAATCCAGAGAAGCTCAATTCACCGTAACGCTAGAAAATGGTCACGAAATTGGTTATATGGTGCGCGCGCTGCAAAAATACGAGGGTCGGGAACCACTCCAAGTAGAAGTCTCATTTTCAGATATCGACAGTAATGTGTTCTCCAGAGTCTTCAATTTGACGATGAACGGCGCTAGGTCAAATGTACTCGTAACGCCAGGGCAATTTAAACGGCACCCTTCAGAGTAGGGCGACGGCACTTTCGCTTCCGCCTCAATCCTGATTTTGATTTATGTTTTGACTTTGATTTTGAGCGAAGGTGCCCATGTTCGTTCCTTCAGTTCCGACGCCCCGAAGCTCCGGGCTTCGGGGCGTCGGAACTGGAGGAACGGATGTGGGGACCTTCGTACCTCTCTCGACGAATTGTTCTCTGCTCTGATCCGTTCTAATTTCTCGAGCCGACTGCCTCTTGCACTCGTCCTCGAAGCATCACTTCACAAATCAATCTCCATCACCAGACGACTCTTCCCAGCCGCGAATTCCTGCAACGACATTTCAATGTCACACGTACAAAACCGCGCCACTCCTCCGCCCCACGATCACTATGTCCTTTGTTTTCCTATGCTTACCTACCTTCCGCTCAAGCCGCCAATAACCGATTTCTGAAAAAACGCGCACCCCCCACCCCACCCTATTTTGCTATGTATTGCAAATAAAGGACTTACAGCGATCTGTGGTTGATCGTTATGCTAATAAAGGACTTACCGGAAGGTAGCGCAGCCGATTTTGGCTGCGTGGTTAAACGTAGCGCGGGAGTCCTGAGGTCACGTCAAGAGAATCAACCCAGCAAAACATCCGGGCAATTCCGCACCACTAACTCAAATCTTTCTCTGCGCTCTCTGCGCCTCTGCGTTCAGCGCTGTTCCTCATCTTTCTTCCATCCCCAAAAAGTTCATTATAATGCACTTTTTGGCTGAATCCGTCCCAAACATGCATTATAATCCACTTTTTCAACCTTAAGCCGCCCCCAACCCCAACCGTCGCGCGCAATCCCACAACATCTCCGCTTCCCACAAAGGCCTCGTCGGACTTTTCGGGTGCGTCAAATCCGAGGGGACCCGCCCGGTCAAATGTAAGAACACCGCCGCCGAATGTTTGTAAGCCGGAACAGGATCGCGAAACGCAACATTCCCCAAATATTGCAAATCATCCGATAGCGAAAAATATTCAGCGTCGCCCGATTCCCACAAACGATCCCGCTCCGCAAATTTCTCCGGTGCAAATGTTGCCAGCCCCAACAAATAATCAGAGCCATACTCGATCATATTGATTCCCAAATCATTTCCCGTATAAATTTTGAAGTCCGGCCGGCGCGAATCTCGCAGCTCCAACCGCTGAAATTCCACAAGACGGTCCAGCGAAGAATGTTTCATCCCCTTCATTTCAGGAATATCCATCAGACGCAGAACAGTTTCCTCCGCGAAAATTTCGCCGTTCGGCGCGAACATTTGCCCCAGCTCAAATCCCAAAACGTGTTCATAACCTCTGCAAATTTCTTGATAGATCGCGCCAATCTCCGTCGGAGCTTTTCCGTGCAACCGCGCGGACTGGAACAAAATCGGAATTCCTCCAGCCTTCACAATTTCGTCCATCTGCCGGCGGTAAAGCGACACAACTTCGCCCTCCTCTTTTTCAATATATGCGCCCGCAACAAACTGCACTCCGTTTCCCAGAGCTTCATGGGTCCACTTCAGCACTTCACGTTTTTCGTCGTTATTCAATAAGTTCACGTAGCCCGTATCCATATTCACAGCGTTCATCAAACCGACGCGCTGCGTAGCCACCAAATGTTTTTGAAATGCCTGCACTGCCACGCGCCCATCGCGCTCGTATGGCAAAAGCGCCGCAGACATCCCCTGAACTTTGCGGCGGAACTTTCGCCGCGATTCCATTTTTTCAATTAGCGTTTCGATTGGCGTCACAGAAATTCCC
>DASYNR010000241.1:0-13028 GCA_036008485.1 Candidatus Acidiferrales bacterium | reverse complement strand
TTTGTAAAGGTGGAGGGGGTGGGTGGGGATTTGATTTCGGCAGAATTTTCGTTCGCGCGTAGGGGTGTTCCGGTAAGGGCTACGAAAGAGTGACCTTCCCAGGCGCCTACGATTTGTGATCCGTCGGCGGATAATTTGCCGGTGAATTTTTCCGGCCCGTTACCGCCGAAAGTCTGCATGAAGGCTCCTTCGTCGAGCGTAATTTTTGGGCCATCTACAGTTACTTCCCAGCGCTGACCGGCGAACTCGTCCATGTATTGTTGGGATCGGTTTCCATTCCCCGGTTCACTATTGACCGGCCCGTCTACGCGTCGGAACCATCCGAAGTAGACGCCGTCCGCAGACTGCGCAACCTGGAGGCAGCCCCGACTCACCAGCGTGCGGCCCATTTGAAGATCCGGCAAAGCCCACAAGCCGATAAGCGGATTTGGTTTTGCGGCGGCTTCGGCGCCGGGGCGCTGGAAGCGAATGGAATTTGTGACGGCGGCGCTAGTGTACGTGCCCGTCCAATCTTCCTGTGGCAGAGCGAACGTTAAGTCCAAAACAAATTCGCCCCCGAATGAGGCTCGCGGCTCGCCTTTGAATTTTATCTGGAGGCGTTGGCCGTCCCACTTTGTACCGAGCGAGTCACTGCCACTATCAAGTGAGATATATCCGCCGACTTGTTCTTTGCCGGACGTTCTTTGATAAATATAAATGTTGAGCGAGCGAAATTTTCCAGAGCCATTCGCTGAAATCCCACCGCCTACGCGCTGAACTTCTCGAGTCGCTCTCATCTCTAGAAATAATCCCAGTTGCGTGCCCGCACCTTTAATTGGATCTTGAGCTTCCCACGGACCTGCGAGCATCACAGGCGTGGGGCCGTCGGGAATAAGGGGAACGGCTTCGCGCTCGGCTTTCTCGCGTTCTGAGTCAAGATCGTGCACAGAATAATTTGCCGGAGGCTCGAAGACTGCCGGGTCGGGTTCTTCGCGAACGATTTCGTCGAGCCGATCTAGTACGCTGTTTCCAGACGATTCTGTGTGCGTGTGAATTAAACTGATGCGCAACTCGGGCGAGCTCCACGATTCGTCGACAATTGTATTGGCTGGCGTGTCCGGCGGAAATCCCCGAACTGGAACAACTCTTGTGACACGGCAACCAACCGTCGCGATTCCTTGAATCGTGCGGTTACCGAGCGATTCGACGCGTGCATTTGTGAAGTCGCGGCTGCCAGAGGGTTTTCCACTTGGGATTTCGCACGCATTCAGCGGCTCCGGCTGCATCTGGCTCGACAGCAGCTTCATTTTGGTGGCCGTGTTCGAGGCGCTGTCCCATTGAATGCTGATCTTCAACGTTGGATCGGTGACGCTACCGCCCGCGGCCGTGAACTCGTCACTGTTGGGGCCATCCGGTACGTGCGGCGATTCTGGCGCGGAACTCGATAGACGGCCGTTGCCATCTCGAACCACAATTCCGTGAAATTCATGCGTTCGTTTTGTGCCATCTGGCATGGTCATGACCGAGCGCGAGTTCGTCAGCGCGCGAAATGGATGGCCAGTCACTATAGGATATGCGCTCACCAACCTACCGGCGCTGCTGCCGGGAAATGTGCCGGGCGCGAATTCATTTGAGAGCGGAGGAAGATCCTGCGCGGAGGCAGCGTTGGCTGCGAAGAAAGCCGCGATGACGGCGAAGGCCCACGCTGGTTTGGACATTGGCGTACCTTACTAGACGCTGTTGAGCGGCGTGGGGTTGCAATGGACCGGGAACACCAATCTCCTGATTGGCGTTCCCGGGGTTCGTGACATCCGCCTTAATCTGTACGTCTGGACAGTAGGATTCCCTTCTTCTTCCACGTTAAAATTTGGAAATATAAATTGGCTCCCAGCCGATGAAGATACTCGTTTTGCGTGACGATTAGCCCATGAAAAAGACTTTGCGATTCGCCAAATTGCTTTTGATTCCGGCGCTGATCTTCGGGACGTTAATGGTGCATGCGGTATTGGTGCGCGCGTCGGCAGCGCCTGCGCCGCTAGTGATTACGACTACTTCGTTGCCGCCGGCTACTCAGCTGCAACCGTATGTGGCGCCTGCTATGACGGCTACTGGCGGAGTGCCGCCGTATACGTGGAGCGTTACTACGGCTGACGCTACTTTGCCGGAGGGGATGGCGATTAATCCTTCGAGTGGAATTATTTCTTCGGCTTCGGTTGGTGGGCAGGGCGGCTATCAATTTCAAGTTCAGGTTACGGATTCGGCGGGAACAATTGCGACGGCTTTGGAAATAATTAATGTGGCGGGAAATAATACGCACGGCGGATGCAGTATTTTTCCGGCGAACAGTATTTTTCATCAGCGAGTTGATTCCCTGCCGGTGGACAATTCTCCGGCGGCGCCAATTCCGGCGGTTTATCAGACGTCGACGATCAAACCATTTTTCGGAAATGATGCGAGTCCTTATCCGAACGGAATTCCCTTCATTCAAGTTCTGTACAGCCAGCCGATGGTTTCGGTGACGTGGCTGCTTTATGGCGACGAATCGGACCCGTCACCATATCCATTTCCGGCGAATGCTCCGATCGAAGGTTCGGCGAATGCGGGCGCAGATACGGATCGCCACGCGCTGGTGCTGCAAACCGCGGGCGGCGGACAAACTTGCAAGCTTTATGAAACGTGGCAGGCGCAGTACAACGGAAACGGAACGTGGAGTGCGTCGAACGGCGCGATGTGGGATTTGAGCACAAATAATTTGAGGCCATTCGGATGGACGTCGGGCGATGCGGCAGGGCTGCCGATTATGCCGCTCACGGTGAATTACGACGAGGTTGCGTCCGGGAAAGTTGTGCATCCGATACGGTTCACGCTCAACCACATGCTGAATTATATTGTCTGGCCGGCGCGCCATGCGGCGGGCGTGGGAAGTTGCAGCAACGCGAGCGGAGCCATTCCCGTGCAAAGTTTAATTTCGCAATCGGCACCGCCGGTATCGTGCACATTTTCCGGGCCTTCGGGACAAATTTATAGGCTGAAAGCGAATGTGGATACGTCGGTGTGCAGTACGTCACCACAGGCTAGTGTGATTCTGACGGCGATGAAGCAGTACGGAATTATTTTGGCGGATAATGGATCTTCGGGCGGATTAATTGGGACACCGGATTCGCGGTGGAATAATAATGATCTTTCTTGTTTGCGGAATTTTACCTTGGCGCAGTTTGAACCGGTGAATGTGAGTTCATTGCAAGTGAGCGCAAATAGCGGGGCGACGAATGTTGCGGCTACAAATCCTGCGGCGCCGACGAATGTGAAAAGTACTGGTCACGAGTAATCGAGTTGTGTCCGTTTTCCTGAAAACGCCAATCCTCCGAATCGCAACTCCGACCTTTCAACCTCCCATGAGGTGTAGTTGTTGTCATGCGTGATACATTCGGCATGAGGCCGTCCAAACGTGTCCTATCCAGACAATTTGATTCGTGTGCGCACGCTGGAGGAAATAGAGGCGCTTCCACCCGACACCGACGGGATTTTTGTCCGCATGCTAACCGACGAAAAGGTTCAAGCGATTGTTGCTCGATGTCCAACGCTCCGAATTTTGATTGTGGACGGAAACAATCGAACCACCGACGCGAGCTTTCTTGAGTTAAAAAAGCTTCAGAAACTAGAATCGCTGGACCTTGAATGGAGCGCAGTTACGGATGCGGGACTACACCACATTGCGGAAATGCCATCCTTGACCTGGATTGACCTATCGTTTAGCGGTGGAGTTACGCTTGAGGGCTTGAGAAAACTTCGTCGCGAAAAGCCTGACCTAGAAATTGAGCCCGAATTTTCCTAGGTTGCCGCAAGAAAGTGAGCGGCACCGATAAGAGTGCCGGCGCTACTTAAAAGATTGCCTGTACTTATTAATATTGTTTAGAATTGCGTTTCGTTCCCATCAAGTATCCAGCCTTATTGAGGAGAGCTAATGCGCCCCACCGCCCGGCTCGTTGGAATCTTCGCTAGTTCCCTTTTATTTATTCCCACGATTTTCGCGCAGACGAATCCTCCGGCAAAGGATCCAAACGAATTCGTTACACGTGACTCGCACATAGTCACAAAACAATCGGAGCGCGACACAGCGGTTGCGCTGCTGCAAGCCGCGCGCCAGAAAAACGATCTGCGTGACCTGACCACTCCCTATTCGATAAAAGCTTCATTTGAAACTAGCGGCGCGACGCAGCTCGAAGGCAAAGGTACATACGAAGAATTGTCAGAAGGAGATTCGCGCCGATGGACGGCGAAGCTCGGCGATTACGAGATCACGCGCATTGCGAATGGCACGCACACCTACAGCACAAATCCGACGGAGGCGATTCCCTTGCGAATTCAAACGGTGCGTGCGGCGATGCTTTCGCCTATTCCGCAGAATTTCGATCCCGGAACAATGCGCGAAGCCACAGTGAAGCGCGACGGCAAAACAATTCTGTGCGTGCTGGGCAGCGGCAGGATTGGCGACTATCCCCCGCCGCGCGCGTGGACTGAATCCGAAGATTGCGTGGATACCGCGACGGGGCTTTTGCAAATGTGGTCGGAAGCGCCGGGAGTTTTCGCTTTGTACAATTACGAAGGCGCGAAGGATTTTCACGGACATATGCTTCCAAGCGAGATTTCGATTTATCAGGAAGGCCATCTGACGATGAGCCTGCATTTGGGAGTTCCGGAAGACTTACCGGAGCTGGATCCAAATCTGCTCACGCCAACGCAGGAAATGATTGATGCGGGCGAGGCAGTCGTCCTCGGAATGCCTAATCGATTTCCGCTGCACGTAATGCCCAGCGACGCGCCTGCGTCATCTTATTTCCAGCCAGTGATCGTCCACGCGATTCTGGACGCGGACGACGGCACCGTGATTGATGCCGAGCCAATTCAGAATTACGATCCCGAGCTGACGAAGGCGGCGATGGAACTAATCAGCAACTCCGCGTTTCCATCGATGGGATTTCAGCGCGATGTGTACATCAACGTGGAGTTTCATTTGCCGGCGGGTTCAACCCCCGGCCGGGTGGTTATTCGGACTCCGGTGCGTTGGCGGATTATAGATCGTGACGTGAGAGTTGTGGAGCCGAGAAGGCCTCGGCGGGTGACGAAATAGCGGCTCGTACGTCGAGCGCCATCATTGAGTATCTGCCGTCGGACGCGTTGCGGGCGGCAGCGCGTACACTTGAATCACGCCGCCGGAATCGATGACGAGCTTTTCTCCGTTCGGAGAAAGGCCGAAACCCCAGATGTGCTGGAACTGATGGTTTACATTCGTAAGCCTGTAAATCCACCAGTCGCAGGGTGCGTCGATTGTGTCGCACTGAGGATCAGGGCTCGGCATACGCTGTCGCTGTCCCGACGGCAAGTCGAAAACGTCAACGTAGGAGGGATCTATAGACGGAAGTCTTTGTGGGACGAGGGCATCGACGGTCTCTGGACGCTCCGTCTTTCTGGGCGCGTTTACTGCGACGGCAAATCTTTGGCCATTCGCGGAGGAGTGGACGGGCCTGCCCAGTCCAGCGATCCAATAATAGTCGAGGTCAGGCGACGATTTTCTCCCAACAGGTCTGATGAAGGTTTTTTCAAACTCCAACTTCGACTTTCCCCCTCCTGGTAATCCACTGATGTCCATTAAACCCAGGAAATAATCGCCATGAACGACGATCATCGTATTGCTGATGAAGGTTGGTGAGCCGCAACTGCTGACGATGGTCGTATCGCAAAGGATACCCTTGAGGTCTCCTCGTTGCAGATCCAGTTCCACCTTTGCGTATTCGGCTAAGTTGTTCGGATGAGGTCTGTGCTCCTTTTCCGTCCCCGGCCGAGCCTGGCGGTTTTCCCCACTGAATGTGAACGTGTCGGGGGTGATTGTTGACGCCACGCCGTCGTCTGAAATTGTAAATGGCAGGAGAATGGAACACGAAGTCCGCTCGGTCTTAAACGTGTCAGTATAAATCCACAGGCACGCAAGCGATTGGCCTAGACGGATCCGAACTTCCAAAGTCTTGCCGCTGGGAGACTCCGCAATTTCTTTCAGGCTCGCATTCGCATCCTGAAATCGTGGTAGCACAGCTTCTTTTTCCGGTTTCCAATCGGTGGAATAAAGAATCAGATGCTCCGCGGAAAAAAATACGAAGCTTCCATCGTAGCGCGGGAAAATTCCCATCTTCACATCGTCGCCCAGCCATTCAAGCGTCTTCACCACCGCGCCCGTCGTGGCATCGAAGAAAATTGCGTGCAGCTTGTAAGGACGAGCGCGATTCGGATCTTTGCGCCGCTGCAGGCCTGCATCAGGTTCTTGCGTGACAAATGTTTCGGCCACTACGTTATCGCTCAGAAAATTGACGGTGTCGAACGATCCGAGCCCTCGCTGCCACTGAAGTAGGTGATTTTCCGCAGGATAACCCATCGGATGAAGATCTAGTTTCCAGAGAGGCTGATCGCTACTGACCTGCGCGACCCTGTTGCCGGAATTCTGAGGTGTTGCGGCGGCATCGGAAGTTTTGGTCCGTCCGCGAAGGAAACTTTCGGTTGGGGCGCTGTAGGCCAGAATCGCCGTCGCTATGAGCGTCACGAAGACCAGAGACGGGATACGGAATCGGCGGATGTGAATGGGGTGCGTCCGCATGGGCGTATTACATCCGAAAATTGATTTTGTGGCAATAGCAGGGGCGCGCGGTCGCGAGCGAAGTATGGCAGATGCCATTCATCGTTCATACGCGGCACTGCGGTGACGGACTCGTGTAACTTCTACGGTGAACTTCGTGTCATCGATCGTGTAAATCACGCGGTAATGGCCGATGCGAATCCGCCACTCGTTGTCTCCGCCCTTCAGCTTCTTGCATCCTGATGGACGAGGAGTCGACGCTAGCTTCTCCAGACGCAGAATGATCCGCGCCGTCAATTGTCCCGATAATTTTTTGAGTTCTTTTTCCGCGCTTGACGTGAGTGCAACGAAATAGTTAGCCACGGAGCTTTCCGCTTGCAATCAGATCTGCCTTTACCTTAGCGAGCGGTATGCGTTTTTCGTGTTGACGCGACCGGGAAACCAGAACGTCCTCGATATCTTCCCAGAGCGCCTTGTGTTTTTTTAGGTCGATGATCGCCGCGGTCTTGCGGCCGCGCGCGTCGGTGATAAATTGAATTCCGGTCATCGGAGAAAACTCCTTCGCACAATTGGAACCTTTATTCACCCTAATTGCCGCGCACGTCGCTGTCAATCCAATTGTGCGTGAATCGTCCGTATTTCCGGGACTCACGCCGAAACATGGACATCTGCAACTTTTCCGTCGAGGGAATGGCCTGCGCGGCGGCTTACTGCGTCGCCGTCACCTTTTTTCAATTCGCTGAAGACGAGGGTGGAAAACAAAGTCATACCGCCGAGGACGAAGAATGCGCGATGGATGCCATGGATGAATTGCGCAGGATCGGAAAAGTATTTTGACGGAAGGAAAAACACTGTGACGAGCGAAGCGGCGGCGACACCGAAACTGACGGCCATTTGTTGCGCGGTGCTAGCGATAGAACTGGCGCTGCTCTCCTGCGCGGTGGTTACGTCCGCGTAGACGAGCGTGTTCATGCAGGTGTATTGGAGCGAGGTGAAGAATCCGTAGAACAACATTTCGATCACCACCAGCCACAGCGGCGTGCTTCTTCCGATCGTTGCGAAAAGCAGAATCAACATGCCGATAAGAAGCGTGTTGGAAATCAGCACGGCGCGGTATCCGAAACGCGCCAGGATTTTCGGCATCGCCGGTTTCAGAGTCATTGCAGCGATTGCTTGCGGCATCATCATTAGTCCGGATTGGATTGGGGTGAAACCCAATCCGACCTGATACAAAAGTGGAAATAAAAATGGGATGCCGCCGATTCCGAGGCGGGTCACGAAGCTGCCGACGACCGACGCGCGGAACGTGCGTATCTTGAATAAAATTAAATCCAGCATGGGATGCGCTGTTTTACTGGCGTGGACTCCGTAAGCGGTTAGCAACAGAATGGAAATTGCCAGTAGGCCCAGAATCTCTCCGGTGGTTAGCGTGTGCTCGCCAAAAACTTCCAGGACGTAGGAAAGCAGCGCGACACCTGATCCGAAAAGAATTAGTCCGGCTACGTCGAGCGGATTTGTTTTTTCGCGATAGTCCGGCAAATGAATATAGACGAGGATCAAACCGGCGAGTCCAATCGGAATATTCAAAAAGAAAATGAGTCGCCAGTGAAAATATCCGACGATCAGCCCGCCGGCGATGGGGCCGAGCATGGGGCCGATCAGTCCGGGAATGGCGACGAAGCTCATTGCGCGGACCAGTTCTGATTTTGCGAACGTGCGCACCAGAGTCAGGCGGCCGACGGGGACCATCATGGAACCGCCGACGCCTTGCAAAATGCGGCAGGCCACAAGCAGATGAAGATTGCTGGAGATGCCGCACAGGAATGATCCGAGCGTGAATATTCCGATGGCCGAGCCGAACACGCGGCGCGTGCCGAAACGGTCAGCCATCCATCCGCTGATGGGAATAAAAACGGCGAGGCTTAGCGTGTAGCTGGCGAGGACCGACTTCATACTGAGCGGCGCGACGTGAAGCGCGGCGGCCATCGTGGGCACGGCGGTATTCAGAATCGTCGTGTCCAGCGACTCCATGAAAAATGCGACAGCAATCAGCCACGGCACCAGGCGCTTGCTGGATTCAGCCATTGGCGGACGCGCGGCACGTGCGCCGATCGAAGTTTTTTGTGCGGTCAATGGTTTTACTTTTTGATTTTTATCTTTGGAAATTTTCGCTTTACCGCGGCAACCACCTTAGCGTGTACGGGCTTGCCAGAGCTTCGTGCTAGAGCATCGCGGGCGTGGGCGGCGTCTTCGATTGGATATTTCCGGGCGGCTTCGTCGGCAAAATCGGACTTGGGAAGTTTCTTTCGAGTGGCGGCGGTCAGTTTAGCCATGGATGCTGACTCTCCTTTGCAAAATGGTTGGGCCGGAATTTCGATTCCATTTTCCAGCGGGTGATAGCGTACACCCGATGGTTTTGATGCGGAAATGCGAGGTTGGTAGCATAGACATTCATGATTGAGCGAGTGTCTGCGCACAGCGAAGTGAGTGCTGTGTGGATGCGAAACTGGCACCGACCCTTCGCAACTCAGGGCGAGCAGGAGTGTCGGTGCTACTGAGTTTGCCGACGCATCCGCGAATACAGTAAACTTGAATCTCCGCTGATATTGAAGGGATTCGCAGGAAGTCCGCGCGGAATTTTCGGGCTTCATGTAATTCACTTTTTACGGGAGTTGAAATGCTAGTTGTAATGGATGCGCACGCTACAGAAGAACAGGTTCGCGCCGTTTGCGCGCGCATTGAAGCCGCGGGAATGAAGGCTCATCCGATTCCGGGCACGCTGCGCACGGCGATCGGCATCACCGGAAATTCCGGCGTGGTGGACATGGGCACGATCGAAGCGATGTCCGGAGTGATCGAATGCATTCCGGTCAGCAAGCCTTACAAGCTGGTGAGCCGCGATGTGAAGGAAGATGATTCCGTGATTCGCATTCCGACTCCGAAGGGCACGGTTGAAGTCGGAGGCAAATCCATCGTGATTGTTGCCGGGCCTTGCGCGATTGAAACGAACGATCAGGCGCTGACGATTGCGAAACATGTTTCGGCGGCGGGCGCGCATCTTTTCCGGGGAGGCGCTTACAAGCCGCGCACTTCCCCTTACAATTTTCAGGGACTGGGCGAGCCGGGACTGAAAATTATGGCCGAAGTTCGCGATCAATATGGTTTGGGAATTGTGACCGAGGCGATTGATAACGAAAGTTTGGATCTCGTGGAGAAGTACGCGGACGTGATTCAAATCGGTGCGCGCAACATGCAGAATTTTTCGTTGTTGAAGCGCGCGGGGCGCGCGAAAAAACCGGTGCTGCTGAAGCGCGGACTTTCCGCCACGCTGGATGAATTTCTGATGGCCGCGGAATATGTGATGTCCGAAGGAAACTACAACGTGATTTTGTGCGAGCGCGGCGTGCGGACGTTTGCGGATCACTCGCGCAATACTTTGGATTTGACGGTCGTTCCTGCCGTGAAGCGCTTGAGCCACTTGCCGATTTTGGTGGACCCGAGCCATGGGACGGGACGTCGCAACAAAGTTTTGCCGCTTTCGCGCGCGGCGATCGCCGTTGGCGCTGATGGAATTTTGGTGGAAGTGCACAACGATCCAGATAACGCGCTTTCTGACGGGATACAATCTATTTTGCCAGACGAATTTGCGCGGCTGGTCGGCGAAGTGAAGCAGATTGCGGCGGTTGTGAATCGGACTGTGAATTAAAGCGCTGAAAACTTCGGCGAACTATTCTACGTGCACGTCGAACGCGGCGGTTTGAATTTGACCTGAGTGCTTAATTTGGACGAAGATTCGGTAGTCGCCCGGTTTGGGAAATCCGTAGGGGAAACTGACTTCGGGCGGTATCGGGCCTGACTTAGCCGACGCGTCCATATTCATTCCTTGCATTCCACTTCCCTCCAACTGCATTTCTGGCGTCGTGGCGGGCAAGCCTTGTCGGGCCAAATCCAGAGCAGCCATTGAAACTGAGCCTGCGGGATGGACGTGCGCGAAGACGGACATGTCACTGCGTACAAATTCCGCGTGGCCTGCCATGCCCATGTAAGGTTCCATGTCGGTGACAGGATTTCCGTTTTTATCTTCCACGATAAATTTGAATTGCGTTGCTACGCCTGATTTCAGCGGACCTTTCGGATGTTGCCAGATAATTTTCCCGCCGTCGGATTCTAGTGCGGTTGTGGAATTTTCATTAGCTGAAGCGGAAGTTAGCGCGGCGCCTGTCCACGAGGAATCGTCGCCCGCGAGCGGCTTGCCATTTATTTGCGGCAAGTTTATTTCACCGACGAGTGTCCACGGAAATCCGCGGCGGTCCACAATATCGGCAAAAATTTGATAGTTCCCCGCGGGCATGGAAGGTAAATCGTCCTCGAACGCACCGCCTGCAACGCGATCCGGATGAAGATGCCACATGGAATTCATTCCATCGGTGCTCACCAGAAACAGGTGCATCAAGTGGCCGTGATCCGGAATCACATCCGCTAAGTTGATATTGCGGTTCCAGTTGGGATCATTACCCGACGCGGTGACAATTAATCGGTTTCCATTTTCCAATTTTGTTTCGGCGCGCGGAGGCGTGTAGTAATTGACGTTGCGTTGATAATCGACGGCTTCAGAATCCCACCACGATCTGCCCAGATACACAGCAGCGACAACAACAATCGCGGTGATGATCATGATCGTTCTCGCGCGGCGGGAATTATTTGGCGGAGTTTGCGCCCCCGGATCGAGCTTCGCTTCGCGCGCGCCTGCGCCGACGATAGAAACAATTCCGATAGTCAGCACGAGGAGCAGCACGATCATTACGCCTTCGAGCGGCTTTTGCATTGGCAAAACCGTTTGCGCGTATGACGGAACGGGAACGGAGAGTTCGCCTTTGCCGCGCGCGCCATTGGCCATCACGCGAACTTGCAGCGCACCGGATTCCATCAGCCACAATGTGCCGGTGAAAAATTGCGGATCGGCTTTGGATTGCTCGGCGATATCGGGAACGGGGGCGACGGCGGAGCCTTGTCCGGTAAGGCGCAGCGGGACGACTTGGATTGAACTGACATCTTTTGATTCCGAACGCACCTCAATTTCAGCAACGCCAGGAATTACTTGCGGGACGCGAACGGTCACGAACAAATGGTAGGGGCCCGCGAGTCCTTCGTAGAAAACGTCGGGGCTGCCGACGTGCGCGCCGAGCGGAGCCGCCGCGAATAGAATAATCGCGGTCGCCATGAACGACAGGCGCGTGATTATTGAACGATATTTTCCGGAGTGCGATTTTCGAGAATACTTCTTCGGAGCGAAATTCATCGACGGATGCGCCGCATCCAATCGCCCCAGGCTAGTCCGACGCGCGTCATGAAAATTGCGACCATCGCGGAGATGGTCATGAACAGCCAGAAATGGCGCGAAGTATTGTCCGTATAAACGTAGACGTTGCGGACCCACGGCGACGTTGAGGGGATGAAATACGGATAATTTCCGGAATTGAAAAACCAATTGTGCGCTGCAGGAGACATTAGAAAATTCGCGAACGGCCATTGCGCGGCGACGAACGCCGCGAAAAACGCGATACCGATTATTGTGGCCTGAGCCCAGCGATTCCATGTAGTGATGTAACGCCGCACCAGGTCGATGGCGATTGCTCCGACGATCAGCAGAAGCGGAAAATCCGGCGGGACAAGATGCGTGACGTTCTGATAGACCGGCCCAAGTTTCGGTTGCGCGGGAACCAGCGGAAAAATCAGCGTGAAGCAGAGATGCACCACCGCGTACGAGCCAGTCATAATTGTTGCGGCCCATTTCGATTTTGCCGCGACGGTTATCGTGGCCATCCAGATGGGAGCGATGAGCATGACGACCAGATAAAATCTGGCGCTGTGCATGAAAACGCGGATGGTATATTCCTGCGCCATTCCGATGCAGGCGGCAATCAGGAAAACGAAAAGAAACATGAACATGCGTTCGAGCTTCACGCGATATTCGCCAGTCGCGCGATTCATTTCGGCGAGCGCGAGAACAACCGCGCCAAAGCGAATGCCCATCATTCCAAGCGCCAACAAAACGTGCGGCGGGCTGAGAATTTTTACGTCCAGGCCATAAGCGTTGTGCCACCAATTGTCGAACGGCGCAGAAGTGATCATTGCAGCGGCGCCCCACGAAACGATGAATGCGCCAAGCGGGCCGCGGCATCCCCACATGGTGACGCTTGAATCGCGCAGCGGATGATTTTTGTTAAAGGTGATGGAAAGAATTAAATAGGCGCAGGAAAGTCCCGCAAGAATTCCGGAAAAATAAATGAGCATGTGCGGCGTGGTCCAGAAAGAATCGCGGCCAACGCTTTCGTGCCAGGAAATATCCCACGCGCCGCCAATTGTGCCGGAGGCAATGGCGACGAGGCAGCTCCAGATGTACCAAGGAATCGTTTGCGAGCCG
>DASYNR010000240.1:0-5785 GCA_036008485.1 Candidatus Acidiferrales bacterium | reverse complement strand
CGGCGCAATTGAGCCTGCGGTCGAAGGTTCGACGACGATTATATTCTTGCTGGTGGCTGACGGATTGGTTGGAGTAAGCGGAATCATGTCGACCGTTGGAGAAGTGGGAACGACTATGAAGTTCACCGCGTTTGATAGCGTCGAATTCGGATTCTGAATCTGCACTGATAAATTTCCTGCACTGGCGAGATCGTTTGAGGTAAGTCCTGTTGTGCATTCTCCGTTGGAGACGCAGTTCGTTGTGCGCGCAGTTCCACCGACAATGAGTGTTGAGCCGGGGCCAGGGCTGGTGGGCATAAAATTTCCGCCAAAAACTTGCAGCGTGAAGCTGCCAACGCCTCCGGCGGTTGCGCTGGCGGGCAGCAGGCTCACGATGGTGATCGCGTTCGTTATGGTGACGCTCGCGCTTCCGGCGCGCGATGTGTCTTCGGAACTGGTCGCAACAATGTTGATCGCATTTGGCGAAGGCGTGGAAATCGGCGCGGTGAAATTTCCGTTGGCATCGATTGTGCCGCACGGAAAATTGGCGGCGCTGCACGCCGTGCCGGTGACATTCCAGGTGACGGTTTGATTCGTGGTGCCGATAACATTTGCAGTGAACGCTTGTGTGGTTGCAGGTGCGAGAACTGCGCTCGGCGGGGAAACACTAACGACGATGTGAGCGAGAATTGTTATTTGCGCGGTTTGAATTTGTGTAGGAAATGCCTGGCTGGAGACGCTGAGCGTCACAGGATTCGGCGAAGGAACTGAGGCGGGCGCCAGATACTCGACGCTCCCTGCCGGCGCGATGCTTACCGCCTGACATGGATTTGACGCGACGACACAGATTTGTCCGACTGTTGTGTTACCTCCGGGAATTCCGTTCACTTGCCAGATCACATTTGAGTTTGAAGTTCCGGAAATTGTGAGGTTGAACGGTTGCCGAAGGCTGACGGCTGTGGTGGCGCTGGTGGGCGTCAGCACGAGCGCGCCGGGAATTGTGAATGTGACGGTCGCAAGGCCCACCGCGTTTGCATCGGCTGCGCTGACCGCGTGAACAGTTACGCTCGGCGGCGCAGGCAGCGCCGCTGGCGCTGTATATGTGGTTGTGTTCGTGCCGGAAATGTTTGTCACAGTGCCGACCGATGCGTTTCCGCCGACTACGCCGTTCACATCCCAGTTGACATTCGTGTTCGCGCTTCCTCTGACTTGCGCGGAGAAAGTTTGCGTGGAAGAAAGAGGAACGCTCGCCGCACTGGGTGTCACGACGACGCTTACCGGAGGAATGATTGTTACCGTGAGTGAAAATGCTTTTGTTGGATCGGCGGTGGGCGTAGCCGTTACGGAGACTACGCTTGGAGTTGGCGCTGAGATGGGCGCTTGATACGTCGCGTTGGCGCCGCTCGACGAAATTGTTCCGCATGCCGCGCCACTGCAGCCTGTGCCCGTGACAGTCCATGAGATTGCGAGATTGGGATTGGAATTTAGTATCGGAGTTAGCGTCGCGGTGTAGTTGGCAGTCGCGCCCGTGTCGACGGCCGCTGGGCCCGTTATGTTCAATGTGAATCGGCTGGTGATGGTGACGGGAACCGTCGCAGTTTTTGTGGCGTCGGCAACGCTGTGCGCGGTGACAGTTACTGCTGCGGGAGACGGCAGAATTCCGGGTGCAGTGTAATTTCCGTTCGCGTCAATTGTTCCGCACGCGAAGTTTGTGCAGCCTGTTCCCGCTACGGTCCACGTGACTGCCGAATTCGGATTTCCCGCGCTCGCGATATGCGCAACGAAAGTTTGCACTGCGCCGAGTTCAACGTTGGCACTCGGAGGAGTCACGCTGACCGCGACGTCACTTGTAATCGTGACGGGAACGGTTGCGCTCGCGGCGGAATCAGCCTGACTGACTGCTTGCACTACGGCACTCGCCGGCTGAGGCAAAATCTGCGGCGCGGTGAAAAGTCCGGTAGCGGAAATTGTTCCGACGAACGCGTTTCCTCCGGCAATTCCATTCACATTCCAATTTACAGATTGGTTCGCCGCGTTGCTGACCGTTGCGCTGAATTCTTGTGAGGATCCCAGCGCCAAGCTTGCGCTCGTCGGAGCGATTGCTACCGTAACTGTGGTGCCGCCAGCGATTGTTACCTGAGCTGAGCCGCTCGTTGTTCCGTCGGCCTGACTGACGGCTTGAATGGTGACACCAGCTGGTTGCGGAAGAATTTGCGGCGCGGTGTAAAGTCCGCTAACCGAAATAGTTCCGACGGTCGAACTTCCTCCGGCAATTCCATTCACATTCCAGGTGACGGAAAGATTCGTCGTGTTCGTGACGGTTGCAGTGAACAGTTGCGTTGAGCCAAGCATTACGGAAGCAGTTGTTGGAGAAACACTCACGCCAATTGTTGGCGGCGGCGGAGGAGCTGGCGGCGATGTGACCCCGCACGACGTGAGCAGCAACATGCAGATCACCGAGAAAATAACGAACATGATGCCAATGAGAAGAATTGGAGGTTTACCGGTTTTCGCGCGTCGACGAGATCTTCGAGTGTTGGTCACGCCATCGCATAAAGCAAGAGGGTGGCCAGTGTTCCGCGACGGAACATTTCGGTTGATTATTGCCGGACAAAACACGCGTCAACGCGTTGGCAAGACGCTCTAACGTGATGAATACATGCGGGTTGTTCACCTGAACTTTTTCACAACGCCGTTCGCATCAAATAATTTGCGCGTTCCAACTGGAAGCAGTTGCTTGCGCGATTGGTTCCAAAACGGGAAAGCGGAACCGCGAAAGCGTTCCATTATAGTTCTGCGAAACGCTGATCCAGCTCGACTAGCGGTATCTGTTTTGCGTAGTCGATCACGCGAATTGACATCTCCACATGCCCGGCGAATAATTGCGCTATGGCACGCCCCGAAGTTGCGCATCGCATCAAGAGCTATTCCGCTGCGACAGGATTCGTTTACCAGTATCAATTTGTGGAAGTTCAGAAAGCGCGCCGCGGACTTTCGCTGGGCAACGAGTACGTTTACATCGTCTCTGTGGACCGCAGAGAAAATTTTCCTCTCACCGTTTTTGTGAAGCAATCCGCTGAAGATAAATGGGCGAAGCGCGAAGGCCGGAAGCTGAGCGGCACGGAAGAATACGCCGCCGCGAAGATGCGTTTGTTCCAGGCGTTTGATGAAGTGGAAGATCTGGCCACCGCAAAGCCGGATTTGCTGGTGGATGATTCCAATCTTGATGCGCTGTTGAAAGCTCTCGACCTGTAAGGCACTGAAATCGTGAAAGTTACCCCCCCACTCGAACTCCCCGGTGAACTATCCGCACGGTTGCGGCGTCTTGCCATTGGGACCGAAATGCAGGCACTCGAAGCGACATTGCCGGGGAACGTGGTGCAGCGAGACGTGCAGCGAGACGGCGAGACGACGGAGATCGTCCGCGAAAATGCGGCGGCTCGCGAATTTGAAGAACAACTGGCCGATGGCGCGTCGATGGCATTTCGCCTGGCGATGAGCGTGCTTCGCAATCGCGCCGACGCGGAAGACGTTGCGCAGGATGCGTTGCTGCGAGCGTATCGCGGCTACGCGAAGTTGCGCGAGCGTGGCGCGTTTCGCGGATGGCTGTGCCGTATCACTTGGCGACTGGCGCTGGATAAACAGCGTGGAACGCGTCGGCGAGAGAAGCGCGAGACGGCTTCGACATTTGTGCCGGGAACACCGGAGCGAAGCGTTGAGCAAATGGCCGTCGCAAATGAATTCGATCGGCATCTTGCGAAGGCGATGGATGAGTTGCCTGAAAAATTGCGTCAGGCGCTTGTGCTGGCAGCGATTCAGGGACACAGTACACGCGAAGTAGCGGAGATGTTGGATTTGCCGGAAGGCACGGTGAAATCACGTGTGCATCTGGCACGGAAGCAATTGACGGAGAAACTGCAATGGCTTGCGAAGGATTTGAAACAAGGCTGATCGAAAAAGCGCTGGCGGATACGGATCCCGCGCTGACCGCGCATTTGGCGAACTGCGCCGAATGTCGTGCGGAGCTTGCTGCGCAGAGGGCGTTGCAGGAACGGATCACCAGCGGCATTGCGGCGATGGTTGCGGATGAGCCTTCGCCTGCGCTGTTGACGCGAGTCCGCGCGGAAATTGCCTCGATGGAATCGCCGCGTTCTGCGAGCTGGATGCAGTGGGCGATTGCGGGCGTGACAGTAACTGCGTTTGCGGTCGTTGCGATGTGGATGATTGGGCGGCCGACTGCGCGCACGAATGGCGCTGGAAATTTGCCGGTGCAAACGGCATCGAATGCGCCGGCTACGGTTGCGCCTCCGCCGATTCAAGTTGCGTCACAAGAAATTGCGCGCATCAAGCCGACGATCACTCGCGAACATCGTTCCGTGCGAAACGCTTCACATGTGAATGCACCGCGTGTTTTGCCTGCGATGGTGCCCACGACAGTGAAAGTTGCGCAACCAGTTGTAACTGCGGCAGCGAATAATGCGCCCGCCGAAGTAATTGTTCCCGCCGGACAACGCGAAGCAGTTCTGCGTCTTGTGAACGCGCTGCGAACTGGACGCGTTGACGCGGCGTCTCTTATTCGTACAACCCAGCCGGGTGATGTTGCTCCGCTGGCGATTGCTCCGCTGGAAGTAAAACCTTTGAACGGCGGTGGCGGTGAAGGACCAGGGGACGAGTTCGAGATCGAGTTTTAACTCGCCGCGCGGCCAAACAAAATTCAGGTGGAGGAACGATATGAAACTTAGACGAGCTTGTAGTGTGACTACGCTGGCGATTCTTGCCTTCGTATGCTTTGTGATTCCTGTGCGCGCCCAAGAAAAGGAATCACCGTCTGCAGAGGTGAAGAAGCTCACGCAGGTGAAAGTTACCGTTGTGATTGTGGAAATGGAAGGAACCAAGAAGATCTCCAGTTTGCCCTACATGCTTTACGTGAATACTGATGATGCCGGCGGACAACCGACCTCGCAGGTGCGTTTTGGCCTCCGCGTGCCCATCACAACGAACGCTTCTGGAAACGGACAGGGTCCGCATGTTGAATATTTAGATCTGAATACGAACTTAGATTGTCGGGCAAGCGCCGTTGGAGATAGCCGCATTAAATTGAATCTTTCGATGGACAGGAACATCGCTGGACCGGGAAGATCGGTCGAGGCTTTGACGTCGGCGGCGGGAGAAAGTAAACCAACCGGAACTCCGGCGGACGGCGCGAGTAGCACCACGCCTATTCCAATCGTTCAACACTTTTCATCCTCATACAATTTGCTTATTCGTGATGGCCAGACGATCGAAGCAACCTCGGTAACCGATCCGTTCACCGGCCATACCCTGCTCGTCTCTGTCACCGCTAACATTGTGAAGTAGTAGAGAATTGTTCCGACAAGTCGTGAGGAGTGCGGAAGGGCGCGGAGATTTCAGCCGCGCCTTTATTTTTTGCGTGATTTACTTTCTTTCCGAAATTAATCGCGCGAGCGTGAATCCCAGATCGCTATCCTGAAATTGATATCCAAGCGTCTTCAATTTTTCTGGAAGCGCGCGCTGACTGCTGAGCAGTAACCCATCGGCCATTTCGCCAAGCATGAGCCGTAACGCGAACGCGGGCGCGGGGAAAATAGCCGGGCGATGCACGGCGCGCGCGGCTTTCTTGGTGAAATCCGCATTTCGGATCGGGTAGGGCGAGACGGTATTGATCGGCCCACGGGCAGATTCATTTTCGAGCGCGAAGCGAATCACGCCGGCTGCGTCGTCCAGCGAAAGCCAGGACATCCACTGCTGGCCTGAACCAAGTTTGCCGCCGACAAACATTTTTATC
>DASYNR010000239.1:0-2730 GCA_036008485.1 Candidatus Acidiferrales bacterium | reverse complement strand
GTCAGCACCGCGAAGTCGTCACCCACGGCGACGATTGGCGACGCGATCCGTTCAAAGATGAAATCGCTGTAAACGGACGCGCCGGAGATTTCGACAGGGCCATGCAGAAAAAGTTTCCTTCCGGGGTCAATTGATGATATGGAAACAAGCGCGGAATGGCCGCGACAGGGAACCGTGGCCACCCGAAGACTTTTTTCGCGCGTTTTATAATCGGAGCGCTAGACAATGAATGACGCAACCATGACCAAGGCCGACCTCGTTGAGGAAGTGATCAAGGCCACACAGATGCCTCGCAAAGAGGCGGAAGTCACCGTCGAAACTATTTTCGAGAGCATCATCGGCGCTCTGCAGAAGGGCGACAAACTCGAAATTCGCGGCTTCGGAAGTTTTCGCACTCGCCCGCGCAAAGGACGCATCGGCCGCAATCCCAAGACGGGCGAACAGGTGCAAGTTCCCGCCAAGCGGATTCCATTTTTCAAGCCCAGCAAAGAATTGAAAGATTACGTCAACGGCGGAAATGCCGAAGCCGCTGCGCCAAATTCCGCTCAGGGTTAATTTTCTCTCATGGACTTTCTCTGGACTCCCTGGCGCTACAAGTACATCGCAAGCGACAAAAAAAATGACGAATGCATTTTTTGCGAAGCGCAAAAAATGGGTGACGAGAAAGCTCAGATAGTCCTTCGCGGTAAATTAAACTTCGTAATCCTGAATGCATTTCCTTATACGACTGGCCATGTAATGGTTGTTCCCTATGCGCACGTGGGCGATCTGAGCCTGGCCGATCCCGCAACTCTTCAAGAAATGATGCTCATGGCGCAGCGCGTGCAGATTGCGCTCGCTTCGGTGTACAAACCGGAAGGATTTAATCTGGGAATGAATTTAGGCCGTTGCGCAGGCGCCGGAGTGACCGGACACATTCATTTGCACGTTCTGCCGCGATGGATTGGCGACGCCAACTTCATGACCACGGTTGCTGAAACGCGGATGGAGCCGGAAGATTTAGCGACGACGTACGTCAAACTTCGCGACGCGCTGGCGGCAAAATAAAGAAGTTCAGTCAGTCGAAAATAGCCCGCGCAACAAAAAAAGCAATCACGCAAAGCACGAAATCCAGTCCAAGTCCTAAATCAATTCTGGAATTGTGCTGCAGCGCTCGCGGCAAAAATGGATGCAGAGAATAGTACGCGGTGTTCCCCGCCAGCACCGCCAGCAAGGAAGTTTTCCAATCAGGACGGCGCTGAGCGGACGAATCCCGCTCGTCCTGATTCTCGCGGCTGATCTGCCCCGCCATACTTTATTAGACACCGGAAATATTCCGGAAGTTTCAACGAAGTCGGAAGGTCTTGCGGCTCAACCAGTTACGAAGAGACCGGCACCGAAGTAGCATCACCCGGCCTGCGCAGCCACGCCGCAAGCGGCCACAAGAGTAGCAGCGCCAGCACGCCGAGCACGATCACTCCATTATTTCGCAGATATGTATTCGGTTGCGCGACGAGAGACGTTCCGTCGTTCAATAGTGAAAGCGCGGCAGCCAGCAGAAAAAATCCGAGCAAATTGTGGCGAATGATTTTTACGATGACCCACCAGATTATGAAGAGCTTCAGAATTGTCAGTAGGAGAGCGATTACAAAAGCCAATCCGGTTTCGCCGGACCCCATTCCCGCAAGCCCTGCGCCGATCAACAGAAGACCACGAATCGCCCGGGACGGAACGTATGCCGTAACGAAGCCACCCACAGCAGAAACCACTGCGCACGCGAATAGCGCAAATAGCATTGCGCTGGCAATGGACTGCGCGGCGGGAACGAGCGAATCGAATGACGGGAATGTTGTGGCTTCAGCGCTCGCGCCGGCCAGCTTCTGCGAAAGCACTGCGGCGAGATTTTGAAAGCCAATCCACGCTGCGCCGCCAGCGACGGCAAACACGAGTGCATCCCGATAGTAATTGCGTGACCTGTTCATCAAGCCGGGAACTTTTTCGGCGTTCCCGGTGCGCGACGAGAAAAACCAGCCCAGGCCAAAAAGGAATGTGACGCCCGTGAGCACGATGCCGCCGAAGATAACCCAGCCAATTGAGATTGTGGCGATGAAAGCCGCGAAAGGAATCGCTGTCTTGTACGAGTTCAGGGTCGCGGGCCATTTGCAGGCCGCGGAAATCAACATCGCTATCAACGCCCAGAGTCCGTAGTAAATCAATCTGCGCCACGGAATCGATTTTGCGTCAGGCAGTTTTATATTTTTGAAATAACAAACGAGCGCAAACACTGCGAGCGCTACAAGAAAAAGGAACGGCCAAATGGTGCGAAGTTCGGTCAGAACGGTTTCGCGTTCCGCGTCACGCACCCACTGTTCCGGCAGTTTTACATATGTGCGATAGTTGGAAACTTCATCACCGTGAACCTGAACCTCAATTCGCCTGAATGCTGCGTCGCTGGATTTCGGGTCGCCCGTAAGCGGAGTGGCTTGTTCCCACACAAAAGTGTGATCGACGCGATTGGCATAATTTTTGGATTCGGCGTCCACCGCGCGCCACACTGCGAAATCGATTTGCTTATTCGCGCGCAGCCAATCTTGCGCGAGTTTACCGGCATCGTCTTTGCTCAGCTTAGCGCCGGGCGTTCGTTCATCAAGCGCATGCCAGAACGAATGGAATTCCCCGTTGGCGCGGAAAAGGACGATGAATTCTTCCGCGTCAGAATCGCGGAAATAACGTACACGCCAAAACACTTCC
>DASYNR010000238.1:0-9703 GCA_036008485.1 Candidatus Acidiferrales bacterium | reverse complement strand
AATGACGGGCCCGAAGTCACGCTTTCCCGTTTGGCGAGCCGCGCTCCCCGAGGGCGAAGCGCTCGAACGCGCGCGGCTGGACTGGCTCGCCGTGTGGGCGGCGTTTCTCGATCCGGATTATTCTCACTCCGCATATGTCGCAAAAATCGCGGCGCTGTTGTTCGATGGAATTCTGGCTGCCAGCGTCCCGATTATTCTTCCCGTCAGAGCGGGGAGCCTGCTTGAAGCAGCCGCAATACTCCACGACGTCGGCCGCGCGCAGGGCCCGCGCAATCACCAGAAAAAGTCGTATCACCTGATCCGCGAAAAAATTCCGCCGCCAGGTTGGACCGCCGCGGAAATGGAAATTGTAGCCACGGTCGCCAGGTATCATCGCGGAGCTTTGCCGAACGCCGGGCAAAAAAGTTGGGCGGCGATTCCCGTCGATCAAAAAGAAAGTGTTCTATTTCTTGCCGGAATTTTGCGCCTCGCCACTGTGCTTGGCAGTGATGGCAATTCCGTGATTACCGAAATGAAAGTGGAAAATGTGGAGGATCCTGCGGCGGCGCTATCGATTCGCGTAACGGGATACACTGGCGAGGAGCCATTGGCTTCGCGCCTCGCCGCCGAACGTCATTTATTGGAAAGTGTTTTGCACCGGGCTATCGTGATCGAGCCAGAATCAAATCGCGCTCGCGAAATTTCCGCAGCGAGCTAAGCGACACAAAATTATTCGTCCAACATTCGCAGTGCGCGCGCCGGCATCAGCCAAATCAATTCGCCATCGATCGGCGAAACGGAATGCAGCTCCAGGCAAGCCACGCCGGCCTTCTTCAATTGAGTGCAAGTTTTTGGCGCGTGGAGGGCGAGCGCAATAAATTCGTCCATATGCGGCGCGTGGCCAAAGCAAATCACTTCTTCGGCCTTCGATTTCGATAATTCGTCAAGAAGCAGCAACGGAGAAGCTCCGGAAAGAAGCGCATCAGTTTTTTTGATGCGGCTTACCGGAATATCCAGCGCGATGCAGGCGATTTCCGCAGTTTGCATGGCGCGCAAATAAGGACTGCTCAAAACCAAATCAGGATTCACTTTCATCGCGCGCAATCCATGCGCCGCGGCGCGTGTTTTCTCAATTCCTTTTGGCGTCAGGTGACGTTCCGGCTCCGGCGGACATTCCGGGTCGTCGTGGTCAATCGCAATTCCGTGGCGCATCAAATAAACGAGCATAAATGTGAAATCATCTCCTCGCGCTTTCCATTCAGGCGCGCTTCTATTCTAACGTGATTTTCCTATGCTAGCTCTGTATTCTCTTGATTCCGTGCAGGTCGGAAATACTTGCCGCTCAGGCCGTCAATCCCCAGACTTGGCCGGATCGCGCCGCCACAGATTTTTTCTGCATCGGTCCGAACTCAACTCGATGCAGTTTCGGCGTCCGCATTTTTGATGCGCCGAGTTTCGCTCTCGTGCGCGTGAACACTACTGCCACTCCAAATTCTTTCTCGAAGGGACGCGCTTTCCTCCGCAACATTCCCAGTTCCAAACTTGCGCCGCCCGCCAGAAACAATCGCAGCCGCAATTGCTTTCGCGAAACGCGGATGCGCAGCGCGCGCACGTTCAAAGTTCCGCCCGCCCCCATCGCCGCGGCAATTCGCAGGATTCCGCTCAATTCGCGAATTCGCCGGCGATCCCGCGGCGGAAGCGACGCATATAATTTGTGATGCGTCTCCGGTTCTGATTTTCCGTGATAGCGAACAAGACACGCTAGAATCGCCTGTGTTTCGGCGGGCAATCCGGGCAGCTCCGCGTTCTGTACTAAGTATTCGCCGTGTTTGTGATGCGCCTTTTCGTGAATTGCCCGCCCACAGTTGTGCAGAACGGCCGCCATCTCTAGCGGCAATCGCAGCTCCGGCGGCAGTTCGTACTTTGATGCGAGTTGATCGAACAACAGTCCGGCCACGGCGCGAACATATTCGGCGTGGCGCAAATCGCAATGAAACTTCGCTGCGATATTTCGCGACAAATCCAGAAGCAGGTGAGCGCGCCGCTCGTCCAATCCGGGCGCTCCGAAATGTTGCGCCGCCAGATCGCACAAAATTCCTTCGCGGACACCCACCGCCGGAACCAGAATCGTATCGAGCCGCGCGTGTTCGGCGAGGCACAAGAAAACCACCGCCGCAATTCCCATTACTTCCGCGCGATCTCGCCGCACATGGAATTTGCGCATCCGCGCCGGCACATCTCGCCGCAAAATTTCCCATGCTTGATCCCGCAACAACCGCACATGAATCGAGGGCACGCCGCGATAACGCGGCCCCGGCGCAACTCGCGCCAGAAGCTCCGCATTTCCGCCACAAAAAACTGCGATGTTGCGTGAAAGGTTTGCGGGATTCGGCCACGCACTTTGAATCACCGAAAGTATGCGATGCCGTAGCCGCTCAAATTGATCTTCGTCCACCATTCCCGTCAGCTTCATGCTTTCCATCAAGCGAACGGTGCCGATCGGCAATGCGAAAGATTGTTCCACGTGCCATTCCCGCAGCAGCGAAATTTCCAGGCTGCCTCCGCCAAGATCCACAACCAGCCTCGGCTCCAGCGGGCCAAGCACCGCGCGCACCGCTCGACGCACCAACCGCGCTTCTTCTGCCGAATCAATTGCTTCCAAACGAATTCCAGATTCGCGCAGAATTTTTCCAACCAGCGCCTCGCCATTCTCGGCTTCGCGCACGGCGCTGGTGGCTACGGCGCGATAAATCTGCACGTCATGTTGACGCATCATCGCGCGAAAATGTTTGAATGTTCTTACCGCCCGCGCAATGGTGCGATTGTCCAATCGGCGTTTGGTGAAAACGTTATGGCCTAATCGAACGGGCCAACGTTCCGTGGCGACTTCGGTGATTTCGGAAAGGGAAGATACTCGGGCGACGGCGGCCCGGATGGCGTTTGATCCCGCATCTACGGCGACAATGCCGATCGGTCTTGGCAAAGCGAGTCCTTATGCCTCCGGCAAATCCGCAAGAAAGCTGCGCGGCACCGAAAGAATACCATCACATGCTTTACGGAAGGTGAAATTCTGATGAAAATTCACGGTGCCTCGGCGGGCCTACTTGGGAGATTCCGGCTGGGGAGTTGCCCCGTCAGCGCGGCTCCAGAACGCAGGCGCGGGTTCGGTGAACGCGATCGCCACTTCCGCGCGCTTGCGCGTCCTTTTTCCGAAGCGCACGACGCGGCAGGCCTGTTCATGGCGCGTCAAAGGATTCATCAGCCAGAGTTCCTGGCCGAAATTTACTTTGCTCGAAAGAATCAGCAGCGCGCCGTGAGAATTTACCACCAGCGAATTCGTCTCTTCGTGGAACGGCTCGTTGCGCTCGCCGCGTCCATACACGAATACGGGAACGTTCAGCGCAACGCGCTCAGTGCGGCGCCGCTCGAACTCAACTTTGTCTCCAGTGCGCTTGCTGGCGGCGCGTTCAGACTGCGCGCGCTTCACTGCGTCATAAATCCGGCTCACGTTTTTGTGGTCTCCGAGGCCGGCGGCTGGGTGGCCGATCAATACGTTAGCGCAATCAATAATCTTTTCGGCCTCGGAACATCGGTGGCTGGAGCGTAAGGATAAATGATGGAATCCACGAAGGAATTAGATTTATGTATGGAGGGAATTTCGGCGAAAGCTCTATCGCGAGCAATTGTCCAGCGTCACGTTACTTTTTCGTCTTGTCATTTTCCAATTTCAGCGAAGCCGAATTGATGCAGTACCGCATGCCGCCCGCGTCCCTCGGCCCATCGTCAAACACGTGGCCCAAGTGCGCTTCGCACCGCGCACATTTCGCTTCCGTGCGGATCATTCCATGGCTCGCGTCCGATTCTTCTTCCACGCTTTCGGGTGCTAGTGGCGCCGTAAAGCTCGGCCATCCAGTTCCTGATTCAAATTTCTTCTTCGATTCAAATAGTGGCTGTCCGCAAGCCGCGCAAACATATGTGCCCGATTCCTTCGCGTCGCAATACTTTCCCGTGAATGGCGGCTCGGTGCCTTTTTGCCGCATCACATAATATTGTTCGGGCGTAAGTTCTTTCTTCCATTCCGCATCAGTCTTCTTTATTTTTTCAGCCATAATAGTTGCAGTTTATCGTAAGGCGAGAAATTGCGGAAGTCTCAGTAGCGCCGACACTCCTGTCGCTGCGTTAGTCCACTTAGCACGCGGCAAATTAAGCGCTCATTTCTGGAACGCGCGATTGCTACCCGCGTCCCGGTTGAGTATCATCGCGCCATTCATTTCACAGGAGCACATCGGGCATGAATTTCGCAGGCACGGCATCCGCACGAGTTCTCGCGTTCGCATTAATAGCAACGGCCGCGTTCATCGCAAACGCAAACGCGAAACAATCCACGCCCGCGAAATCGCCGCAGCAATCCAAATCGGCAGCACCGCCAAAAACCGCGCCGGCTAAGGCCGTCCCGTCCGCGCCAGAAATCGCAATTCCAATTCAAATAATTCCGCAGCCCGTCTCAGTCGTCGCCGGAAAAGGTTCTTTCGTCTTCACTGTACACACTCAAATCGTCGCCGCCGCGTCCCAGCAAGCGCTGGCAGAACAACTTCGCGATTACCTGCGCCCCCCAACAGGATTCTCATTTCCAATCGTTCGCGCCCTGGGTCCAAGTGCCGTCACCCTCGCGATTGATCACACTCTCAAGCGCCTTGGCCCCGAAGGCTATCGTCTGGAAATTACGCGCACCGCAATTCGCATTCGCGCATTCGATCCCGCGGGACTATTTTACGCCATACAAAGTTTGCGCCAAATGTTGCCCGCCGATTTAATGCGCCGAACGCCAGTCGAAGGCGTCCGCTGGACCGTTCCCGTTGCTACAATCGAAGACACTCCTCGTTTTTCCTGGCGTGGCGTTCACATGGACGTCGCCCGCCACTTTATGCCCAAAGAATTCGTCCTGAAATTTCTGGATTTGATGGCGCTTCACAAATTGAATGTTCTGCACTGGCATCTGGTTGACGATCAGGGTTGGCGCGTCGAAATTAAAAAATATCCGCGCCTCGCGCTCGTCGGCGGAAAAACCGATTACACAACTTTCAATCCCGTGCAGCCCATGCAAGCCGTCAGCCTTCCGCAGGGCGGCTACTACACGCAGGACGATATTCGCGAAGTCGTGCGTTACGCCGCGCAACGTTTCATCACCGTCGTACCGGAAATCGAAATGCCCGGCCATTCCGCCGCGGCGATCACCGCCTATCCTTCTCTCGGCAACAAATTGGAAATCGAGCAGGGTGGTGGTGACACAAGTTTCATGACGTTTTCCGGAATGAATCAAGCCGCGGATTCAAATTACAATGTGGATGAATCAACGATTCACGTTTTGCAAGATGTGCTGACCGAAGTGATGGCGCTTTTTCCCAGCAAATTTATTCACATCGGTGGCGACGAAGTTGACAAGCGCCCGTGGCGCTACAATCCGAAAGCTCAGGCTCGCATGAAAGAGCTTGGCTTGAAAGACGAAAACGAATTGCAAAGTTGGTTTGTGCGTCAAATGGATCAGTTCCTCGCCGCGCACAATCGCCGGTTGGTCGGCTGGGATGAGATTCTCGAGGGTGGCCTCGCCCCCGGCGCAACCGTAATGTCCTGGCGCGGAATTGATGGAGGCATCGCCGCCGCGAAGGCTGGACACGATGTCGTCATGACGCCCGGCGACTTCACCTATCTTGATCACTATCAGTGGATTGCTCCGCGCCTCGAGCCTCTCGCCATCGGCGGATTTCTTCCGCTCGAAACCGTTTACAATTTTGAGCCGGTGCCGCCAGCTCTAACTCCCACTGAAGCGCAGCACGTTCTCGGCGGGCAAGGACAACTCTGGTCGGAATTTATTCCACAGCCCAGGCAAATGGAATATCTCGCATACCCTCGATTGAGCGCGCTCGCCGAGGCTTTGTGGTCTCCGCGCGTCACTCACAATTTCGCGGATTTTTCCACGCGCCTGAGACCCGATCTCGATCGTCTCACCGTCCTTGACGTTCATTTCCGTCCTGTAACTCCGCTCCCAGCGCCCGCAACTCACTGGCTCGCTGGTGAAGCCGCCGCCGCTTTCACCGAACGCGAATGGGATATCTCTTCAGTTACCACCGCGCCCGGCCAGTACGACGTAGCGTTCCTCCAGATCGGAGGCCACGGCCACATGGAAATCGAATGGATCGAGCTTCGCGAAAATGGCGTCGTGATCCAGCGCGTCACACGCGCGGGCACCACCGACTTGGGCCAGCGCTCAAACGATTATTTATTTGGATTGCCGAGCTATCACGCGGGAAGTAAATATTCGATCCGTGCCAGCGTGCGCGGAATCGGCGGTACCGACAATTTCGGCGATATTTACGTAGTGAGCCAATAAAAATGTTTTGCGCCAACCTAACTGCCAGCACGCAGGATCACTCGTCGCGCAACGCCATCATCGGATCAACGCGTGAAGCGCGGAATGCCGGCAGATAGCTCGCTGCTGCTGCGACAACCGAAAGTGTGACAATCGCGATCCCCATCGTCACCGTGTCATAAAACTTCAGCCCAAATAAAAGAGTGCTCGCCGTTTTTCCCAGCGCCAACGCCAAACCCACGCCTACCACGATTCCAATCGCGAGCAAAATTCCTGCTTCGCCCATAATTAATCGCACGATGCTCGTTCTTCCCGCGCCAAGCGCCATCCGAATTCCAATTTCATTTCGCCGACGCGCCACGGAATATGAAATCACGCCGTATAGACCAACCGTTGCAAGCAGTGCCGCCAGAAATCCAAAGAAGCTGCTCAGCGTCGCCATCAATCGTTCGCGAATCAGCGAATTTTCGATCGTCGTTCGGAACACATGGAAATCAATCACAATTTCTGGGCTCACCGCCGCCACCGATTGCTTCACTTCGTTCATTAAGTCTATCAGCGGCGCGTCGGATCGAATCAATATCTGATCGCCCTGCCCCTGCTGGGCGAACTGCAAATCCGCCAAGTACATAACTGGAGCGAAGTCATCATGCAGGTCCGCGTACTTCGCATCTTTGGTCACGCCAACAACTTCATAATAAGGCTCGGGCTCGCCCACGCCTTCCTGTAAACGAAATCTCTGTCCGATGGGACTTCCCGCCGGGAAAAACTTTTTCACGAATGATTGATTGACAATGGCAACGCTCGGCGCGCTCGCCGTATCGTGTCCGTTGAAATCGCGCCCCATCAATATCGGAGTGGCTATCGTTTTGAAATATCCAGGACTGATTCGCGCGATATTTGTCACACCTTTTACTTTTCGATCCGCGCCATCTCCAATCACCAGTTGGTTCCACGTATTTCCGCCGACGGGAACATTCGTCGTATCGGCAACCGAAATCACTCCGGGAATGGCCGCCAGGCGTTCGCGCAGTTCTTGATTAAATGCCGCCCTACGATCATGCGTAACTTTCAGGCTTGAGAAGTCCACATCCAATTCCAAAATCCCGTCGCGCTGAAATCCCGCATCGAGTGTCGTCAAATTTCGCAGGCTTCTTACAAAAAGCAACGCGCCAACGAGCAGCACCAGCGACAGCGCCACTTGCGCCACCACCAGCGCGCGCCGCAATCCAAATCGATCTCGCCCCGCGGTCACTCCGCGTCCTGCTGCTTTCAGCACTGCTCCCGGAGCGACTCCCGTTGCGCGTACCGCCGGCGCAAGGCCAAAGAGTACACAAGTGGTTACCGCCAGCGCGGCGGTAAATCCCAACACTCGCCAGTCAGTGCCCAAATTCACAAACAGTGGATCCGATTGCGTGCTCAGGAACGCAATCAAAAATGTAGTCAGTCCGCGCGCCAGCAAAGCACCGAACGCCGTGCCCATTCCGGCAAGCAATAAACTCTCCGACAGTAGTTGCCGTATCAGCCTTCCGCGCGTCGCTCCCACCGCCAATCGCACGGCAATTTCTTTTTCCCGCGCGCTCGCCCGCGCCAGCATCAAATTCGCCAGATTTGCACACGCGATTACCAAAACCAATCCGGCAATCGCCAGCAGCATCCACAAAGGAGTCGAATATTCCCGTCGCAATTGCGAAAATCCGGAATCCGCAGGATACGCTCCCAACTTGTACGCGAGATAATGTTGCACTCCATCCGCGTCATATGCGGGTGGCAGAGTTTCTTTCATCACCGCGGGAGAAATTGTTTCCAACTGCCCAGTCGCCTGTGCCAATGTCCATCCGGGTTTCAACCTTCCGATCGAAGCCAGCCACCACGACCGCCGCACATCCAACTTTGTATCCTCGCCTATGATGACCGGCTCCGAACAAATCGGAATCGCAACTTCGTAATTGCGTCCTACTTCCACGCCGAAAAATTCCGGGGGCGTAATGCCAATAATCGAAAATGGATGCCCTTCGAGCGTCAACTTTTTCCCAAGAATATCCCGCTCTCCGCCATACTGCCGTTGCCAGAATGAATAGCTGATTACCGCACTCGTCGCGCCGCATCCTCTCCGGTCATCTTCTGGCCCAAGCAAACGCCCAACGTAAGGCTGTACTCCCAGCACGTTGAAAAATTCTCCGCTAACCCAAATCACTTCGCCGTAGCGCGCCTCACCGCCATTCGCCAAATTCAATCGTTGGGGACTCCACGCCGATATTTTTGAAAATCCCTGCTGGCGATCTCGAATTTGTTCCCACTGAGGATTTGTGAGCGACGAATATCGGCTACTGAAATTGCCAGACGCCCAACTTCTATCTTGCAGACGCACAACAGCCAGTCCTTGCGGATCTTGCACGGGCAAACTTCGCAACCGTATCGCGTTCACAAGTTGGAAGATCGCGGTGTTCGCGCCGATTCCCAGCGCCAGCGAAAGTATCGCCACCGCGGCGAATCCGGGATTCAAGCTCAGCAATCGCGCTCCATATCGCAAATCTTTCCACAGCGCAGATCCCCATCCGATTCCGTCCATCGCGCGCACCCCCGCATAAATTAAGACGCGCGGAACGCCCGAAGGTCACCCTTGTGCCGTACAATCACCCTGGTTCTGCGGCCGAAATATCCGGGGAACTTTCTCGCCTCGGCGGGCATTACACATAGTGAAGGGCAGCGCAGTTCACGAAAATGACGAGCGACGAACAGCTCATCCT
This sequence comes from Candidatus Acidiferrales bacterium, assembly GCA_036008485.1. Taxonomy (GTDB): domain Bacteria; phylum Acidobacteriota; class Terriglobia; order Acidiferrales; family UBA7541; genus DASTCZ01. Next base: position 607 of record DASYNR010000238.1, on the reverse strand, counting down.
CGACTTCCAGCGCGGCTCGCAAGCTGCCTTCGCGGAGCTTTTCGATCGCTATCGACAACCCGTCTTCGGATTTTTCCGTCGGCGCTTACGTGACGCTGCGCGCGCCGAAGAATTGGCGCAGGAAACTTTTCTAGTCGTCTTGCGCGGAATCGAACGCTACGAACCGCGCGCAACCTTTCGCACCTATTTGTACTCGATCGCGTTCAAGCAGGCGTCCGGTGAATTCAGGCGGACGAAACACGATCCAGTTCCGATTTCGACGGAACCGGTAGCCGGCGCTCAACAAGATTCCTGCGACGCTCTCTGGGTCCGCCGCGCAGTAGAAAAACTCGATGAGCAACATCGCGAAGTTCTCTTGCTCCGCGAATACGAACAACTCAGCTACGATGAAATCGCTGAGTTGCTCAAAATTCCAGTCAACACAGTGCGCTCGCGTCTTTTCCGCGCGCGCATGGAATTGAAATCTTTATTGATTCCGAAAGTCAGTGAAATAAAAAAGGTGTCGTTATGACAGCTGAAACGCATCCCGTGGAACGCGAACAATTGATGGCCTACCTCGATGGCGAACTCGCCGCGAATGAAGCCGCTCGCGTTGCCGCTCATCTCG